>JAWWBN010000088.1:0-14034 GCA_033720955.1 Thermoanaerobaculia bacterium | reverse complement strand
TACCGCCTTCCGTTCATTCAGCAATCACAGATCAATTCCCAAATCGGATTCAACTTTGCCAGCGGATTAAGATCCATCCTGCGTCAGGACCCGGACGTGATCATGGTGGGCGAGATCCGCGACGCCGAGACCGCCCAGCTCGCCGTCCAGGCGGCGCTCACCGGCCACCTGGTCTTCTCCACCCTGCACACCAACGACGCCGCCTCCTCCATCACGCGGCTGGCCGACCTGGGGATCGAGCGCTTCCTGATCAGCTCCACCCTGGTGGGGGCGATGGCCCAGCGGCTGGTGCGCAAGGTCTGCCCCCACTGCACCCAGGAGCACTACCTGACCCCGCAGGAGGCCGCGGCGCTGCGTCTCGCCCTGCCGCAGGGCAAGCGGGCCCGGGTCAAGGTGGGCGGCGGCTGCTTCGAGTGCCGTGGAACCGGCTACTACGAGCGCACGGGGGTGTTCGAGATCCTGCCGGTGGACGAGCGCATCCAGGAGCTCGTGGTGGCCGACGCCGACCACCCGCGGATCAAGCGCGCCGCGGTCGAGGGCGGCATGCGGACGCTGCGGCAGTCGGCTCTGCAGAAGCTCGCCGCCGGGGTGACGACCTTCGAAGAGGTGATCCGCGTCACCACCGTCTAGCCTCGGAACCAGCCGCCGATCATCTCGTAGACGCGCTGGAGGTCCTTGCCGGGCTCGACGATCTTGCCGAAGAGGGTGCGGTAGGTGGCCCGCAGGGTGTCGAGGTCGCGCTCGCGGAGCAGCTTGATCAGCTCCTCCAGGACCCGCTGCGACGTGGGGCCGTAGTTAGGACGGCCGAACTCGCGCTCCAGGATCACCAGCGAGAAGAAGAGCGGGTCGGGAAGGTCGTCGGGGTTGACGGAGGGGGCACGCCGCGGCTCGGCCTCCGGCTCGGGCGGCAGGGGGCTGGTCTCCACCTCCACCCGCCGCCGGCCGTCCCCCTCCCCCTCGCGGCCGCGGTCGGGCAGCAGGCCGCGGTCCGAGCGCCCGAGCCGGCGCGACTCCTCGCGCTCGGAAAAGAGCGGCATGGAGCGGAGCTGGTCGGCGAAGCGGGAGAAGAGGCCGAAAAGCTCGCTCTCGGAGCCGAAGTTGCCCACCAGCCGCGCCGCGGTCCCCACCTCCAGCCGGTCGGCCTCCTGCAGCACGATGTTGGCGCGCGCCGAGTCCTCCAGGTGAATGGCCCGCGCCATCACCCGCCAGGCGGTCAGGCTCCCCTCGATGAAGCAGGTCTCGGCGCAGCGCACTTCCACCGCCTCCACTCGGGCCGTCGGCTCGATGCGGATCGAGCCGGTCTTGGACTCGAGGGTCGAGTAGTTGCCGGAGCTCTGGATGACCAGGTTTCCGGGGGTGCGGATCGAGAGCTGGCCGTGCACGTCCACCTGGATCTCCGTGCCGCTCGGGATGATCATGGTCGGCGAGCGGTCCGACGAGCCCAGCTTCACGGGCTCGCCCCCTGCGAGCGCCGCCCGATGATCCGCGGCAGGGGCTCGTACTCGGCCAGGTCGGGGGCGCGGCGCGCCCGCACCAGCAGCCGCTCCTCGTCCCGCCAGCGGTGGTCCAGGATGTAGATCCGCGGATCCACCGGCCGGTACTCGCCCTCCTCGTCTCGGCGCCGCACCTCGTAGTGCAGATGCGGGCTGGTGCTCCAGCCGGTGTTGCCCACCGTGGCGATCACCTCGCCCTGCTCCACCCTCTGGCCGGTGCGCACCCGGATCTCGTCGCAGTGGCCGTGCAGGGTGATGAAGAGGCTCCCGTGCCGCACCGCCACCAGGTTGCCGTACCGCCACCAGGAGACGCTCTCCTTCAGGGGGTAGCGCCCGGCGTAGACCACCACCCCGTCGGCCGCGGCGTGGACGGGAGTGCCCACCGGCGCGGCCAGGTCGATTCCCGGGTGGAAGTCGATCTGCTTGGTGAAGGGGCTCCGGCGGTTGCCGAACGGGCTGGTGAGCACGAAGGAGCTGCCCTTGAGCGGCGACACCGACGGCGTCGTCCGGACCTGGTCGCCGTGCGCCAGCTCGAACTCGCGCACCTCGTCGATGAAGGTCTCGAGCACCCGGAGCTGCTCGCGGATGCCGGCCTCCAGCTCGCCGCCGTGGTGGATGGAGTCGGCGTAGATCGACTCGGGGACCGCGTCGGCGACGAAGGGGAAGCCCCCCTGGCCCGACGACTCCTCCGCCGGCTCGAGGCCGTAGGCCAGGTAGATCCGGCTCATCCGCAGGTGGAGCGCCTCGCTGGTCTCCCGCAGCTCGCCGAGGCGGCTCACCTGGAGACGCAGCCGCTCCCCCTCGGTCTGGCGCTCGGAGAGGAGCGCCCGGTACTGGCCGCGGCTCGCCAGCCGCATCACCACGCCGGGGGCGACGACCAGGTTGGCCGCCAGGAAGAGGGCGAACGCCGCCAGCCCCGCCGCCGCCCGGCGCACCTGGCGGCGGGTCAGGAAGAGGTACCAGACCTTCCGCCGGATGTCGTGCGGATGGATCTGGACCTCGAGATAGGGCGCGCCGTCGCCGCTCTTGCCCGGTCTGGTCATCGGTCCCGGGCGCAGAGTAGCACGCCGGCTGGCGCCGCCGTGCGGACCCCGCCACACCGGGCCTACCCCCCGGCCAGGACCGCTTCGCTGACGTGCCGGCCGGCGAGCCGCAGAAGCTCCGGGTGCACCCGCGGGCCCCCCGCCAGCACGTTGCCGGGCCCCATGTAGCCCGGTCCGCCGTCCAGATCCGTGATCCGGCCGCCCGCCTCCTCGATGAGCAGCGCCCCGGCGGCGATGTCCCACGGCGAGAGCCGGAACTCGAAGAAGCCGTCGTAGATGCCGGCCGCCGTGTAGGCCAGGTCGATGGCCGCCGCGCCGCACCGGCGGATGGACCGGGCGTGGTGGAAGAGCTCCTTGAACACCGCCAGGTAGAGGTCGAGCTGTCCGCGCGAGCGGAAGGGGTAGCCGGTGGCCAGGAAGCTGCCCTCCAGCCCCTCGAGCGACGACGCGGCGAGCGGCCGGCCGTTGCGGAAGGCGCCCCCGCCGCGGGTAGCGGTGAAGAGCTCGTCGCGCAGCGGGTCGAGCACCGCGCCGGCCACGATCTGGTCGCCGCGGGCGCAGGCCACCGAGACGGCGAAGACCGGCAGCCCCTGCACGAAGTTCGACGTCCCGTCCAGCGGGTCCACGATCCACCGGTGCTCCCGGCCGCCGCCGGCGGCGCCCACCCAGCCCGCCTCCTCCGAGAGGATCTCGTGATCCGGGAAGGCGTCGCGGATCGTGCCCAGCACGGCATCCTCGCTGGCCCGGTCGGCCTCCGAGACCAGGTCGTGGGCGGCCTTGGCCTCCACCTCCATGGAGGGGTCGCGGAAGTAGCCGGCCAGCACCCGGCCGCCGGCGCGGGCGGCCTCGACCGCGACCGCCAGAAGGTCCTCGGCCATCGACCTAGGGCTCGACCCAGCGGCCGTCGAGCAGAGTGCGCACCGGGCGGCCGCGGAGCTTCCAGCCGGCGAAGGGGGTGCTCCTGCCCTTGCTGCGGAAGCGGGCCGGGTTCACCGTGACGGTCCGCTTCAGGCTGAGGAGGGTCACGTCGGCCGGGCTGCCCGGCGCCAGGCTTCCGCCGGGCAGGTTGTAAGCCCGGGCGGGCCCGGTGGAGAGCAGCTCCACCAGACGCGGCAGGGAGAGGAGCCCCGGCCGCACCAGCCGGTCCAGACAGAGCGAGAGGGTGGTCTCGAGCCCGACGACGCCGAAGGGCGCGGCGCTGAACTGCTCCTCCTTCTCCTCGTCCAGGTGGGGGGCGTGGTCGCTGGCGATGGCGTCCACCGTGCCGTCGGCGAGGCCCTCGAGCATCGCCTGGCGATCCTCCTCGGAGCGCAGCGGCGGCTTCATCTTGCACTGGGTGCCGAAGCCGGTGGCCGCCACCTCCTCGTCGGTCAGCAGGAAGTGGTGGGGCGCCACCTCGCAGGTCACCGGCAGGCCCCGGCGCTTGGCGTCGCGCACCAGCTCCAGGCTGCGGGCGGTCGAGAGGTGGGCCACGTGGTAGCGGCCGCCCGTCTCCTCCAGCAGCAGCAGGTCGCGGGCGATCATCACGTCCTCGGCGGCCCCGGGGATCCCCGGCAGACCGAGCCGGGCGGAGGTCTCGCCCTCGTGCATGACCCCGTCGCCGGAGAGGTCGAGGTCCTCGGCGTGCTGGATGACGGGGATGTCGAAGTGGCGGGCGTAGAGGAGAGCGCGGCGCATGAGCTCGGCGCTCGCCACCGGAAAGCCGTCATCGGAGATGCCGACGATCCCGGCGTCCACCATCTCCCCCACCTCGGCCAGCTCCTCCCCTTTCTGGCCCTTGCTCACCGCGCCGATCGGGTAGACCCGGGCCAGCCCCGCCCGCCGCGCCTCCTTGAGGATGTGCTCGGTCACCGAACGGTTGTCGTTGGGCGGGCGGGTGTTGGGCATGCAGGCTACCGCGGTGAAGCCGCCCGCCGCCGCCGCCCGGCAGCCGCTCTCGACGGTCTCCTTGTACTCCTCCCCCGGCTCGCGCAGGTGGACGTGGATGTCGATCAGACCCGGCGTCACTACCAGCCCGGAGGCGTCGAAGCGCTCGACCCCGCGGCCCCCCTTGAGGCCCTCGCCGATCCGCGCCACCTTCCCGTCCCGGATCAGCAGGTCGAGCTGCCCGTCCACCCCCTGGCCGGGATCGACCAGGCGGCCGCCGTGTAGGAGCAGACCGGGCATCGTCACCTTCCTCGCGAGAGCAGGTAGAGCACCGCCATGCGGATGGCGACGCCGTTGGCGACCTGGTCGAGGATGAGCGAGTGGCTGCCGTCGGCCACGTCGCTGGCGATCTCCACCCCGCGGTTCATGGGGCCGGGGTGGAGGATCACCGCGTCCCGCTTGGCGCGGCGCATGCGCTCCCGGGTCAGGCCGAAGAGGTCGAAGTACTCCTTGGTGGAGGGGAAGCGGGCGCGGGCGTGACGCTCGAGCTGCACGCGGAGCATCATCACCACGTCGGCGCCCCGGATGGCGTCCTCCAGGGTGTGGGCCACCGGCACCCCGAGGGCCTCGGGGCGGCGCGGCAGGAGGGTGCGTGGCCCCCCCAGCGTGACCCGGGCCCCCATCTTGGTGAGCAGCAGCACGTTCGAGCGCACCACCCGGCTGTGCTCGATGTCGCCCACGATGGCCACCTTGAGGCCCTCGATCCTCCCCTTGGCCTTGCGGATGGTGAAGGCGTCGAGGAGCGCCTGGGTGGGGTGCTCGTGGGCGCCGTCGCCGGCGTTGACCACCGCCGCGTCGACCCGTCGCGCCAGCATGTGGGGCACCCCGGGGTGCTGGTGCCGGATGACGATGATCGAGGGGTCCATGGCCTGCAGGTTGAGCGCCGTGTCCACCAGGCTCTCGCCCTTCACCAGCCCCGACTTGGCGGCGCTGAAGTTGATCGAGTCGGCGGAGAGGCGCTTCTCGGCGATCTCGAAGCTGGAGCTGGTGCGGGTGGAGGGCTCGAAGAAGAGGTTGAGCACCGTCTTGCCGCGCAGGGTGGGGACCTTCTTGATGGGCCGCGCCGAGACCTCGACGAACGACTCGGCGGTGTCGAGGATGAGCTCGATCTCCTCCACCGACAGCTCGGCGATCCCCAGCAGATCCTTCCGTGCCCAGACCGTCTCGGTCATCCCCCCTCCGGCGCCAGGATCTCCACCCGGTCCACCCCGTCCACCTCGGTGAAGCGGACCTCCACCAGTTCGTCGGCCGCGGTCTCGACCCGCTTGCCCACCACGTCGGCCTGGATGGGCAGCTCGCGGTGGCCGCGGTCCACCAGCACCGCGAGACGGATGGAGCGCGGCCGCCCGAAGTCCATCAGCGCGTCGAGGGCCGCGCGGATCGTGCGGCCGGTGTAGAGCACGTCGTCGGTCAGCACCACCGCGACGCCGTCCAGGTTGCCCGGCAGCTCGGTGGACTTCACCACCGGCTGCGAGGCCACCGTGGAGAGGTCGTCCCGGTAGAGGGTGATGTCGAGGGCGCCCACCGGCACCTCGACCCCCTCCGAGGCGACGATCTCCCTCTTGAGACGCTCGGCCAGGGGCAGCCCGCGGGTGCGGATCCCGATCAGCAGGACCCGCTCCACGCCGCGGTGGATCTCGGCGATCTGGTCCGCCATCCGGCGGATCACGCGCGCCATCTGCGACCCGTCGAGCACCGTCTCTCGCGGCTTCAGTTCTCGGCTCACCCCTCGACTCCGAATCCGCGGCATCGTACGCTTCGCGGCCGGGGGTGTCAATCCGCACCCGCTACCAGATGTTGCGCCCCCCTGATACAGTCTGCGCAACCGATTGGGGTCGGTCCAAAACGTCCATGTACCGCCTGTCGCAGCTCGAGATCTCCGGATTCAAGTCCTTCGTGGACCCCGTCAAGCTCGACTTCGGCGGCGGCATGACGGGCATCGTGGGGCCCAACGGCTGCGGCAAGAGCAACCTGGCCGACGCCATGATCTGGGTGATGGGCGAGCGCAGCGCCAAGGTGCTGCGGGGCGGCAAGATGGAGGACGTCATCTTCTCGGGCTCGGCCCAGCGCAAGCCGCTGGGCATGGCCGAGGTCTACCTCTCGCTGCTGCGCGGCGACGGCGAGGGCGACGGCGACCGGGTCACCATCGGGCGCCGGCTGACGCGCGACGGGACGAGCACCTACTTCCTGGACGGCAAGCGGGTGCGGCTGAAGGACGTGCGGGACCTGCTCATGGACACCGGGCTGGGGGTGCGCGCCTACTCGGTCATCGAGCAGGGGCGGATCGGCACCATCCTCTCCGGCAAGCCGCAGGAGCGCCGCCGCCTTCTGGAGGAGGCGGCGGGGATCACCCACTACCGCGAGCGCCGCCGGCTGGCCGAGATCAAGCTGGAGGAGGCGCTGGCCAACCTGGCGCGGCTGGACGACATCGTCTCCGAGGTCGAGCGCTCGTTGCGCTCTTTGAAGCGCCAGGCCAACGCCGCCCGCCGCTACGGAGCCCGCAAAGAGCGCTTCCGGGCTCTGCAACGGCAGATCCTCGAGGGGCGCTGGGCGGCGCTGCGCGAGACCCGGACCGGCCTCGCCGCCCGGCTGGAGGAGGAGACGGCCCGCGAGGCCGAGATCACGGCTCATCTGCACCGGGAGGAGGCCGACCTGGCGGCCTCCCGCGAGGAGCTCGACCGGCAGAACCAGGCCCTCTCGAAGCTCCACCGCAAGAACGCCGAGCTGGCGGCGCGGATCGAGGGCAAGCAGGAGTTCCTGAAGGGCTCCCGCCGCCGCCTGGACGAGATCGCCGAACGGGTGGCCGCGGGACGCGAGGCCGACCGGCTGCGCCGCGCCCGCCGCGAGGAGCTGGTCGCCCGTCTCGAGGAGCTCGGCCGCCGCGAGGAGGAGCTCGCCGCCGAGCGCGAGCGGGCCGCGTCGGAGGTCAGCGAGGACGAGCGCCGCATCGTGGACGTCGAGCGCCGGGTGAGCGACGAGTCGGAGCGGCTGGAGAAGCTCCGGGCCAGCCTCCTCTCGACGGTGGCCGATCTGAACGGCCTGCGGGGGCGTCTGCACCGCGAGCAGATGGACCTCGAGAAGGGCGAGCTCAAACGGCGCAAGGTGGAAGAGGACCTGGCCGCCACCCTGGGCGAGCTGGAGGAGGAGTCGGCCCGCGCCCGCGCGGCGGCGGAGGCGGTGGCGGCGCTCGAGAAGCAGGTGGCCGACGGCGACGAGCGGCTGGCCGCCCGCCGGGAGGCGCTGGCCCGGAGCGCGGCCGAGAAGAGCGAGCTCGAGGCCTCGCTGCGGCAGGTGGAGAGGCGTCGCGCCGGGCTCGAGCGGCGCCGCGAGGTCCTCTCGGAGCTCGACCGCACCCACCGCGAGCGGCGCGAGGACGTGGCCCAGGCGTTCCACGACGCGGGTCTGCCGCAGCCCGAGTTCCTCTTCGACCAGTTGCGGGCCCCCGACGGCTGGGAGGCGAGCCTGGACCTCTTCCTGGGAGGGCTGGGCGAGGCGGTGCTGGTGCCCCGGGAGAGCGGTCCGCTGCAGGCGGCGGAGGCGCTCGCCCCGGGGAAGCTGACCGCCCACCTGATCGACCGCCGCGCCCGCAGCGCTCCCTCCGCGGTGCCCAGCGATCCGGCCATCCGCTCGTCGCTGGCGGCGGCCCTGGAGCTCGCCCCCGACCTGGCCTCGGCCCTGCCCCCCGCCTACCTGGTGGACACCGCCGAGGACGCCGTGCGGCTGGCTCCCCAGCACCCGGGGATCGCGTTCATCGCACGGGATCGGGTGTGGGCGCTGGCGGGGCTGGTGCACGTGCAGGGCGAGGAGGCCCGGCCCGGCGTCTTCGCCCGCTCCCACGAGCTGGAGGAGGTGGCGGCGGCCATCCCGCCGGTGGACGCCGAGCTCGAGAGCCTGGCCGCCCGCATCGCCCGTCGCGAGGACGCCGGCGAGGAGCAGCGGGCGGTGATCGCCGCGGAGGAGACCCGGATGGGCCGGCTGCGCGAAGAGCTGGCGGTGGCCCGGGCGCGGCACGAGGACCTGGCGGCGCGGGAGCGCCGGCTCACGGTGGAGCGGGAGACCCTGGCGGCCGAGGCAGCCGAGCTGGAGCGCGAGATCGCCCTGGTGGCCGAGCGGGCGGCGGGTCTCGAGACCGACCTGGCCCGGGCGGTGGACCTCAACCAGCGGCTCGAGTCCGACTTCGACGAGGCCCAGGACCGCATCGACGCCGCCCGGTCGGACCGCGAGACCGCCCGCACCTCCGGCGCCAGCCGCCGCGGCCGTCTGGAGCTGGCCGAGGAGCGGCTGGAGAGCCACCGCGCCGAGCTCCGGCGGGCCCGGCGCGAGCGCGACGAGATCGAGCGGCAGCTCGCCGCCTGGGAGGACGAGGCGGAGCGGCTGGAGTCCCGCCGCGGGGAGATCCAGCAGGCCATGGCGGCGGCCGAGGAGGAGCTGCAGAGCGCGCTCGAGGGTCGCGAGGAGACCCGGCGGGCGGTGCGCGGGGCACAGGAGAGGTGGGACGCCGGCCGCGCCCGTCTGAAGGAGGACGAGATCCGTCTCGACAGCCGCCGGGCCGAGCGCGACGCGGCGCGCGACCGTCTCTCGGAGCTCAGGGTGGAGGCGGCGGCGCAGGAGCGCGAGGCCGAGCACCTGCTCGAGAGCTATCGCGAGGCCTTCGGCGGCGCGCCCCCCGACGAGCCGCCGGAGCTCGAGGGCCCCATCGACGAGCTCGAGGAGGAGATGGAGAAGATGCGCCGGCTGCTGGAGCGGCTGGGGCCGGTGAACCTCCTGGCGGCCGAGGAGTACGACGAGCAGGAGAAGCGCCACGCCTTCCTCACCGAGCAGCGGGCCGACGTGGCCCAGTCGGTCCAGCGGCTGAAGGCCACCATCCGCGAGATCAACCAGACCTCCACCGAGCGCTTCTCCACCACCTTCGAAGAGGTCAACGAGCACTTCAAGGACACCTTCACCCGGCTCTTCGAGGGCGGCACCGCCGAGATGCGGCTCCTGGACGAGGACGACCTGCTGGAGAGCGGCATCGAGATCGTCGCCCGCCCGCCGGGCAAGCGGCTGCAGAACATCCTGCTGATGTCGGGGGGCGAGAAGGCCCTGACCGCCATCGCCCTCCTCTTCGCCCTCTTCCGCACCAAGCCGTCGCCCTTCTGCATCCTCGACGAGGTGGACGCCCCGCTCGACGACCTGAACACCCTGCGCTTCGTCTCGCTGCTGCAGAAGATGTCCGCCGAGACCCAGTTCATCCTGATCACCCACAACAAGATCACGATGGAGCAGGTCTCGACCCTCTACGGCGTCACCATGCAGGAGCGCGGCGTCTCCAGCCTGGTCTCGGTGGAGCTGGACGAGGTCCAGCCGGCGGTCGCGGCGAGCGAAGCCGAAGCGGTGGCGGTGGCGGGCTAGCCACCGCGTTTGCCGGGCTTCTCGCCGCCGCTCGCCTCGCCCAGAGCCGGGCCCCTCCCCCGGGGAGGTAGAATGCCGGACAAGTCCGTCCAACAGGTCGAACTGTCCGCCCAGAGCAAGGGGACCTCGAATGGGTCGGCTCATGGTCGTCGTAGGAGTGCTCGCCGTGATCAGCGCGGTCTCGGTGCTCTCCGCTCATCACCTGCCCGGGGTGACCAGCCCGGCGTGGCAGGCGGACTTCAGCTTCGCCTTGAAGGGGAGGGGCGAGGAGGCGGCCGACCTCCACCGGGACCAGGGCGGGAAGCTCGTTCCCTGGGGTGGCCTGATCGAGGTGGGGCGCAGCCTCCTGCTCCTGGTGTGGGTGGTCTACCTCTTCGGCTTCGTCTACAAGAAGAGCTTCTTCGAGGACATGCTGGGCACGGGGCGGGAAGGCCTCCAGCGCAACCGGGGGCCGATCGTGATCCTCCTCTTGATCTCTTTCGTGGTGGGCGGGGTGGTGACCTGGTACCACCTCGAAAAGGCACCGAACGAGCTCGCCGGGAACCACTCCAAGTTCTGGCACCACTACTTTGACGAGCGCGAATGGTGGGGAGACTGGGGCAGGGAGTTCTCTGAGAGGCAGGTGCTGCGCGGAGCCGAGGGCACGGACCTCCAACTCCGGAGGGAGCTCGAGTGGAAGCTCTACCGGCGTCCCTACCTGGCCTATCTCCCGTACTCGCTGATCAACTTCTCCATCATTCTGGTGCCGGTCCTGGGGGTCACCTATCTCGCGGGGCGCAGGGCCTTCGTCCGCTCCAGCCGGCGGATCCAGGAGCTCCGCGAGGAGCTGGAGGAGGCCGAAGAGCCGGCGAGGCTCGTCGGTGCCGTGGACCGGCTCGAAGACGCCGCGGACATGCTGCAGCAGACTCTGCGGCGGTACTCGGCCATGCTGCTCTTCTGGTTGCTCGCGGCGAGCTACGAGGTCCTGGTGGGGTACCTCACCCTAGCCACGCTCGCCATCTTCTTTGCGGTGATCGGCTTCGTGGCGGTGCTCGCCGGGTTGGTCTTCCTCTTCCCCCAGATCTGGTCGTACGTCGAGGCCCGTCTCGAGCTCCGCCGCCGTCTGCGGCGATCGGCCGCTTTGAGCAAGGAGGTCCCCATGGCTCTCGAGCGACTCGACGGGCTGCGGCTGCGGCAGCTCGCGCAGGACGACACGCTGATCCTGCTCCAGGGAGTGGGCGCGCTCGCCGGGCTGATCGCAACCGTGGTGGGGCTGGTCAAGAACTTCCAAGACCTGGCCGGCGGGTAGGTCGTGGCGCCCGCCTCTACGCGAATTGGAGGCGGGAGGCGTCACCCGGGCCGGCTATCATGCGGCACCCGTCCATCGACCGTCCCGAGAACGGAGCCGCCCCATGAGACCTCGAGCCTGCGTCCTCTTCGTCGCCCTGCTGGTGACCCCGGCCGTGCTGTCGGCGGACACCGGCCCCCTGCTGACGCCCGTCGACGTCTTCGAGCTGGAATGGGCGTCGGACCCCCGGATCTCCCCCGACGGCCGCCGCGTCGCCTACGTCCGCAACGGCATGGACAAGATGGCCGACCGGCGCCGCGCCGAGATCTGGGTGGTCGATTGGGACGGTTCGAACCACCGGCCGCTGGTGACCGGGGGCGGCAACCACTCGTCGCCGCGCTGGTCGCCGGACGGCACGAGGCTGCTCTACGTGTCGAGCACCAGCGGCGCGACCCAGCTCCACGTGCGCTGGATGGACACCGGCCAGACGGCGCAGATCACCCGCCTGACCGAGTCGCCGGGCGACGTGGCCTGGTCGCCGGACGGGCGGCGGGTCGCCTTCTCGATGCGGGTGCCGGCGGCCCGCAAGCCGATGGCCGAGATGCCCGAGAAGCCGGAGGGCGCCGAGTGGGCCGAGCCTCCCCGGGTCATCGAGACGATGATCTACCGCGCCGACGGCGCCGGCTTCCTGGACCCGGGCTTCACCCACCTCTTCGTGGTGCCGGCGGAGGGGGGCACGCCGCGGCAGGTGACCTCCGGCGACTTCCACCACGACAGCGTCGTGGCCTGGGCCGGCGACGACACCCTCCTCTTCTCCGCCAACCGGCACGCCCGCTGGGAGCACGAGCCGCGCAACAGCGAGGTCTACGAGCTGAGCCTCGGCGACGGCGGGATCCGGGCGCTCACCGACCGCTTCGGTCCCGACCGGGCGCCGCGGCTCTCCCCCGACGGCTCCCGGGTGGCCTATCTCGGCTTCGACGACCGCTTCCAGGGCTACCAGGTCACCCGCCTCTACGTGATGGCCCGCGACGGCTCCGATCCCCAGGTTGTGACCGCGGCGCTCGACCGCGACGTGGAGGAGGCGGCCTGGAGCGCCGACGGCTCCGGCCTCTTCGTGCGCTACGACGACCTGGGCAACGGCAAGATCGCCTTCGTCACCCTCGACGGCCGGGTCACCGAGCTGGCCTCCGACGTGGGCGGCCTCTCCCTGGGGAGACCCTACGCCAGCGGCGATCTCTCGGTGGCGCCGGGCGGCCGGTTCGCCTACACCATGACCCGCCCCGACCACCCCGCCGACGTCGCGGCCGGGCGGCGCGGGGGTGAGGGCGCCCGGCGCCTCACCCGTCTCAACGACGACCTGCTCGGGGCCAAGGAGCTCGCCCGGGTCGAGGAGATCTGGTTCGAGTCGTCGGCCGACGGGCGCAGGATCCAGGGCTGGGTCGCCACGCCCCCCGGCTTCGACCCCGAGCGGCGCTACCCGCTGATCCTCGAGATCCACGGCGGGCCCTTCGCCGACTACGGCGACCGCTTCGCGGCCGAGGTCCAGCTCTACGCCGCCGCCGGCTACGTGGTGCTCTACGTCAACCCGCGGGGCAGCACCAGCTACGGCGAGGAGTTCGGCAACCTGATCCACCACGCCTATCCCGGCGACGACTACCACGACCTCATGTCCGGGGTGGACGCGGTCGTCGAGCGCGGCCTGGCGGATCCGGAGCGGCTCTTCGTGACCGGGGGCAGCGGCGGCGGGGTGCTGACCGCGTGGACGGTGGGCAAGACCGACCGCTTCCGCGCCGCGGTCTCGGCCAAGCCGGTGATCAACTGGACCAGCTTCGCCCTGACCGCCGACGCCTACAACTTCTTCCACCGGTACTGGTTCCCGGCGCCTCCCTGGGAGGACCCGGAGGCCTACTGGTCGCGCTCCCCCCTGTCGCTGGTGGGCAAGGTCACCACCCCCACCATGCTGCTGACCGGCGAGGCCGACTACCGCACCCCCATGTCGGAATCGGAGCAGTACTACCAGGCGCTCAAGCTGCGCGAGGTGGACGCGGCCCTGGTGCGGATCCCCGGCGCCTCCCACGGCATCGCCCGGCGCCCCAGCCAGCTCATCGCCAAGGTGGCCCACGTCCTGGCCTGGTTCGCCCGCTACGACGAACCGGGGTCGTGACCTCGGCCCGGCGCCGCTACCGGAAGACGATGCGGAAGTCGAACTCGACCCGCATCTCGTACTCGCCCAGCTGGATCTCCCCGATCTCGAGCCGGGGCACCGACATCCGCGCCCCGGTCTCCTGCCAGACGATCTCGCTGGACTCCTCGATCCGCTGCTTCAGGGGAAAGATGAGCCGCTCCGACAGCAGCGAGTCCACCATGGGCTTGACCGCCTCGCCGTAGGCCCGGCCCTCGGTGTCCACCCGCACCGCGTCGAGCCTGAGCTCGCCGTCGCGGTAGACCGGCACGCCGGAGATCACGGCCGGGAAGGAGTCCCCGGCGCCCCGGCACTGGCCGGCGAACTCCACCCCCAGGAGGGTGTGGAACCGGACCTGCACCAGCAGCCGCCCGTCCGCCGCCCCCACCACCGGATCGGAGATGTAGACGTACCGGCACTTCGAGGTGAGCGCCGGCTGGAGATAGAGCCGGCCCTCGGCGTCGAACGCCTTGGCGAGCATCATCTTCTCGAGCGCCCGGTAGTGGACGCGCAGCTCCGCGGCCGGCGCCGGGGCGGCGAGGAGGAGGGCGAGCAGCGGGGCGAGAGCGAGAGGGCGGAGAGGGCGCATGGAACCTCCGGGGAGTCGAGCGGACGGGGCCCGGCGATTCTGGGCCCGCCGAGGACGCCGGTCAACCGGCCGGCGTCTCCCGCCCCGCCGCTGCAAACCCCCTTCCAGCGCCCCCGGACGGCCCGGCCGCCGCGCCCACC
>JAWWBN010000087.1:0-14119 GCA_033720955.1 Thermoanaerobaculia bacterium | reverse complement strand
CGTCGAGCCCCAAGAGCGCTCCCCGTAGCGCGACCAAGCGGTAACGGGGTCTCCGGCTGGCCTGGCGTCCCATCCGCCACGCCAGCCGGTTTTCTCCCGTCCGTCTCCCCCTCTCCCGGTTCCTCTCGCGGTTCGCCTGATCTTCGCCCATCGGCCTCGCACCACCGGTTGGCGCGTCGGCCGCTGCCGCGCGATCTCCCCCGCTCGCCCGCCGGGCCACGGGCGCGGGCCGCCATCCGAGACTTCGTGCCCGACCTGCCTGCTTTCGAGCAGGACACGGTCGTCTCGAGAGCCTCCCCGCCGCCGTGCCGGGGCCGCCGGCGAGCTTGACCCGATTCTCCTGTTCCCGCGGCCGGGTCGCCGCTGTCCCAGCGGCTGACGGGGCCGCTCGTCCGCGGCGGCCCCGCCTCTAGACGAACCGAAGACCACGAGACAGGGGAGGATCGACGATGAGAGGTGTGTTCCGAAAGAAGACGATCTGGCTGGGGCTCTTCGCCGCGCTCGTCCTGATGGGGGGGCTCGCCGAGGCGAAGGACGAGCTGCGTCTGCGGGCGCGGCTCTTCGGTCCGCAGGCCGGCAGCGACCTGTTCAAGGGGAAGGCGGACTACCGGCTCCGAGAGGCTCGGACCCGGCGCAAGTTCCAGGTCCAGGTCGAGAACGGCAACCCGGGCGATCTGTTCGACGTGCTCGTGGCGGGGGAGCTGGTGGGGACGCTGGAGATCGACGCGCTGGGGCGCGGCGAGCTCCAGCTCGACGACGAGGCCGGCTCGATGCCGGCCAGCTCGGGCAGGGGCCGCGGCTCGGGCAGCTCCGGCTCGGATGACGACTCGGACTCGGACGTGGACTCGGACTCGGATGTGGACTCCGACTCGGACGTCGATTCCGACTCGGACGTCGATTCCGACTCGGACTCCGACCTCGACTCCGACTCGGACTCGGATGTGGACTCCGACGGGGACTCGGACGTCGATTCCGACGGCGACTCGGACGGCGACTCCGACGACGGCGACTCGGACGAGGACTCGGACGACGACGAAGACCTGCCCTTCCCGAGCAACTTCCCGGTGCTCGACGGCGGCGAGCTGGTGCAGGTGGGGCCGCTCTTCGGGACCCTGCAGATCGACGACTAGGGCGGCTCCCGGTGCGCCGATCCGGGCCGGGCGGCCCGGCTGCCCGGCGCGGACCCGGGAGCGAGGCGGGCGCGGGGAGCCGCGAGGGAGCCGGATTCCTGTTCCCGCCCCCTCCCGGAGCTGTCTCAGTGGGCAAGGGCGGTCGGCGGAAGCGGCCGCGGCACGAACCGAAACAACGACAGGAGGCACGAGAGATGATCAGAAGGTCGAAGGCGGCGGTGCTGGTTCTGGGCTGGATCCTGGCCACGGCTCTGAGCGCCGGGGCGGCGCTGGCGGCGAGCGAGCTCCGGCTCGAGTCGCGGCTGCGCGGGCCGCGGGAGGCGGCCGGGCCGATGGTCGGCAAGGTCACCTTCCGTCACCGCCTCGACCAGGCGCGGCGGAAGTTCTCGGTCGAGGTGGAGCGGGCCCGGGCGGGCCAGATGTTCGACGTGATGGTGTCGGGCGTCGTCGTGGGCACTCTCCTGATCGACGATCTGGGCGTCGGCGAGCTCGACTACGACGACACCGCCGGAGGGAACGACCGCGACCGGCGCTTCCCGCGCAACTTCCCCGAGCTCGACGGCGGCGAAGTCGTCCAGGTGGGTCCCCTCACGGGAACCTTGCAGCTCAGGTAGACGTCGGCCGCAGGATGTGGACACCCCCCGGGCCCGGACCTTCCGATAGGCTCGTCGGCCGGCCGACGCCGCCGGCCGCCGGCGGGCTGGGGGCAGGGCGCGAGGGGAGGGTGGGCACCGAGGCGACCGGGGGGTCGATGGCGCTTACGACCTGGAGCGACGAAGAGCTGGTGATCGCGATCCGCGATGGGCGACCCGACGCCGCGGCCTGCCGCGAGGTGCTCTTCCGGCGGGTCTATCCGCGGATCTGGTCGTGGTGCCGACGCTTCTGCGGCGGCGAGCAGGACGCCGCCGACCTCACCCAGGAGGTGCTCCTCAGGGTGCACGAGCGAATCCACACCTTCCGGGGCCAGAGCCGATTCACCACCTGGCTGTACACGGTGGCGAGACGGGTGGCGGTGAACCGCGGCGTGGCCGCCCGCCGCCGGCCCACGGTATCGCTGGAGTCCGGACCGGTCGCCGAGCCGGTGGACCCGGCGCCGGACGCCGAAGAGCGCGCGGGCACCCGCCAGCTCGGCCGCGAGCTGCGCCGGGCGATGGCGCGGGACCTCGAGCCGCTGGAGGCCAAGGTGCTCTACCTCCACTACGTCGACGGGCTGACTCTGCCCGCGATCACCGATCTGCTCGGTCTGCGCAACCGCTCGGGAGCGAAGGCGTACATCGTCAGCGGCCGCCGCCGGCTACACCGCCGTTTCGGTCCCTGGCTGAAGAGACAGACGGCGAACTGAGGTGACACCAGGATGAGGAGTCCGAGAAGCATCGCGGAGTGGCTCAGGCTGGCGTACGCCGGGCGGGAGGAGTGTCCTCCGCCGGAGCTCTTCCTGGAGGCCGAGTGGGCGGCACTGGCCGACGACGAGCGGGAGAGGGTGCGGCGGCACCTCGCCGTCTGCCCGGCGTGCGCCGCCGAGCGCGACCTGGCGGCCGCGTACGAGGCGCCGCCGATCCCCGATCCGAACGCCGAGAAGGCCCTTGCGCGCCTCTTCGCCCGGCTCGGCGGCGAGAGCCGGGGCGGCTCGGCCATCCCGCGGCGCTCCGCCGGGCGCATCCTGCCGTTCCGGCTCAGGCGTCAGCTCCTGGCACTGGCCGCCGCCGCGCTGGTGGCGGTCTCGACCGCGGTCCTGCTCCTCTATCGCGGTGGCGCTCCCCCCCTGCCCGACCCGCCGGCCAGCGACGTGCTCCGCGGCGCCCGGGTGGTGCCGGTGGCGCCGCTGGGAGAGGTCCCGGCGCCGCCCGCGACCTTCCGCTGGCGGGAGGTGGAGGGCGCCGTCTCCTACCGCCTGACCCTGAGCGCGGTGGACGACGCCGTGCTCTGGAGCGGCACCGCCGTCGGCGCCTCCCTGTCGCCCCCGGCGGCAGTTAGGGAGCGGTTGGACCAGCGGGTCGTATACTTCTGGCGGGTGGAGGCCCTCGACGCCGACGGCGCGCGGCTCGCCGGGTCGGAGCCGGCCCGCTTCCGATGGATCGCAGCGCCGGAGAGCGGGCTCGGGCCGGAGGATCGAGAATGAGACAGAGCAGAAAGAGAGCTCGGACGCTCGGCTGGGCGGGGATCGCCCTCGGGGCCGCCCTGCTGGTCTCGCCCCCGGTCGCCGCGCGAGACGAGCTCACGCTGCGGGTCAACGACGCCTATGCGGCGCCTTCGGGGCTCGCCGCGATCGTCCTCCGGACCTACGCCAGCAAGCCGATCAGCCAGGGGCAGGTCTGCTTCCGCGCCCGGTCGGGCGGTGCGCGGACCGCGAGCCCATTCACCGGTATCGAGGGCGTGACCGTGTTCGCGAAGCGCCGGGACGGCCGGGCGGACGCCTCCCTGGAGATCGACGGCGCCAGCCAGACGATCGTGGTCCAGTTCTCGTCCGAGTCGGGGACGATCAACCGGAGGGACGGGCCCCTGGCGGTGATCTACTTCCGGGTCAGCCCCGACCTGGCCCCCGGTCAGCGCTTCGACATCGAGATCGACCTGGCCAACACGGCGCTCGTGGACGATCGCGGCCGGCCGGTGCGTCTCGAGCCCCGCGGGGGGGAGCTGCGGATCCGCCGGCCGTCGGACCCCTACCTGGCCGAGGCCGAGGGCGACCGCATCGCTCCGGGCCGGCGCGCCGAGCTGGGCGTCGAGACCTACGAGCCCGTGGCCATGTCCAGCGGCCAGATCGGCTTTGTCTACGATCCGGCCATCGCCTCCGGCAAGCCGCGGGTGAAGATGAGCCGCAAGCACGGCAGACGCCGGTTCCAGGCCGACCTGAGCACGCCCGGCCTGGTGCTGGTGGAGTTCCGCTCGCGCGACGGAAGCTGGAACCGGGTGCCCGGGGAGATCCTGTCGATCAGGCTCCCGACCTCGCGGGGGGTCCGGCCGGGGACGCGCTCGCCGCTCGCCATCGATCCGTCCCTCACCTTCTTCGTCGCTCCCGACGGCCGCCTGCTGCCCTTCGAGCTCGAGAACGGCTCGTTGCGCTTCACTCGCGACGACGACTAAGGCGGTCCGGGCGGAGGCGCCAGGCGAGGGCGATCAGCACCGCGGCGATCAGCAGCCCGCCCACCCCGATCGCCCGTGGCCCGGGGAAGCGACGAGGCGCGACGGCGGGAGCCTCTCCGACGAGGACGTAGCCGGCCCACAGGTGCGGCGCCCCCCAGTCGCGGTCGCGGCGCAGACGTCTCTTGGTCTCGGCGAGGGCCACGGCCGGCTCCGCGCCGCGCCCGAGCCGGTAGTAGAACTGCTCCATGAAGGCCGCGGTCGCGGTGTCGCCGACGTCCCAGAGCGTGGCGACGACGGCCTCGGAGCCGGCGGCGAGGAAAGCGCCGGTGAGGGCCGAGAGGGAGCCGCCGCTGCCGCTCTCGAGCGCGCTGCGGCAGGAGGCGAGCACGGTCAGCCGGGCGCGATGGTCGAGGCCGGCGATCTCGCGCGGCTCGAGGATGCCGTCGTGCTCGGCGCCCGGGGCGAGAAGCACGGCCGCGCCTCGCCCCGGCCGCTCGTCGACCACGGTGTGGGTCGCCAGGTGCACGATCCGCGCGCTCTCCGGGGCCGTGGCGCGGAAGACGTCCTCGTTGGCGTCGCCACCGGTGTGGAGCCGTCGGCGCCCGGGGATCCTGAGCGCCAGCGTCTCCAGGCCCGCCGCCGCCGCGGGCAGCGGCGGCAGTGAGAACCGCTCGCCGATCCGGGCGATGGCCGACCCCTTGTCGTCGAGCGGCAGCTCCGGAGCGGCGAAGCCCCGGAGAGCGACGGCGGCGGGGTCCGGCCCACCCCGCCGGCTCCGCCGCTCGCGCAGCCAGACGAGGGTCGAAGCGCTCGGCACGTAGCTCACGTCGAAGCGGTCGCCCAGGGCGGCGGCTCCCTCTCCCGTCAGGGGGAGCATCTCGAAGGGCAGGCGGTCGAGGAGGCCGTCGGGAGCGACGTGCAGGCCGCCCGGGGCCACGGACTCCAGCCGCGCGCCCGAGAGCAGGTCGGCGGCGAGGTCGCCGACGAGCTCCGGTGGGGGGGCCTCGCCCTCCTCCAGGAGCCGGTAGAGGCGTAGCGTCCGCTCGGTGATGCCGGCGGCGGGGCCGAGGTTGCTCATCTCCAGGCCGCCGGGGCCCAGGGTCCAGCGCAGCAGGTCGCGCTCGGCCAGGAAGTACTCGAGGAGGGGGCGTCCCGTGCCGCCGTCCGCCAGCTCCTCGGCGGTCAGGGGCGCCGCGATCCAGCGGCGGTCTCCCAGGGCGTCGAGCAGGGCCCGGGCCTTGGCCCGCTGGGCGATGGAGAAGGCCCTCTCGTCGTGCCCGCCGTCGGGGTCGGCGCGGTGCCGATCGGCCTCGACCTGGGCGGCGGCGGCGTAGACCGGCCGCTTCTCGCCGAAGAAGCCCCCCGCCAGGCTCGGCTCCCCGAGGCCTGCCCCGACGGTCTCGATCTGGTCGATGGCCTCCCCGAGCCGCCGGGCCGCCAGGGCGAGGTCGCCGCGGGCGGCGGCGATGTCGCCGAGGCCGGACAGCGCCGACCAGCGACCTTCCGTCGATCCGCTCGCCTCGGCGACCTCGAGACAGCGCTCGTACATCCGCTCGGCCTCCGCCAGCCGGCCGCGCTCGAGAAGAAAGTGCCCGAGATAGAAGAGATCCTGGATCATCTCCGGCCGGTTGTCGTGCCGGGTGGCGATGGCCAGCGCCTCGCGATACGCCGCCTCGGCCTCCGGCCAACGCTCGAGATCGAGATGCAGGGCCAGGCCCAGGTTCAGGAGCGCGTTGGAGAGACCGTCCGGATCCTGGAGCTCGCGGAAGATCGCGGCCACCTCCTCGAACTCCCGGACGGCCCGGACAGGGTCGCCCAGATTGCGATAGATCACGCCGCTGTTGAGCTTGAGCTGCGCCCGCCGCCGATCCGTGAGATCGGTCGGGGGCGCTTGCACGAGACCGCGGTACAGCTCCAGCGCCTCGCGAAAGGCGCCCAGACGCTCCAGCACCACGCCGCGGTTGATGGTGGCCACGACCCGCTGCTCCGCCGACCACGGCTTCTCGGCGTGGGCCGCGGCGAGGTCGCCGGCCTCCAGGTGGAGCTCGAGCGCCTCCCCGTACCGGCCCCGCAGCGTCGCCAGGGCGCCCAGGTTGGAGAGGTTGAGCACCCGGGCCAGGGGGTCGTCGAGCCGGGTGTTGATCTCGAGCGCCTCGAGAAGGGAGCTTCGCGCGCCGTCGTAGTCGCCGAGGTTCTGCTGCGGAATGGCGAGGTTGTTGAGCGTGCGGGCCAGCCGCAGCTCGTCGCCCAGGCCGCGACGCAGGGTCAACGCCTGCTCGCACGCCCGCAGCGCCTCCTCGTACTCGCCGAAGCCGTTGTGGATCACGCAGGCGTTGTTGCGGGCGGCGGCGGCCGCGGCCGGATCGGTGGCGGCCCTCTCCTCGGCCACGCGGTCGTACGCCGCGAGAGCCTCCCGGGAGGCGCCCGCCCGGTGGAGCTGGCGGGCGTCGTCGAGCGTCTGCGCCGGCAGCGGCAGCGCCGCCCAGAGGGCGGCCAGAGCCAGCGCAGCGGCGATCGGGAGGGGGGCGCGCTCCTTCATCCGGGAATCGTAGTCAACCGCCTGGGCGACGGCTGTGCAGCGGGTGGGCCCGGGGCGGCGCGGCCGGGAAGACGCCGCGCACTGGCCGCGTCGCGCGACGGTGGGATGACCCCGGTGGATCGAGAGGCCCCCGACGGCCGCGGCGTCTCGTCCCGACCGGCATGGGAAGATGGGGCGTGCGCCTCTACCGCCGATGGCACCTGGTCATCTTCGCCGCCGGCCTCGCCCTCTCGGCGCTCATGGCGGCGCGCAGCCAGGTCACGGTGGACCAGTACAACCTCCTGGCGCGCGGCTGGCGGCTGGTCTCCGAGGGGGAGCTCGTGCCCTTCGGGGTCTGGGCCACCGGGGGCGGGCAGCATCCGGGCGTGGTGACCAGCCTGCTGGTGGGGCTGCCCCTCTTCGTCTGGGAGCACCACCGCGCCCCGGTGCTGCTGATCGTCGCCAGCCACGTGGCGGCCTATCTGCTCCTGTTCGTCACCTTGCGGCGGGTCCTCAACCCCGTCGAGCTGCTGCTCTTCGCCGTCCTCTACTGGCTCGGCCCCTGGCGCGTCTTCTTCTCGGGCTTCCTCTGGAACCCCAACCTGCTCTTCTTCTTCGGCGCCGTGCATCTGGCGACCGCCCACGGGCTGCGGCGCCGACCCCGCCTCGGTCTCTCCTTTCTTCACATCGCCTCGCTGGGCATCGCCGCCCAGCTCCACATGTCGGCCGGCCTGCTGATCGCCGCCACGGGCCTCCTCTGGTGGCGGCGGCACCTGCGTCTGCATCTGGGGGGCGTGGCCCTGGCGGCCGGCGCCGTGGCCCTGACCCTCGTGCCGTGGGCACGGGCGATGGTCGCCGAGCCCTCCCGTCTGCCCGCCTCCGAGTCCGGGATCGGCCACGGCATCGTGACGGGGGTGCCGATCCTCCAGGGAGTGATGAACTGGCTCCGCTTCGGCGGCCCGGGGATGAACCGGTCGATGGCGTGCCTGGACTTCTCCGGCCTCGGCGGACCGGCCCTCGACGCCGTCGGCTGGGTGCAGGGGCCGCTGCGGCTGCTCGTGGTGCCCACCCTGCTCTTCGCCCTCTGGGCCAACGCCCGTCTGTGGCGGCGCTCGGAGGGCAGGTGGACGGTCTTCGCGGGGGAGGGGGAGGAGCGCGAGTGGCTCGGCAACTTCCTCCGCTGGTCCTTCGCGGGTGCCGTCGTCGTCTTCGCGCTCTCGCCGGTGGACGTCACCGGCCACGGCCTGCTGAGCCAGGTCCACGTCGCGGTGCTGCCGGTGGCGCTCGGGGCGGCGGCCCTCCTGGAGGGGCGATCGCCGGGGACGACCCACCGGTTCGCCGGGGGGGTGGCCCTTCTCTCCGTCGCTCTCGGGGCGGCGATGGCCCTGGGCAGCCCCGCCTACCGCTGCGGTGCGCCGCTCTGCGACAGCACCCAGCTCACGGTGCCGACCCTGATCGCCGACCACCCCATGCTCGACGACCTGGGCATCCGCGCCACCTGTCCGCCTGTGGTGGACGACGCCCGGGGGTGGTGGCCCGACGGCCTGCCCCTGCCGTCCGGCTGGGAGACCGACGACCCCTCGCACCGCCTGGACGCGGAGTTCCGCGAGCCGTCGGCACCGGCGGCGGAGTAGGAGGCCGGGGCCCGCTCTCCGACGGGGCGGCTGCTATACTGCGGGTCCTCCCGAGACGGCGCGTCCCGCGCCCCCTCCCACCCCATGAATACGAAATCGAAGCTCGCTCGGCGACTGAAGGTCGTGAAGGACGGCGTCGGCAAGGCGCTCGACGTGAGGCGTCGCAAGCTCCGGGTGGTGGGCCTTCTGGCGACCGACCGCTGCAACTCGCGCTGCCGCCACTGCCTGATCTGGAACAAGAAGGTGAACCACGACCTCGACGTGGACGTGATCGCCGCCATGCTCGACGATCCCGTGATCGCCTCGGACACCTACTTCGAGCTCACCGGCGGCGAGTTCCTGGACCACCCCCGGTACCGGGACATCCTGGCTCTCTTCCGCGGCCGCGACTACATGGTGCTGTCGAACGGCATGTACCCGGAGCCGCTCGTCAAGGCCGTGCGCGACTTCAAGATCCCGCACCTCTACATGTCTCTCGACGGGCTGGGCGCGACCTACAAGAAGGTGCGCGGCATCGACTGCGCCGACAACATCATCGGCATCATCGACGAGCTCAAGCACGAGACCGAGATCTTCGTCGGCTACTGCATCACGCCCTGGAACGCGGTGGAGGACCTGGTGCAGGTGCGCGACCTCTGCCGCGAGAAGGGGGTGGGCTTCTTCGTGGGCGCCTACCAGAACCCCGAGTTCTTCGACACCTCGAAGCCGGGCGGCAAGATCCCCGAGGAGCACGAGCCGTATCTCGACGAGTTCATGCGGCTTCACAACCCGTGGATGGAGCGCGAGGTCAAGATCCCCTGCTGGAACGTGCGAACCAAGGTCTACGTGATGGGCAACGGGGACGTGCACCTCTGCCAGCAGAAGAGCCTGGTGCTGGGCAACCTCTACGAGAAGTCGATCGGCGAGATCTGGAATGCGCCGGAGACCCTGGCCATCCACGAGAAGTACCTGCACTGCAACGACTGCTGGCTGGCCTGCAACCGCCCGTTCGACGCCGAGCTGGCCCACGCCGCCCGGTTGCTGCTGCCGGCCGCGGCTCTCGAGCGGTTGGTGGGCGACTTCACCTGGAACCGGGTGCACGAGTCGTATCTCGAGGGCCCGGCGGCCTGACCGGCCGAGCCCCGGCCGTCCACCTTCCATGCCCATCACCCGCGCCGAGGCCGCTCCGGTCTCGGTCCTGCGCGACGGCGTGCTGCGGCGGCTGGCCGCCCGCCGGGCGGAGGATCCCTCTCTCAAGGTGATCGACGTGGGCGGCTGCTACAAGCCGTGGGCCGACGAGCAGGTCGACGCCTACGTCGATCTGAGGCCGGGCGACACGGGGAAGCGGGTCTTCGTGGGGGACATCTGCGCCCCCGAGGTCTGGGCCGAGATCGAGGCGAGCGGGCAGCGGTACGACATCTCGATCTGCAGCCACGTGCTGGAGGACGTGCGGGACCCCGCCTTCGTGGTGGAGAAGCTGCAGCGCATCTCCCGCTCGGGCTACGTCGCCACCCCCACCAAGCACACCGAGCTCTCCAACGTGGAGTCGAGCCACTATCTGGGATACTGCCACCACCGATGGCTCTTCACGGCGCGGGAGTCGGAGGGCGCGACGGCCCTTCTCGCCGTCGCCAAGTTCCCGGTGGTGGGCTACTTCAACCGCCGCAGGCGACCGCTGCTCCGGCTGATCCACCTCCTGGGCCGCTGGACGCTGGCGGCCAAGGCCCAGCGTCGCCTGGGGGTGTTTCCCGCCGGCGGCGGGGTGGAATGGGTGCGCAGGGACCTGGTGGGCCACGACGTGGAGCTGGGGGTCGAATGGGAGGGGGATCTGCCCTTCGCCTTCCTGGGCGGCGACTACGCCGGCGACAGTTGTCTCGAGACCGCCGACCTCTACCGCGAGCTGCTCCGCGACGGCGTCTAGAGCGCCCGCCGGGTGGAGTGACGGGTTCCGCTGGGCGGCGCGCCCGTCCCGGCTAGAATCGGGGGAGCCTCCGAGCGAGGGCTGTAGAGGTGATCCGGCGGACGCTGCACTCGGCGAAGCGCGCGACGGGCCTCCTGGCCGCGGCCGCCGTCGTCCCGCTGCTCCTGGTGAAGCGGTGGCTCTATCGCGCCACCGGCGGGCGCTGGTTCCGGGCGGCGCGGCCGGGCTTCTACCGCCTGCTGCTGCCGCGTCAGCTCTTCCGCGGCATGCCACGCATGACGTCGTCCCACGAGCGCGCCTACCTCGAGTGGTACGCCCGCCACGACTTCACCGGCGCGGGGGAGATCGTGGATCTCGGCCCCTGGATGGGCGCTACCACGGTGGCTCTGGCGCGCGGCCTGGTGAGAAACCGGGCGCCCGCCGCGTCGCGCCGCTCGATCCACGTCTACGACCTCTTCCGCTGGGAGCCTTGGATGGGCACCCTCCGCGGCACGCGGGCGCGCTCGGGCCTCGAGCCCGGCGACAGCTTCCGGGCCGATTTCGAGAGCTTCGTCGCGCCCTGGCGGGAGCGGGTCGAGGTGCACGAGGCGAACCTCGAAGAGACCGCGTGGGAGGGCGGACCGATCGAGTTCCTGCTGGTGGACGCCATGAAGAGCTGGCGGCTGGCCGCCGCCATCGTGCGCGGGTTCTACGGCGCCCTGATGCCGGGCGCCTACCTTCTGCAGCAGGACTTCTGCCACCACTTCGAGTACTGGATCCACCCGATCCACTACCGGCTGCGAGACCACCTGGCGCCGCAGATCGACCTGCCCTTCTCGGCCGGGGTGGTCTTCCGGGTGCGGGAGACGCTGCCGCGCGAGCTGACCGCCGCCGACTACCGGCCGTCGAGCTTCGACGAGGACGAGCTCCAGCGGGCGTTCGAGTGGGCCATGAGCATCGTCTCGCGCAACGAGCGTCCGTCGATCGCCGCGGCCCGTCTGCGCTGCATCCTGGAGCAGGGTGGCCGGGACGCGGCGCGGTCGGCGCTCGAGGAGCTGCGCGCCGCCGGACCGCTGCCTCTCGAGGTCGAGGCGGTCGAGAACGAGCTCGACGAGGGGCGCTCCTCGCAGCGAGTGGCCTGAGCCGGCTCAGACGGGGCTCGGGGGCGCGGGCGACCGCTCCACGATCCGCGCCGGCACCCCGGCCGCCACCGCGCCCGCCGGCACGTCCTCGAGCACCACCGCGCCGGCGGCGACCGTGGCGTCGTCGCCGACCTCGATCCCGCCCAGGAGGGTCGCTCCGGCGCCGAGGGTCACCCGGCTCCCCACCCGCGGGCAGGCCAGCTCCTCGAAGCGCGCCTCGCCCAGGGTGACGCCGTGGAGGATGGTGCAGTCCTCCCCGATCCGGGTGTCGCTGCCCATGACGATGCCGAGGGCGTGGACCAGCACGCAGCCGCCGCCGATGCGCGCCCGCGGCGCGAGGTCCACGCCACACAGGATGTTGCCCAGCCGCCGCAGAATCGCGGGCGCCAGCGGCACCCGGTAGCTCTGGAAGAAGTGGCTCATGCGGTAGAGGGCCAGCGCCTGGAAGCCGTTGTCCAGAAAGAGGCCGTCGAGCAGGGTGGGGAGGAGGGGGCGGTCCTTGACCTGCTGCAGACGGCGGAGGTCGCGGCGGAAGCGCGGCCAGACGGTCACGCCGCGAGATCCTCGGGGGTCATGGCGGGCATCCTACCGGCCGGCTCCGGCTGCCGCCCCGGGGCGGTCGCCCTGCGAGGCCCGCCAGGCGGCGATCGCGATCGCGATCAGGGCCGCGACCACCAGCCAGCCGCCGCGCACCTGCCACTGGGACAGGTCCAGCGACAGCGGCGCGTTGGCCAGGCCGGTGACAAAGCCGCCCAGGGAGACCACGGCCAGCAGGCCGAAGCGCGCCAGGACGGCCACGAAGGCGACGGCCATCACCGCGGCCAGCCCGATGCCGAGCACCGTGGGGTCCTGGGTGGCCATCTGCGTGGCGAGGATCAGCACGACGATGACCGAAGCCGCCCAGGGCCGGCGCGCCACGCGATAGAGGAGGAGCCAGAGGAAGGTGAAGAACATGCCCCCGGTGAGGGCGTCGGGAAGGAGGTCGGCCAGGTTTCCCAGGGCGTAGCGGGGCCCACCGAAGATGGAGGTCCACGAGGGAAAGGGAAGCGGGGAGCGGCCGAGGGCCAGCTTGGCCGGGATCACGCCCAGCATGGCGACCCCGAGCAGGGCGGCGATCGCCGCACCCACCAGCACGTCGCGCCCCACCAGGGGGTCGCGCCAGCGGCCGGCGAGCAGCCGCGCCCAGGCGACGATCTTCTGCGGATCGTGGCGGCGCACGTAGGGCTCGAGGGCGACGTAGAGGACCCAGACGGTCGCGACCTGGAAGAGCCACACCCCCGAGGTGGTCACGAACATGCCGAACTCGGCCCCGATGTGGCCGGTGTGATGGCTCACCAGCACCCAGCGGATCAGGTGGACCACGACGAGCGCGAGCGCGATCCGGGTGGCCCCCTGGAGGTCGCCGCGGCCGGCGCGGATGCTGCGCCGCGCCGCCCATGCCGCGATCGCCGAGACGAGCAGGAAGATGGAGATGCCCAGCACCTGGTTGATGCGCGCCGCGGTGGTGACCCGGCTCCCCTGGTCGCGCTCGGCCCGGGTCCACGGGCCGATGAGCCGGAACCACACCAGCTCGCCCTGGAACGCCGCCGCCTCGACCCGCACCTCCTCCCCCGGCAGCTCCGGAATCTCGCCGACCCAGGCGGCGCGCCGATCGGTGAAGAAGGGCGGCGACCAGACCGGGTCCGCCGGGCGCAGGGTCGAAGGATCCAGGCCGGCCGCCGCCAGCAGCTTCTCCCACTCCGGGTCGCCCCGCGCGACGGAGGCCGCCTCGGGGCCCGCCACCTGCGGCGGAAGGCGCTCCAGCTCCACCAGCCGTCCCAGGGTGTCGAGCCGTACCGCCGTCATGCCGCTGACGGTGCGGGGCGGATCGGACCAGCTCACCCTGGAGGGCGCGATCTGGGGCTGAAGCCGCCGTGGGCTGCTGCGGTACCAGAAGCGCACGAGGGCCGGCCGGCCCCTGGGCAGCAGCTCCCACGGGTCGTGCGCGTCGGTGGCGGCCAGCCAGGCGCGGAGATCGGTGTCCACGTCGAAGCCGAAGGCGCTGTCCGTGATCCCCTCCGGGCCGGTGCCCAGCTCCTCGAGGGTCTCCCGGGCGCGGTCGATCAGCACGTCGCGCGGCTTGTCGAGGGGCACCACCGCGGTCACCTGGTAGCGGCCGCTCAGGGCGGCGACGGCGAGGATCGCCAGCCCCGTCACGGCCAGGAGAACGGTCGCCCGGCGAGGGGAGAGGACGCCCTCCTCGCCGGCCGCCGCCACGATCTCCGGCGACGGCGTCACGCCCGCCGCCAGCGCCGCCGCCAGGGGGTCCCCTCCGGGCAGGGCCGCCGCCACCGCCAGAGCCGATTCGGGCCGGCTCCGCGGGTCGCGCTCCAGACAGCGCAGGATCACGTCGCCCACCGACGGATCGAGCCCGTCGATCAGGGTCGCCGGGTCGGCCGGCCTGGAGGTCTCCCGGACTCGAGAGATCTCCTGCGGGGTCCCGCCCTCGAAGGCCGGTCTGCCGGTGAAGAGCTGGTAGAGGACGAGCCCCAGGGCGTAGATGTCGCTCTTCCGGGTCACCTCGCGGCCGGCGAGCTGCTCCGGCGCCATGTACGCCGGGGTGCCGGAGAAGACGTCCTCCTTCGACAGGGTGTCGGCCGCCCCGGCGAGACCGAAGTCGGTGATCTTGGCGTTGCCGCGGCCGTCGATCATCACGTTGGCCGGCTTCAGGTCTCGGTGCAGCACCCCCTGCTCGT
>JAWWBN010000086.1:0-14308 GCA_033720955.1 Thermoanaerobaculia bacterium | reverse complement strand
GTTCGTGCACGTAGACCTCTACCGGCTGGAGCCCGAAGAGGTGGAGGAGCTGGGGCTCGAGGAGCGGCTGGCCGGCGACGGGGTCAAGGTGGTGGAGTGGGCCGACCGGCTTCCCTTCCGGGTGGCCGGCGCGAGGGTGATGGAGATTCTGAGAAGCGGACCCGACAACGACACGGCGCGAGTGCTCGTCGAGCGGACGGCCGGCGCCGAGAGGAGAGGAGACGACAGATGAGCATCGAACGGGTGGGTGTCCTGGGCTGCGGCCTGATGGGTGGCGGAGTGGTGGAGGTGTGCGCGCGGGCCGGGCTGGACACCGTGGTCCTGGAGGTCGGCGAGGAGGCCCTGGCCGCGGGCATGAAGCGGGTGGAGGGCTCGCTGGCCAAGGCGGTGGCGAAGGGGCGGATGAGCGAGGAGGAGAGCGAGGCGGCGCGGGCGCGGATCCGCCCCACGGTGGAGATGGGCGACCTGGCCGACCGCGATCTCGTGATCGAGGCGATCGTCGAGAACCTCGACGTGAAGCGGCAGACGCTGGGCGAGCTCGACAAGGTGGTCCAGCCGTCGGCGATCTTCGCCAGCAACACCTCCTCTCTGACGATCACCCAGCTCGCCATGGCCACCCAGCGTCCCGACCGCTTCCTGGGCCTGCACTTCTTCAACCCGGTGCCGGTGATGAAGCTGGTGGAGATCGTGCGCACCCTCATGAGCTCCGAGGAGGCGGTAGCCGCGGCGCACGAGTTCGCCCGCGCGATCGGCAAGGAGCCGGTGGACTGTCGCGACAACTCCGGCTTCATCGTGAACCGGCTGCTGGTGCCCTACCTCCTGGACGCGATCCGCGCCCTGGAGGAGGGGGTGGGCAGCGTCGAGGACATCGACAAGGCGATGCAGCTCGGGTGCGGGTATCCGATGGGCCCCCTCACCCTGCTCGACTTCGTGGGCCTCGACACCACCTACTACATCGCCAACATCATGTTCGACGAGTACCGCGAGAAGCGGTTCGCGCCGCCGCCGCTGCTCAAGCAGATGGTGCTCGCGGGTCGCTACGGCCGCAAGAGCGGCCGGGGCTTCTACGACTATTCGGGCCGGTAGTCCCATGGCCCCCTGGTAGGATCCTTCGAGTGGCTGCCGGCTCCGCGATCGAGCTGACCCTGCCGGACTCGGGCACCGAGTCCCTCTTCGGCATCCAGGACGAGAACCTGCGCCGGATCGAGCGGGCCTTCGGGGTGACCGTGACCGCCCGCGGCGACCGCGCCCGGGTGGAGGGCGAGGGGTCCCAGGCGGAGGTGGTCGCCCACCTGCTCTCCGAGCTGGGAATCCTGCTGGAGCGCGGCCAGCGGCTGCGCGGCGGCGAGGTGGAGACCGCCATCCGGGTGGTGCGGGAGGACCCGTCGGCGTCGCTGGTGGAGTTCTTCTCCGCCGAGGGCATGCTGGGGGCGGTGCGGCGTCTCGTCTCGCCCCGCAGCCTCCGCCAGCGGCGCTACCTGGAGGCGATGCAGACCTCGGACATGGTCATCTCCATCGGTCCGGCCGGCACCGGCAAGACCTTCCTCGCCGTCGCCACCGCCGCGGCGGCGCTGGTCGAGAAAAGGGTGCGTCGCATCGTGCTGGCCCGGCCGGCGGTGGAGGCGGGCGAGCGCCTGGGCTTTCTGCCCGGCGACCTGGCCGAGAAGGTGAACCCGTACCTGCGCCCGCTGTACGACGCGCTCCACGACCTGCTGGGCTTCGAGAAGGTGGCCCGGATGCTCGACCGGGGGATCATCGAGGTGGCGCCGATCGCCTTCATGCGCGGCCGGACCCTGAACGACAGCTTCGTCATCCTCGACGAGGCCCAGAACACCACCAGCGAGCAGATGAAGATGTTCCTGACCCGGATCGGGTTCAACTCGAAGGCGGTGATCACCGGCGACGTCACCCAGGTGGATCTGCCGGCCGGGAAGGTGTCGGGACTGCGCGAGGCGGAGCAGATTCTGGCCGGGGTGGAGGGGATCCACTTCATCCACTTCACCGAGCGCGACGTGGTCCGGCATCCGCTGGTGCAGAAGATCATCACCGCGTACGAGCGCCACGAGCGTCGCCGGAAGCCCGCAGCCGACGCCGAGTCCACGCCCGCCGGTGGGAGCTGAAGTGGCGGCGACGCGGGAGCTCCCGGCCCGCGAGGCCCCGGGAGGGCCGGAGATCGTGCTCGAGAACCCGAACCGCTATCCCGGGCTGGACATGCCGGGGCTCCGGGTCTGGCTGACCCGGCTCGTGGCCGCTCTCGCTCCCGACGCCGACAGCTTCGCCGCGCGGCTCGTGGGCGCTCGGGCCATGAAGCGGCTCAACCAGCGGTTCCGGCAGCGCCCCGCCCCCACCGACGTGCTCTCCTTCCCCGGCGAGCCCTCGCCCGAAGGCGCCCATCTGGGCGACGTGGCCGTCTGCTATCCGCTGGCTCGGATCCAGGCGCAGCGAGCGGGTCACGACGTTCGGCGCGAGGTGCGTCTGCTCCTCCTGCACGGGGTGCTCCACTGTCTGGGCTACGACCACGAGACCGACGGCGGCGAGATGCTGCGCCTCGAGCGTCGCCTCCGGCGGCGCTGGATCGACGCCGATGAGTGACGCCCCGACGCCGTATCTGCTGCCGCTGGCCCTCGTCGCGGGGACGCTGCTCCTGCAGCTCCTCTCCGCCGGGCTCGAGCGCACGGGGCCCATCCGGCTGCGCCACTGGACGGAGGAGGCCGGGGGGCGTCTGCGCGCCCTGTACGAGCGGCCGGCGCGGTTCGAGGCGGTGCGCGCCCTGCTGCACCTGGCCGCCTACGTCGGGGTCGTCGCCCTTCTCGCGGCGCTGGCGGCCGAGCCGCCGGCGGGCGCCGGCCTGCCTCTCCCGGCGGCGCTGGTTCTGGCCGCCGCGGTGCCCATGGTGGGCGACTACGCCGCGCGGGCGCTGGTCCTGCACGACGCGGAGAGCACGCTGCGCAAGCTGACGTGGGTCTACCGGCTGGTCTACGGCGCCCTGTCGCCGCTGGCCTGGGTGGTCGGGGGACTCTTTGCCGCGACCCTTCCGGGGCGCCGCGAGGAGGAGGACGACGCCTCGGCGCAGGAGATCGAGGCCTTTCTGGACGTGGGCGCGCGGGAGGGGATCCTCGACTCGGAGGAGCAGGAGCTGATCCATCGGCTGATCGACTTCGGCGACACCCGGGTCAAGAGCGTCATGACTCCGCGCACCGACATGGTCCTGGCCCCCGCCGACAGCAGCCTCGAGGAGCTGGCCCGGCTCTTCCTGGAGTCGCGCCACTCCCGGATCCCCATCTACCGGGAGTCGGTGGACGAGATCGTCGGCATCCTCCACATCCGCGACCTGCTGGCGGCGCTGCGGGGAGAGGGCCCGTCGCGGCTGCAGGAGATCGCGCTGCGTCCCTACGTGGTGCCCGAGTCCAAGAGCCTCGAGCAGCTCCTGCGCGACTTCCAGGCGCGGGCGCTGCAGATGGCGATCGTGGTGGACGAGTACGGCGGCACGGCCGGTCTCGTCACCGTGGAGGATCTGCTGGAGGAGATCGTCGGCGAGATCGTGGACGAGCACGAGGAGGTGGAGGAGCTCACCGAGGCCCTGCCCGGTGGCGGCTGGCGGATCGACGGACGGACCCCGGTGCCGGTCCTGGCTGACCTCTTCGGCGTGACCCTCGAGGAGGCGCCGTACGAGACGGTGGGCGGTCTCATCTTCGGTCTCCTCGGCTCGGTGCCCAAGCCCGGGCACCGGCTCGAGGCGCTCGGGCTGGCCTTCACGGTCGAGGGGGTGGAGGACCGCCGGATCCAGGCGGTCAAAGTGGCCCGGGTGACCCCCGAGGAGCGGGCCGGAGATGCCTAGGGCCGGCACCGTCGCTCTGGTGGGGCGTCCCAACGCCGGCAAGTCCACGCTGATGAACCGGCTGCTCGGGGAGAAGGTGGCCATCGTCTCCGACAAGCCCCAGACCACCCGCCACCGGCTGGTGGGGATCCTCTCGGAGACGCGGGGCCAGATGGTCTTCTACGACACGCCCGGCCTGCACCGCCCCCTCCACCGTCTCAACCGGCAGATGGTGCGGTTCGCCCACGACGCCCTCAACAGCGCGGACGCGGTCTGCCTGCTGGTGGACGCGAGCCAGCGCTTCGGCTCGGGCGACGCCTTCGTGCTCGACCTGGTGTCGAAGGCCGCCGGGCCGAAGCTCGTCGCCCTCAACAAGACCGACCTGGTGAGCAAGCCGAGCCTGCTGCCCCTGATCGAGCGCTACGCCGGCGCCGGAAGCTTCGACGAGATCGTCCCGATCAGCGCCAGGACCGGCGACCAGTGCGACGTGCTCCTCGATCTGCTCTGGGAGCGTCTCCCCGAGGGAGAGCCGATCTACGACCCGGAGCTGCTGACGACCCATCCCGAGCGCTTCCTGGTGGCCGAGCGCATCCGCGAGAAGGTGCTCGAGGCCACGCGCGGCGAGCTGCCGTTCACCACCGCGGTGGTGATCGACGCCTGGCAGGAGGAGCCGCCGGACCGGCTGAGGATCTACGCCTCGCTGCTGGTGGAGCGGCCGGGCCAGAAGAAGATCCTCATCGGCAAGGGGGGCGCCATGATCAAGCGTTTGGGGACGGCGGCGAGGCTCGATCTGGAGGCGTTTCTCGGGCGCTCGCTCTACCTGGACCTCAAGGTGCGCGAGGAGCCCAACTGGCGCGAGGACCGGCGGCTCCTCGCGCGGATGGAGCAGGAGCCGTTCGGCGGCGCTTCGTAGGCGGGTCTAGTCGAAGACCACCCGCAGGATCAGGTCGCCGGTGCCGATGAGATCGCCGCTCTCGATCGGGGTGCGGTCCTCGACCGGATAGCCGTCCAGCAGGGTGGGAGTGCCGCTGGCCAGGTCCTGCACGTAGACCCTGCCGCCCCGCTGGAGCAGCTCGAACTGCTCCGGCTCGACGGTCGGCTCGCCCACCAGGACGCAGTCGCAGGTCGAGCGTCTGCCGACCACGGCGCGGTCCTGCAGGATGATCCGGTACTCGCGCCCCGGCTTGCTGCCTCGCACCACGATGAGCCGCAGGGGCCGCAGGGGCCCTTGACGGACTCGAGGCGGCGGCGCCGCCGGGGTCGGCAGCGGCGGCGGCAGCGGCGCGTCGATCCCCTGCCCGGCGATCTCGGCCTCCGACTCGTCCTCCTCCGCGAGGTCTCGGTCGAGCTCGTCGCCGTCCGGCTCTTCGGAGGCGTGGCGGCGGGGGCCCATGAGGAGGCGGCGGAGGATGGCCAGCAGCAGGAGCCCGACCAGCGCGGCGGCCGCCAGCAGGACGATCCGCAGCGGGGAGGGTCCGGGCTCCTCCTCCGGCGGGGCGGGTGCGGCCGGCTCGGGCTCCGCCGGCTCGGAGGGGACCTCGGCGGGCGCGGGGGCGGGGTCGGTGGCGGCGGGTCGGCGGGGTGGGAAGATCCGCACCGCCTGGCCGTCGGAGACCACCCGCCCGTTGCTGTTCAGGGTGACCTGGAAGCGGTACTCTCGCCCGTCGGCCGGACAGGAGGTACAGAGGAGATCGGCCAGCCAGACGCGTTGGACGGCGTCGCGGACGTCGCGGTAGGCGTCGGCGAAGCCGGCCCGGTCGGCCTCGAAGAAGACGCCGCCCGAGTTGGTGGCGAGCCGCAGGAGGAGGTCGAGATAGCGACGGCGCTCCTCGGGCTCGCCCAGGCGGCTGAAGCCGATGGCGTAGATCGGCGCCGGGTCGGAGCGGAGCCGCGCCAGGACGTCGTCCGCGGTCAGGCCGCTGCCCTCGTCGCGGCCGTCGGTGAGCACCACGAGGGCACGCCGCCCGGGCAGGCCAGGGTCGCGCCGCTGGGCCAGCTCGAGGGCCTCGACGAGAGCGCGGTGGAGCAGCGTGAGTTGGTCGGTGGGCCCGAGCGACCGGAGCGCGGCGGCCAGCTCCTCCCGGTCGGCGGTGAAGTCGCTGACCAGCCGCACCCGCTCGCCGAAGGCGATGATCGCCGCCCGGTCGGCCCGCGCGAGGCCGGCGATCCAGTTCTCGATCTCCTCCACGATCCGATCGAACTCCGCCCGGCTCAGGGAGCGGGAGACGTCGATCAGGAAGATGTAGGCGACGCCTTCGCCCGAGCCGCGCATCGGCTCCACCCGCTCCACCGTCAGCGGCTCCTCACCCAGCGTGGCGGTGAGGGCGCCGGCCGCGACGCCCGGGGCGGGTCCGGCCGGGTCGCCGACCAGGTCCAGGTAGGCGCGCACCCTCACCTGCTCGTCGTCGAGGACCTGGTGCACCTGGGAGACGCGGAGCTGACGCACCTGGGCGTCGGCCCCCGATCCGCAGACCAGGGCGGCCACGAGCGCGAAGAGGGGCGCCCATGCGGTCCGGCACCCCGACCGGCGCCGCGAAAAACGTCCGTGGAATCGCATCTTTTCGGCCCCGCCCGCCGCGGCGCGACGGGCTGATGGAGCGCCGGCCCTATGCTACGATCTTCGCCCCATGGAGTCGACCTTCTCCCCCCGCCGGGCCGAGCTCCTCGGCGCCACCCTGCGCCGGCTGGTGCGCCGTGGGGCGCGGGCGCACATCGCCAATCTGCTGGGGAAGACCCGGCCGGAGGACGTCGCGCTGCAGCTCCACGGGCTGACTCCGGCGCACCAGGTGCTGGTCTTCAGGATCCTCACGGCGGAGTACCCGGAGAGCGCCGGGGTGGTGCTGACGGAGCTGGAGCCGCCCCAGCGGCGCGCCATCCTCGAGGAGCTCGACGAGCAGGAGATCGCCGAGCTGCTGGAGAAGATGGCCGTGGACGACGCCGTGGCCCTGGTGGGCGAGCTCCCGAGCGAGGTCCAGGAGCAGGTGCTCGAGCTCGTCGACCTCTCGGAGCTCGAGGACGTGCGGGCGCAGCTCGTCTACCAGGACGACACCGCCGGCCGGATCATGGATCCGGAGTACCTGTCCATCCACAGCGAGGCCACGGTGGGCGAGGCCATCGCCCACATCCAGGCCTCGCGCGACGCCGACAACGTCTTCTACCTGTACGTGGTGGACGCGTCGGGGCACCTCATGGGGGTCACCTCCCTGCGGCAGCTCCTGCTCGAGCCGCCCGAGCGCCGGATCGCCGAGGTGATGGCGCGGTCGATCATCAAGGTCCACACCGACACCGACCAGGAGGAGGTGGCGCGGCTGGCGTCGCGGTACGACCTGCTGGCGATCCCGGTGACCGACAGCTCGAACCGGCTCAAGGGCATCGTCACGGTGGACGACATCATCGACGTGGTGAAGGAGGAGGCCACCGAGGACTTCCTCAAGATGGTGGGCACCACCGACACCGAGCTGGTCTACCAGGAGAAGTCGATCCGCGTCGCCGGCATCCGGCTTCCCTGGCTGCTGCTCAACCTGGTGGGGCTCGCGGCCGCCGGAACGCTGATGGAGAACTTCCAGGTGCAGATGGCCGACACCCTCTTCCTGCTCGCCTTCGCCCCGGTGGTGATGGGCATGAGCGGCAACATCGGCAGCCAGACATCGACCATCGCCGTGCGCGGTCTGGCCACCGGGCAGGTCGGTCTGGGCGAGGGCCGCGCCCGCCACTTCCTGTGGCAGCAGGTCAAGATCGGCGCCGTCCTGGGTCTGGCCTGCGCCCTCCTCGCCGCGGTGGGGGCGGCGGGGCGCGAGCTGCTCTTCGGCGCGGCGGGCGGCTCCCAGGTCTCCGTGGCCGCCTTCGCCACCGTGGTGGGCGTCTCCCTCTTTCTGTCGATCGTGATCGCCTCGTTCAACGGTGTGGGGATCCCGCTCCTCTTCCAGCGGTTCGGCATCGACCCCGCCGTGGCCGCCGGGCCCCTGGTCACGACCTTCAACGACATCACGGGGATCGTCATCTACTTCGGGCTGGCCAACCTCCTCATCCACCAGCTCGTCAGGTAGGCCCGCCGGGGCCCATGGCTCTCCACACCGCCGAGGCCCAGATCCTCGACGTCGTCAATCTTCAAGAGCACGACCGGATTGTCAGCTTCCTGACCCGCGAGCACGGCTTGAAGCGGGGGGTTGCGCGCGGCGCGCGGCGCAAATACAGTCGGTTCTCCGGCCAGCTCCAGCCGCTGGCCAAAGTCCGCGTCACCTGGTTCCAGAAGCCCGAGAAGGATCTGGTGCGGATCTCCTCGGTCGAGACCGTGCGGTCTTCCGGGAAACTCCAACGACATCTCGAAGACATTCTGCTCGGGGGCTATCTGGCCGAGCATCTGACGGAGTTCGCGCAGGAGAATGAAGAGAGCGACCATCTCTACCGGCTGCTCGACGCCACGGTCGAGGCCCTGGTGGGCGGCGCGGACCGTCGGCTGGTGGCGCGCTACTTCGAGGTCTGGGTGCTGCAGCTCTCGGGGATCTTCCCCGAGCTGGGCCGCTGCTCGCAGTGCGGCCGGGCGCTGGGAGAGGGGGGCGCCCGGGTGCCGGCCTCGGCCGACGCGCTGCTCTGTCCCGGCTGCGGCGAGGGTCTGGGGGGCCTGCGGTTGAGCGCCGCGGACCTCGCCCTGCTGCGCGAGATCCGTCGCCGGCCGCTGGCCGAGCTGGCCCGGACACCGCCGCCGGCCGAGCGCCTGACCCGGCTGGAGGGGCTCGCCGCCGCCATCCGGCGCGCCTTCCTGCAGCGCGAGCTGCGCAGCTACCGGGTGATGGAGCGCACTCTGGAGGAGATCGGGGAGTCGCCGGCATGAGCTCGCTGCAGAGCCTGATCCTGCGTCTGAGCGACTTCTGGGCCGAGCGCGGCTGCGTGGTCCAGCAGCCCTACGACCTGGAGGTGGGCGCCGGCACCATGCACCCGGACACCTTTCTCCGGGTCCTGGGGCCCGAGCCGTGGCGCGCCGCCTACGTCCAGCCGTCGCGGCGTCCCGCCGACGCCCGCTACGGCGAGAACCCCTTCCGGCTGGGCAAGCACCTGCAGATGCAGGTGGTGCTCAAGCCTTCGCCCCCCGACGTGCAGGCGATCTACGTGGCCAGCCTCGAGGCGATGGGGATCGATCTGGCGGTCCACGACCTGCGCTTCGAGGAGGACAACTGGGAGGCGCCCACCCTGGGCGCCTGGGGCGTGGGCTGGCAGGTGATGCTCGACGGCATGGAGATCACCCAGTTCACCTACTTCCAGCAGGCCGGCGGTCTCGAGCTCGAGCCGATCACCGCCGAGCTGACCTACGGACTGGAGCGGCTGGCGATGTTCCTGGTGCGCGCGGAGAGCGTGTACGACGTGGCCTGGGTGGACGGAGGACCCAGCTACGGGGAGGTGCGCCAGCAGGACGAGGCCGAGATGAGCCGCTACTACTTCGAGCTCGCCGACGTCGAGTTTCTCCAGGCCAGCTTCGCCGGCTGCGAGAGCGAGGCGACGCGGTGCCTCGAGGCGGGGGCCGTGATCCCCGCGTACGAGGCGGCGCTCCGGTGCTCGCATCTCTTCAACGTGCTCGACGCGCGGGGCGCCGTGTCGGTGACCGAGCGGGTGGCGCTGATCGGCCGCATCCGGCGGCTGGCGGTGGCCTGCGCCCACGAGTACGTGGCCAGCCGAGAGCGCCTCGGCTTCCCGCTGCTGGCCGCTTCCGGGGACGACGATGGCCAAGGGTGAGCTCCTCCTCGAGGTCCGCAGCGAGGAGATCCCGGCGCGGATGCTGCTGACCGGCATCGAGCAGCTCGCCCGGCGTCTCTTCGAGGACCTGGTGGGGCGCGGACTCGCCCCCGACCGGCTGGAGACCGGCTTCACGCCGCGCCGCATGGTGGTCGTGATGCGCGGCCTCGCGGAGTCCGAGCCGGACCGCGAGGAGGAGGCGCTGGGCCCGCCGGTAGCGGTCGCCTTCGACACCGACGGCAAGCCGACGCCGGCCGCCCTCGGCTTCGCCAAGCGGTGCGGCCTGGCGGTGGGGGAGCTGGGTCGCAGCCGCACCGAGAAGGGGGAGTACCTGTCGGCGCGGCGGGTGATCGTGGGCGCGCCGACACGCGACGTCCTGGCGGAGCTGGTGCCGCGGGCGCTGGCCGAGCTCCCCTGGCCCAAGACCATGCGCTGGGGCACGGCCACGGGCCCGTGGGTGCGTCCGGTCCACGGGCTGGTGGCTCTCTTCGCCGGCGAGCCGGTCGAGCTGGACGTCTTCGGGGTGGCGGCGGGCGACACCACCTGCGGTCATCCGATCCACTCGCCGCGGCCCTTCAAGGTGCGCGGATGGGCCGACTACCGCCGCAAGCTGTCGCGGCGCCGGATCGAGGTCCGCTTCGGCCCCCGCCGCGAGAAGCTCCTGGCGGCCCTGGAGGCGGAGGCCGCCGAGGCGGGGGGCGAGCTGGTCCAGGACCCGGCGCTCCTGGGGCGGCTGACGGCCACCTGCGGCACGCCCGGGGTGGTCCGCGGCGGCTTCGATCCCGCCTTCCTGGAGCTGCCGCGCGAGGTCCTCGAGGCCAGCCTGCGCGACCATCAGAGCGCCTTCACGGTGGAGAAGAAGGGCGAGCTGCTGCCGGTCTTCCTGACTCTGATGGACCGCTCCGACGACCCGGAGGGCCGGATCCGCTCGGGCAACGAGTGGGTGGTCGCGGCTCGGCTGGCCGACGCGCGCTTCTTCTTCTCGGAGGACCGCAAGGTGCCGCTGGCCGAGCGGAAGGGCGATCTCGAGCGCCTGGCCTTCCACCAGGAGCTGGGGAGCTACGCGGACAAGGCGTCGCGCATCGAGAAGCTGGCCGGGGTTCTGTGCGACGAGCTGGGCTGGGACGACGTGCGCGACGACGCCACCGAGGCGGCCGGCCTGCTGAAGCTGGACCTGACCACGGAGATGGTCAAGGAGTTCACCTCGCTCCAGGGGATCGTGGGGGGCGTCTACGCCCGTCTCGAAGGGCGCCCGGCGGCGGTCTGGCGGGCGGTCTACGACCACTACCTCCCCGCCTCCCACGACGACCCGATTCCGCGCGACCGCGCCGGCCGGGTGGTGGCGCTGGCCGACCGGATCGACACCCTGATCGGCATCTTCGGCCTCGGGCTCGTGCCCACCAGCAGCAAGGACCCCTTCGGCCTGCGGCGCGCCGCCCAGGGGGTGGTGCGGATCACCCTGGAGGGGGCGCTGGAGGTCGATCTCGATCTGATCGCCGCCAAGGCGTTCCAGCTCTACGGCGAGCGGCTCACCGTGCGCGGCGACGAGGTCCTCGCCTCCTGGCGGGCCTTCCTCTTCGACCGGGTGCGCACGGTCCTCGGCCGCCGCGGCTACGCCTACGACGAGATCGAGGCGGCGCTGGCGGTGGGCGGCGGCCGGCTCACCGAGCTCCAGGCGCGGGTCGAGGCGCTGCACGCGGCGCGCCGCGAGCCGGGCTTTCTGGAGGTGGTGCTGGCGGCCAAGAGGATCGCGAAGATCCTCGTTGACAAGCCGGAGCGCGAGCTGGACCCGAAGCTGCTCACTGAGAGCGCCGAGATCGACCTCCACCGCGCCTTTGTCGAGCTGAAGGAGAAGGTGGACACGGCGGAGGCCGCCGGCGAGTACGGCACCTGTCTGCGCCAGATCGCCGGCTTCGCCGCGGTTCTGGATCGCTTCTTCGTGGAGGTCCTCGTGATGGACGAGAACCTCGAGATCCGCAACAACCGGCTGGGGCTTCTCCAGTCGATCCAGCGCGTGCTCTCCCGGACCGCCGGTCTCACCGAGATGGTGGTGGACCGGGCCGAGCACCGCGAGCGCCACGGCCAGGGGGCCGCCGGCGCCGAGACCGACGACTCCCGAGGGGATTGAACCGATGACGGACTCCAAGCACGTATACAGCTTCGGCGGCGGCACGGCCGAGGGCCGCGGAGATCAGAAGCAGCTCCTGGGCGGCAAGGGCGCCGGGCTCGCCGAGATGAGCGGTCTCGGCATCCCGGTGCCGCCCGGCTTCACGGTGACCACCGAGGTCTGCAAGTACTACCACGCCCACGACGGGGCCTACCCCGTCGGGATGGAGGAGCAGTTCGAGGCCGCCCTGGCGCGGGTCGAGGAGCTGCAGGGCAAGCGCTTCGGCGACCCGGTCGCGCCGCTGCTGCTGTCGGTGCGCTCGGGCGGCCCGTTCTCCATGCCGGGCATGATGGACACGGTCCTCAACCTGGGTCTCAACGACGAGATCGTGGAGGGGATGATCGCGGGCGGCTTCGACGAGCGGTTCGTGCGCGACTGCTACCGGCGGCTCTTGACCATGTTCGGCGACGTGGTGATGGGGGTCCCCTTCTCCGGCTTCGAGCGGCGTCTGGCCGCGGCCCGCGAGCGGGCCGGCGTGAAGGTGGACTCGGATCTCGACGCCGGCGCCCTGGCCGACCTCGCCGCCTCCTTCAAGGAGTACATCGCCGCGAGCGGCACCCCCTTTCCCCAGGACCCGCGGGAGCAGCTCCGTCGCGCGGTCCACGCCGTCTTCGAGAGCTGGAACAACCAGCGCGCGATCGACTACCGCCGCATCCACGGAATGAGCGAGGACTCGGGCACCGGGGTCAACGTGCAGACGATGGTCTTCGGCAACGGCGGGCCCGACTGCGCCACCGGCGTCGCATTCACCCGCGATCCCGCCACCGGGGAGAAGCGGATCTACGGCGAGTACCTGGTCAACGCCCAGGGCGAGGACGTCGTCGCCGGCATCCGCACCCCCCTGCCCATCGAGCCCACCGACGGCACCGCCGGGCTGGCGGGTGACTTCCCCGAGGCCTACGAGGACCTGAAGCGGGTCTGCCGGACCCTCGAGAACCACCGCCGCGAGATGCAGGACGTGGAGTTCACCATCGAGCGCAAGAAGCTCTACATGCTGCAGACGCGCGACGGCCAGCGGACCGGTCTCGCCGCGGTCCGGCTGGCGGTGGAGATGGCCGAGGAGGGCCTGATCGACCGGGTGGAGGCGCTGCGCCGGGTGGAGGGCTCGCAGATCGTGCAGCTCCTGGCCCCGGGCTTCGATGTCCAGGAGAAGCAGAAGTCGGTGGACGATGGTCTGCTGATGGCCACCGGGCTGGCCGCGGGACCCGGCGCCGCCAGCGGCCGGGTGGCCCTCACCGCCGACCGCGCCGCCGAGATGGCCAAGGAGGGCCCGGTGCTGCTGGTGCGCGACGAGACCTCGCCGGAGGACATCGTGGGCATGCACGCCTCGGCCGGCATCCTGACGTCGCGCGGCGGGATGACGTCGCACGCCGCCATCGTCGCGCGGGGGCTGGGCAAGCCGTGCGTGGTGGGCGCCGGGGAGCTGGTGGTGGACGAGGAGGGCGGCGAGGTGCGGGCCAACGGCCACGTGGTGCGCGAGGGCGAGCCGCTGTCGATCGACGGCACCACGGGCGAGGTGATCGCCTGCCGTCTCACGCCGCGCGAGTCGGAGGTGCTGCGGGTGGTGGTGGACGGGCAGGAGTCGGACGCCCCGGCCGTGCGCGTCTTCCGCAAGCTGGTGGAGTGGGCCGACGCGGAGCGCCGGATGAAGGTGCGCACGAACGCCGACACCCCGCACGACGCGCGCGTGGCCCGCGCCCTGGGCGCGCAGGGCATCGGCCTCTGCCGCACCGAGCACATGTTCTTCGAGGAGGACCGCATCACCTGGATGCGGCAGGCCATCCTGGCCAGCGACGTCGCCTCGCGCGGCCGCGCCCTGCGGGAGCTGCTGCCCATGCAGCAGGCCGACTTCGAGGGGATCTTCGAGGCCATGGACGGCCTGCCGGTCACCGTGCGCCTCCTCGACCCGCCCCTGCACGAGTTCCTTCCCAAAGAGGAGAAGGCGCTCGAGCGGCTGGCGGCCCAGATGGAGCTCGAGCCCCGGCAGGTGCTCGAGGAGGCCGAGAAGCTCGCGGAGTTCAACCCCATGCTGGGGCTGCGGGGCTGCCGGCTCGGACTGACCGTGCCGGAGATCTACGACATGCAGGTCGAGGCCATCGCCCGGGCCGCCTGCTCCCTGGCCGGCCGGGGTCTGGATCCGAAGCCGGAGATCATGGTTCCCCTGATCGGCGGCGCCGAGGAGATGCTGCGTCTGCGCCGGCGCAGCGCGCGGGTGGCCGACCGGGTGCGCGAGGAGGAGGGCGTCCAGATCGAGATCCCCATCGGCACCATGATCGAGGTGCCGCGCGCGGCCCTGGTGGCCGACAAGGTCGCCGAGCACGCCGACTTCTTCTCCTTCGGCACCAACGACCTGACCCAGATGACCTACGGCTACTCGCGGGACGACGCCGGCCGCTTCCTGCCGTTCTACCTCGAGGAGGGGATCCTCCCCTTCGATCCCTTCGAGCGTCTCGACGTGGAGGGCGTGGGCCAGCTCGTCGAGATCGCCACCCAGCGGGGCCGCGCCAGCCGCCCCGGCATCAAGATCGGCATCTGCGGCGAGCACGGCGGCCAGCCGCACTCCATCGCCTTCTTCGAGCGCTGCGGGCTCGACTACG
>JAWWBN010000085.1:0-14410 GCA_033720955.1 Thermoanaerobaculia bacterium | reverse complement strand
GGGGCCAACGGCGTCTGGTGCCGGAGGAGCGCCGGCCCCAGCGTGTGGAGCAGGTAGAGGGGACCCAGCGGCGCGAACAGGTAGACCAGCAGCAGCCGGCGGCGCTGGATCCTGGAGCGGCCGGCGCGGCGGGTCACCAGGACGTTGCCGGCCAGCCAGCCGCCGAACGCGGCGAGGGCGTACAGGCTGTAGAGGTCGTGGGGCACCGCCCCCGCCCACGGATAGCCCGCCAGAACCTGGGCCAGGGCGGTGACCCAGCAGAGCCCGAAGATGCCGAGCAGGCTGACCTCGAGATCGGGCACCGCCCTCCCCGACGCCTACCCGCCCTCGCCCGCGGCCTTCTCCTGGTACTCCGCCGCGCTCATCAGGTCCGGCAGCTCGGCCCCGGCCTCCATCTTGAGCTTCACCAGCCAGCCCGAGCCGTGGGGATCGTGGTTCACCTTCTCCGGGGCGTCCACGACCTCCTCGTTGACCGCCACCACCGTGCCGGCCACCGGGGTGTAGAACTCGGCCACCGCCTTGACCGACTCGATGGTGCCGATCTCGTCGCCGGCGTTGTAGGAGCGGCCGATCTCGGGCAGCTCGACGAAGACCACGTCGCCCAGCTCCTGCTGGGCGAAGTCGGTGATGCCCAGCTTGCACTCGTCGCCGTCGACGGACAGCCACTCGTGCTCTTCGGTGTAGAGGTAGGAATCCGGGTACATCGAAAGCTCTCCTCGGGAAAAGGACGGCTACGCGTCGCGCTTGTAGAAGGGCGTCTCCACCACCCGCGCCACCGGACGCTTGTCACGGATCGCCACCTGGACCTCGGTGCCCGGCTGCGCCAGCTCCACCGGCAGATAGGCCATCGCCAGGGCCTTCTCGAAGGTGGGGCTCCAGCTCCCGCTGGTCACGACCCCCACCTCGTCACCGCCGGAGAGGAGCCGGTGGCCCTGCCGCGCGATGCCCCGGTCCACCATCTCGATCCCGGTCAGGGTGCGGCGGATCCCCTCCTCCTGCTGCCGGGCCAGCGCCTCGCGGCCGACGAACTCTCCCTTGCCCATCTTGACCACCCAGGAAAGCCCGGCCTCGAGCGGCGTGGTGGTCTCGTCGATCTCGTGCCCGTAGAGGGCCATGCCGGCCTCCAGGCGCAGCGTGTCGCGGGCGCCCAGGCCGGCCGGCCGCAGGCCGTCGTCCCGCCCCGCCCCCAGGAGCTCGTCCCACACCTCCACCGCGCGGTCGGGGGCCAGGTAGAGCTCGAAGCCGTCCTCGCCGGTGTAGCCGGTCCGCGAGACGATGGCGTCGGCGCCGGCCACGCGGCCGAGCTGGAAACGGTAGTAGCGGATCTCCTCGAGCGAAATCGAGGTCAGACGCTGGACGATGTCGGCGGCGCGCGGACCCTGGACCGCGAGGAGGGCGAAGGCGTCGGAGCGGTTCTCCACCCGCGCTCCACCGGCCGCATGCTCGGACACCCACTCGAAGTCGCGCTCGGCGTTGGCGGCGTTGACCACCAGCAGGAACTCCCCCTCGTCGAGCTTGTAGACCAGGAGGTCGTCCAGGAAGGTGCCGCGCTCGGTGAGCAGCGCGCTGTAGTGGGCGCGCCCCGGCTCGAGCTTGGCGACGTTGTTGGGCGTCAGCCGCTGGAGCAGCTCCTCCGCGCCGGGCCCCGCCACCCGGATCTCCCCCATGTGGGAGACGTCGAAGAGCCCCGCCGCCTGCCGCACGGCCCGATGCTCCTCGATCACGCTGGTGTAGAGCACCGGCATCTCCCACCCGGCGAACTCCACCAGCCTGCCTCCCGCGGCGACGTGGGCGGCGTGCAGCGGGGAGCGGAGGAGGAAGGCGTCGGCGGCGGTCAAGTGGGGCCTCGTCGAAGGTGGGAGCGAATGATAGCAAGGGCCGCTTCGATCGGCCTAAACATCTCTGGGCCAAGGACTTAGAACGTACCTTACGGGCCCCTCTGTGGAAAAGCGGCGTATCGCCGGCAAGGCGCTTTGACACCACCCGGGACCGCGACGGACAAACTGTTTGAAATCAGCCACTTAGACAATCTGCACAAAGGTCTGGGCAAACCGTGTGCGAGCCCGCGCCTACGCGGCCCGCGGCCGCTTTCCGCGCCCTTTTCCACAGGCTTTTCCACACCTTCTGTGGAGAACACGGAAACCCTCTTGATCATTGAAGATCCGCCTTCCGGGGCCGCCGGAAGCGGTGGCTGGACGCGGTGACGAAGCGCTCGTCCGCGGGCCGCCAGAGGCGGTGCTCGACGGTGATCCACCCCTCCTCCACCGTCACCCAGTTCAGGGTGTTGCGCCCGCGCTCGCTGCCGCGGCCGCGATCCGAGGTCGCCGTGCCGGCGTGGGCGACGACCATCGACGGCAGGTGCTCGGGGTAGTACTGGTCGGAGGTGCCGGCGTACGCCTGGTGCAGGTGACCCCCCAGCACCAGCTCCACGCCCGCGGCAGCGAAGCGCTCCACGGCCCGCCGGGCGCCGCGGAGGATCTCGCGCTTCGGGAACCGCGGCGGGGGGATCAGCGGATGGTGGATCACCACCACCCGGCACAGCTCCGGCGGCAGCTCGTCCAGCCGCCGGCATGCCCAGGCCAGCTCCGCCGACGTCAGCCGGCCGTTGTCGACGGTCCACCCGTGGGCGGTGTTGAGCGCTACCACTCCGAGCTCATCGTCGCTCCAGGTCATCCGCAGCTCGGACCGGTAGTGCCGTCGATAGGCGCGGTACGGAGCGAAGATCCGCTCCCAGAAGCGGTACATGGGCACGTCGTGGTTGCCGGGGATCTCGACCACCGGGGCGCCCAGGCGGTCCACCCACCGCCGGGCGGCCCGGAACTGCCGCGGCTTGGCGCGCTGGGTGGCGTCGCCGGCCATGACCACCAGGTCCGGCTGCCCCTCGGCGGCCAGGGCCGCCACCCCTTCCGCCACCCGAGGCAGGTGGGGCGGCCCGAAGTGGATGTCCGAGATATGGAGGATCTGTCGCAAGGCGGGGCCGCTCTCCGGCCGCGGGGGGCGGCTCAGAGGAGGTCGCGGCCCACCGCGTGGTTGATGCTCTCGGTGGCCGTGTCGGCAGCGAAGCCAGCCAGCGCCTCGAGGATCTCCCACCCGCGTCGGCGGCCCAGGACGTAGCCGCCGGCCAGGGCGATCAGGAGACAGCTCTTCGGGTAGCGCCGCACCAGCCGCTTCCACTCCAGGCGCTCGGGGAGCACCTCGTCCAGGAGGCGGTCCGGCAGCGCCTCGGCCGCGCCCGGGTCCACGTCGCCGCGCCGGCGGGGGCCCACCGGCCGCGGCTCACTCGCGCCGGCCACCGCGCACCAGGAAGCCGAGCAGGAAACCGACCGCCACCGCGATCCCCATGGCCTTTCCGGGGTTGTGGCGGACGTACTCGCTCACGTCCTGGTTGAGCTGGCCCAGGTCTTTGGTGACCCGATCGTAGCCCTGCTTGACACTCTCCTTGGCCTGGCCGTAGCCCTCGCGCGCGACCTCGCCGGCCTTCTCCGCGGACTGCTTGATCTGATCGCCCGCCTTGCCGGCCTCGGTGCGGATCTTGCGCACCTTCTTCTCGACGCCGGCGGCCATCTCGGAGAACCGCTCGCGGGCCGCGTCGAGCCGCTCCGCCGCTTTCTCCGTGGCCGCGCCGGCCTTGCCCTTGTCGTCGCTCTTCGAGCTCTTCTCTGTCATTCCTGCCTCCGTGGGTGCTCGTTCCAACCTCGTACAATCTACCATGCCGCCGAACGGCGGGAGGAAGGGGGCTTCGATGGCGAAAGCGACATTCTGCGGCGCCTGCGGCTGCGTGACGGGGAGCTCGACCCACCTGGAGTGGGGCGAGAGCCGCATCCTGGTGGACTGCGGCCTCTACCAGGGCGACGACGAGCTCGAGCAGCGCAACTGGGATCCGCTGCCCTACGCACCGCACCGGCTGGACGCGGTCGTGCTGACCCACGCCCACCTGGATCACACCGGTCTGCTGCCGCGGCTGGTGAAGGAGGGCTTCGACGGGCCGATCTACTGCTCGCGCGCCAGCCGCGGCCTGGTGTCGCTCATCCTGCGCGACGCCGGTTCCATCCAGGAGGAGCAGGCCCGGTACGCGCGCAAGAAGGGCTACAGCCGCCACGTCGATCCGCAGCCCCTCTACACCGAGAAGGACGCGCGCCAGGTGCTGAAGCTGCTGCGTCCCCTGCCCTTCGACCAGGAGCACGAGATCCGGCCCGGGATCCGCATCCGGCTGCGGCGGGCCGGCCACCTGCTGGGGGCCGCCTCCATCGAGATGGAGGCGAAGGACGGCGACGGACGACGACGACGCTGGTGCTTCTCCGGCGACGTGGGGCGCTACGGCGTGCCCATCCTCAAGGACCCCGAGCCCCCCCTCGAGCCCTGCGAGACCCTGGTCCTCGAGTCCACCTACGGCGACCGCTCCCACCGGGACACCGACCCCGAGGCGGAGTTTCGCAAGACCATCCAGCGCGTCTACCGGCGGCGCGGCGTCGTGATCATCCCGGCCTTCGCCCTGGGTCGGACCCAGGAGGTGCTCTTCCACCTGGCCGCCCTGGTGCGCGACGGCGACCTGGACCCGGACACCGTCTTCCTGGACAGCCCCATGGCCATCGCGGCGACCGAGATCTACGAGCACGCCACCTCCGAGCACGACGAGGAGACCGCCGACCTGGTGCGACGCGAGCTCTCCGCCCTGGACCCCGACCGCTTCCACCGCTGCAAGAGCGTGGAGCAGTCGAAGCAGCTCAACCACCGCGACGAGCCCACCGTCATCGTGGCCTCGAGCGGCATGGCCACCGGCGGCCGGGTCGTCCACCACCTGAAGCGCCGGCTGTCCGACCCCCGCAACGCGGTGGTCTTCGTGGGCTACCAGGCCTCCGGCACCCGCGGCCGGGCGTTGATCGGGGGCGCCGACCGGGTGGGCATCCACGGCGAGAAGATCCCGGTCCGGGCCGAGATCCTCTCCATTCACGGCCTCTCCGCGCACGGCGACCGCGAGACCCTGCTCCGATGGGTGGAGGCGCTCCCCGAGCCGCCGAAGCGGATCTTCCTGAACCACGGCGAGGACCCGCCGAGAAAGGCCCTGGCGGCCGAGCTGAAAGAGGTCGGCCTCTCCCCCGTGGCCCTGCCGCTCACCGGCGACACCTTCCCCTGGTAGCCGGCGCGGCGGTTGCCGACGCCCCTCGGGGCGGCTAGAATCTGCGGCCCGAGTGGGGCAGTAGCTCAGTTGGGAGAGCACCACGTTCGCAACGTGGGGGTCGAGGGTTCAAATCCCTTCTGCTCCACCATCACCTCGACTCGCCTGGAGTCCCTGACCGGCCGACCCGTCGATGACGGCGCCGTACGCCTCCTGGGACCGACCCCGGGCACACTGAGCCCGGCGCGACGAGTCTGCGCCCGCCCGTGGGGCCGGGAGCAAGCGCGAGAGCGAGTGTGGAGTCCGGTCGCCCTGCTACGCTCCGAGAGAAAGCGTGTCCGCTCTCTCGGCTGGGAAGGAGGAAGCGATGCGGTCTCGGATCTCGTTTGTACTCTCGACGCTCGTCGTGAGCCCGGTGCTGGCGCTCGACGCGCCGCGCGGCGTGTCCCCGGGGGCAGCCGACGCCCTGCTGGCTGCGCCCTCTCCCTGTCCCACCTTTAGCTGGGCGCCCGCCCCGGGGGCCCTCGCCCACGAGATCGTGGTCTTCGAGGCCGATCCGACGGCAGCCGCTCGGGGTGCTGCGGCCGTCGACGAACTCGGCGGGGAATCCGGTGAGCCCTTCCTCGCAAGGACGATCGTCGGGAGGGGAAGTGCGTCGTGGACACCTCCCGCCGGTGGATGTTTCGAGGTGGATCGCTCGTACGTCTGGTTCGTGCGCGGAGTGGACGGAGAGGGGCCGGGCCCCTGGTCTCCGGGACTCGCCTTCCGGCTCGACTCCGAGGCGTTACGCGAGCCGCTGGAACGGCTCTTTCACGGCCAGCGCCCCGGCCCGCTCGCCGCGCGGCAGGAGACCACGGCGGCGGCCGGCGTCGAACACCCTCCGACCGTCCTGGGCGACATCGGAGGGCAGGCCCCGGCACCTACGATTCCAGCGACCGCCTCGGAGGTCTTGAACACCGCCGCGGCCCTGCGGTCGGAGAACACCGAGCTCGCCACAGGCGGGGCGAGCTCCGGGATCGCTGGCGTCCGAGGCCACGTCGTCTGGAACCGGTCCGAGCGGGCGGCCATCGGCGTGCTGGGGACCTCGAGCACCCAGGTCAACGGCGGAGTGCCGACCCTGATCGGCGTCGCCGGAGTCGTCGACAACCCCGCAGGGATCGCCGTCCCCACCGAGATCGGTGTCTACGGCTACGGCGGCTCCCGGGGAGTCCTCGGGGAGAGTGAATCCGGAACGGCGATCCGCGGGAACGGTAGGACGGGCGTCTGGGGCACCACCTCGTCGGCCGACGGCGAGGGCGGAATCTTCGTGAACAGCGGAGGAGGAGAGGGCCTGGTTGCCGCGGGCTCCTCCTGCTGCCACGGAGGAGTCGTGACGGGGTACGCGGCGAGACTGCAGAACAATAGTGAGAACGCATCGGGACCCGATGTTCTCGCCCTGAGCCTCGACATTCCGAATCCGGGAGCGGGGGCGAACTTCATCGGCTTCTTCGCCGATGCCAGCTCCATCGACGAGACTCCCGCTCTGGTCGGCGAGATCCAGGGCGACGGCTCGGGCGGGGTCCACTTCACCGGCTCGGCCGCTTCGCTGGTAGGGGCGGCGGCGGATTTCGCCGAGTACCTGCCGCGGCGCGACCCGGGTGAGGAGCTGTCGCCCGCCGAGGTCGTCGGTCTGCGGAGCGGCAAGGTGGGACGGAGCCTCGACGGCGCCGAACGGCTCGCCGTGGTGACCACCGATCCGCTGGTGCTGGGCAACCGGACGGCTACCGAGCATGGGACCGGGGTGGCGGTGGCCCTCCTCGGGCAGGTGCCGGTCCGGGTGACAGGGCCGGTGTCGGCCGGTGATGTCCTCGTCGGCTCGCCGGCAGACGACGGAACCGCCACCGCCGTCTCCCCGGAGGAGTTCCGGCCCGACCTGCTGCGACGCATCGTCGGCCACGCTCTGGAGAGCGATTCCCGTCCCGGGCCCAAGGTGGTTCCGGCGCTCGTCGGGGTCACGGAGGCGGGTCTGGTCGCCCACGCCTTCGCGGTGCAGGACCGGGAGATGCGCCAGCTCCGCCAGCGCCTGGATCGCCTGGAAGCCGTGGTCGCGAGACTCGCTCCGGAAGGGGAAGGGGCAGCTCCGCGGGCTCCGGAGGCGCCCGCTCCCCTCCCCGAGCGCAACCCCGCTGGCGGGACCTCGAACCGCGGAGCACCCTGACGCGCCCCCCAGCTCGACCCCGAGCGTCGCGACCACGGTCGGTGCGGAGTGCGGGTCGTCAGCCGCGGAACGAGGCTGCCGCGCCGCCGGCCGGCACGGCCCCTGCTCGCGTGGCTGGGCACGCCGACCGGCCCCATTGGGGGCGCCCTTCGAACGGGCAGTGGACATCCGGTAGCCTTGCGTCTGGATGTCCGGCCTTCCCCCCGTGACCGAGCTCGCCGTGGCCTTTCTGGCCGGCGGCCTGGTTGTCGGCGCCGCGGTGTGGTTCCTGAGCAGCCTCCGCTTCGAGCGGCGGCGGCTCGAGTCGATCGAGCGGCTCTCCGCCGCCGAGAGCAGGCTGGGGTCGGAGCGCGAGCGCCGGGAGCGCGCCGAGAGCGAGCTGGACGCGGCGCGCGACGAGCTGCGCGAGCTCGACCGGCGTGCGATCGCCGCCGGCGAGCAGCGCCGCCAGGCCGAGAAAGCGCTCGAGGAGCAGCACCGCTTTCTCGAGCGCGCCCGCCAGGACCTCGAGGACACCTTCCAGGCGCTGGCGGCCACCACCCTCAAGGGCAGCTCCGAGCAGTTCCTGACCCTGGCCAACGAGCGCCTGACCGCCGCCCGCGACCGCGCCGCGGCCGACCTCGAGGAGCGCCGGCGGGCGATCGAGTCGCTGGTGGCGCCGCTGGCGCAGACCCTGGAGAAGCTCGACCGGCGCACCGGCGAGGTCGAGAAGGCACGGCAGGAGTCGTACTCGCGGCTGGACGAGCAGCTCCGCGAGCTCGCCCGCGCCACCCGGGACCTGGACACCAAGACCGGCTCGCTGGCCACCGCCCTCAAGGGCTCCGAGGTGCGGGGCCGGTGGGGCGAGATCGCCCTGCGCAACGTGGCGGAGCTGGCCGGCATGTCGCCCCACTGCGACTTCCAGGAGCAGGCCAGCGTCGACGACGGGGCGGGCCGCCCCGACATGATCGTCCGGCTGCCGGGCGGCCGCAAGATCGCGGTGGACGCCAAGGCGCCGCTGACGGCCTACCTGGAGCACGCCCGCGCCGAGAGCGAGAGCGCGCGGCAGAAGGCGCTGGCCCGGCACGTCCAGGCGCTGCGGGCCCACGTGCGCACCCTCTCCTCCCGCGCCTACGCGGAGAGCCTGGAGGGGGAGGTGGACCTGGTCGTCATGTTCCTCCCCGGCGATCCCTTCCTGAGCGCCGCCTTCGCCACGGAGCCCGATCTGCAGGTCGAGGCGCTGCGCGCCAAGGTGCTCATCGCCACCCCCTCGACCCTGGTGGCGCTGCTGCGCACGGTGGCCATCTACTGGCAGCAGCAGACCCTGGCCGAGAACGCCGCCGCGATCGCCGAGACCGCCCGCGAGCTGTACGACCGCGCCGCCAAGTTCGGCGAGGACCTGGGCACGGTGGGCAAGGGGCTCAAGACGGCGCTCGAGGCCTACAACCGGGCGGTGGGCTCCTTCGACCGCCGGCTGATCCCCATGGGCCGTCGGCTGGAGGAGATGAAGGTCTCCGAGCAGAGCCGTCGGCGGCTGGAACCGCCCGAGCCGGTCGCCGAGGCTCTGCGCACCCCGCGCGACGACTGACGTCTCAGCGCCCGGGGTCGGTGACCATGGGCACGAAGCGCACAGGGGTCACCTTGTGGCGCTCGTAGCCGTCGTCGCGCTTGGTGATGACCTCCAGGTTCTGCCAGAAGTCGCCGACGGGGATCACCAGCCGCCCGCCCACCTCGAGCTGGTCGAGCAGCGCCTGGGGCACCTCAGCAGGCGCGGCGGTCACGATGATGGCGTCGAAGGGCGCCTCCTCGGGCCAGCCCTGGTGGCCGTCGCCGATGCGGAAGTGGACGTTGGAGTAGCCCAGCTCGCCCAGCAGCCGCTTCGCCCGCTCGCCCAGCTCCTCGCGGATCTCGATGGTGTAGACGTCGCGAGCCAGCTCGGCCAGCACCGCCGCCTGGTAGCCCGAGCCGGTGCCGATCTCGAGCACCCTCTCGCTGCCGTCCAGCTCGAGCAGCTCGGTCATCAGCGCCACGATGAAGGGCTGCGAGATCGTCTGGCTGTCGCCGATCGGCTGGGGGCTGTCGGCGTAGGCGCGGTCGCGGTAGGCCTCGGGCACGAAGAGGTGGCGCGGCACCTCCTCCATGGCGGCCAGCACCCCCGCGTCGGAGACGCCGCGGGCGCGGATCTGCAGCTCCACCATCTCCCGCCGCAGGTCGGCGGGGCTCTTCACGCGCTGCGCCTCCATGATCCGAGCGCCCGGGCCGCAGAGGAGCGCCAGCGCCAGGGGCGCCACCCACCTCCTCATGGCTGGACCCTCCGGAAGACGATCTCACCGTCCACCAGGGTGAGGTCCACGGCCACCTCCGGAATCTCCGCGGCGGGCACGGTCATGATATCCCGCGCGAAGACCACCAGGTCGGCGCGTCTGCCCACCTCGAGCGTCCCCACCTCGTTCTCCAGGAAGAGAGAGCGGGCGGCGTCGCGGGTGAAGCCGGCGAGGGCTTCCGCCCGGGAGAGGCGCTGATCGGGCTGCCATCCCCCCTCCGGCCGCCCGGAGAGGTCCTGACGGGTCACCGCGGCGTAAAAGCCCAGCCGGGGGTCGGCCGACTCCACCGGAAAGTCGCTTCCCAGGGCCAGCAGGGCCCCGGCCGCCGAGAGCCGCTGCCAGGCGTAGGCCCCCTCGATCCGCCGCGGTCCGACCCGGTCGCCCGCCCACGGCATGTCCGAGGTGGCGTGGGTCGGCTGCACCGAGGCGATGACCCCCAGCCGCCCCATGCGCTCGATGTCGGCCGGCCGCAGCACCTGGGCGTGCTCCACCCGGAAGCGCGCCTCGGGCCGCGGGCGGCCGTCGAAGCAGCGCTCGTAGGCGTCGAGGACCACCAGGGCTCCCCGGTCGCCGATCGCGTGGGTGCCGACCTGGAAGCCGGTCTCGAGCGCTCGGCGGCAGACCGACTCGATGCGGTCGCCGCCCGTGATCAGCAGCCCCAGGTTGCCGGGATCGTCGGAGTAGGGCTCCACGAGGGCGGCGCCGCGGCTGCCCAGAGCGCCGTCGGCGTAGAGCTTGATGCCACGGATGATCAGCCGGGCGTCCCGATCCTGCGCGGCCGGGCCGCGGGCGAACCACTGCTCGAGGAGCTCGGGGTCGTCGTCGAGGAAGATCGCGGTCCGCAGCGGCAGCCGGCCCGCCCGCCTCAGCGCCCGGTAGGCGTCGATCTCCAGGGCGTCGAGCCCCATCTCGGTGACGGTGGTCAGGCCGCGAGCCAGGCAGTGCTCGGCCGCGGTCACGATCCGCCGCTGGAGCTCCTCCGCCGAGGGATCGGGAATGGCGCCGCCCACCGCCATCGCGGTGTCGATCAGCACCCCGGTGGGCTCTCCCGTGTCGCTCCGCAGGACACGGCCGCCCGGCGGGTCCGGCGCGGTGGCGTCGAGCCCCAGGAGGTCCATGGCGCGGCGGTTGAGGAGGGCCGCGTGGCCGTCGATGCGGGTCAGCCAGACGGGGTGGTCGGGCACCGCCTCGGAGAGCGGCCCGTGGACCGGAAACTGCTGGACGGACCAGTCGTTCTGGTCCCAGCCGCGGCCGCGGACCCACTCTCCGGGGGCCGTGGCCGCGGGTCGCTCCCGCACCCGCTCGACCACCTCTTCGTAGGAGACGGTGCCCACCAGGTCCACCTGCGCCAGTGCCGCGCCCAGGCTCGACAGGTGGGAGTGGGCGTCGATGAAGCCCGGGGTCACGGTGCGCCCCTCGAGCTCGACGATCTCGGTGTCGGGCCCCACCAGCTCCGCCGCGCCCCCCGCCGGGCCGAGAGAGACGATCCGGCCGCCCCGGATGGCCAGATCGCCCTCGATCGCCGCGGGCGAGGCCGCCGTGTAGAAGCGCCCGCCCCGCAGCAGCCGGTCGGCGGGCTCCTGCCCCCGGACCGCCCCGGCGATGCCGAGCCCCGCAAACAGCAGAAGAATCGCGGTCGTGCGCCTCATTCCCAGTGCCTCCCCAGAGGGCCGCATCATACCGGCCGGAGTGCAAAAGCCGAGCCAGAGGCGCGCTTGACGGCCCGCTCGGGACGACGGGAGAATCCCGCCACGGGATCACCGGATCGTCCACGGATCGCCAGGTTGGCCCGGGCGACCCGGCCGGCCCCGAGAAAGAGCGCCTTTGCCCACCCTGGGACTCGAGACCGAGGTCGTCGATCGCCGGACCCTCGACGCGGCGATCGAGCGGCTCCGCGCCCGGCGGGTCCGCCTGCCCACCTTCGCCCAGCTCGCCGCGCCGCGGACGATCCCCACGGCCGCCCGCGAGGCTCTCGCCGGGGTGGACCGGGACGCGGCCCACCCCGCGAACCTCTTCCGCGTGCACTGGTACAACGACGCCGACCCGGACCGCCTCCGCCGCCTGCCCGAGCACCTGGAGCTGCCGGAGAGCCTGACCGGGGTGCCGGCGCGCATCGTCCTGCTCCTGGGCGACCGCTTCCCCATGATCCACGCCCACAAGGTGCTCGCCGCCTACGCCTGTCTGGCGCCGCGGCTGGCGACCGGCCAGTTCGACCCCACCCGGCACCGCGCCGTCTGGCCCTCCACGGGCAACTACTGCCGCGGCGGGGTGGCGATCTCGCGCATCATGGCCTGCCGTGGCATGGCGGTGCTGCCCGAGGGGATGAGCCGGGAGCGCTTCGCCTGGCTGGAGCGCTGGGTGAGCGACCCCTCCGACATCGACCGCACTCCCGGGACGGAGTCGAACGTCAAGGAGATCTACGACCGCTGCGCCGAGCTCGAGCGCGACCCGGCCAACGTGATCTTCAACCAGTTCAGCGAGTTCGCCAACCATCTCGTGCACCTTCTCTGCACCGGCCGGGCGGCGGGCGAGGTCTACGAGGCCCTGGCGGCCGAGCACCCGGGGCTGCGCCTCGCCGCCTGGGTCTCCGCCACCGGCTCGGCCGGCACCCTGGCGGCGGGCGATCACCTCGAGGAGCGCTACGGCGCCCGCATCGTGGCGGTCGAGGCGCTGGAGTGCCCCACTCTGCTCTACGCCGGCTTCGGCGAGCACAACATCCAGGGGATCGGCGACAAGCACGTTCCGCTCATCCACAACGCGATGGGCACCGACGTCGTCACCGCCGTCTCCGACCGCGCCACCGACGCCCTCGACGTGCTCTTCAACACCGACGAGGGACGGCGCTTCCTGGCGGACAGAAAGGGGGTGCCGGAGGAGGTCGTGGGCCAGCTCCACCGCCTGGGCTACTCGGCCATCTGCAACGCGGTCGCCGCCGTGAAGCTCGCCAAGCGGCTCGGGCTGGGCCCCGACGACCTCGTCCTCACCGTGGCCACCGACGCCGCCGAGCTCTATCGCAGCGAGCGCGAGAAGACCCTGGCGCGGGACTACCCCGGCGGCTTCGACGCCCTCCACGCCGCCGAGGTCTTCGGGCGGCATCTCGCCGGCGCCGCGCCCGACCACCTGCTGGAGCTGACCCACCACGACCGGCAGCGGATCTTCAATCTCGGCTACTACACCTGGGTCGAGCAGCAGGGGGTTTCCCTCGAGCGGTTCGAGGCCCGGCGGCGGCCCGAGTTCTGGCGCGGGCTGCGCGAGCTGCTCCCCGCCTGGGACGAGCGGATCGAAGAGGTCAACCGCCGCACCGGGCTCGCCGCGGGATAGGAGGGGCGGGCGGGTTGAGGGTCACGGCCTCCCGCCTGGTCTGCTTCGGCTGCGGCCACGAGGTCGCCCCCGGCACGCCCTATCCCTTCCGCTGTCCCCGGTTCCGCCCGGGGGACGACGTGGACCACGTCCTGCGACGGCGGCTCGACCTCGGCGCGCCCGGCCTCCGCGAGGAGCTGGCCGCCGTCTTCTCCGACTCCGAGCCCAACCCCTTCCTCCGCTTCCGTCCTCTCTTCCACGGCTACCAGGAGGCGCGGCGGGCGGGGTGGGGCGACGCCGCCTACCGTCGACTCGTGGAGCGGCTGGACACCGAAGTCCAGCGGGTGGACGGACGCGGCTTCCGGACCACCCCCTTCGAGCCGGCGCCCGCCCTGGCCGCGGCGCTCGGCGTCCGCCGGGTGCTCGTCAAAGACGAGACCGGCAACGTCGGGGGCACCCACAAGGCGAGACACCTGATGGCCCTGGCGCTCTGGCTGGAGGCGGCGCGGGAGCTCCACCCGGAGATCGCCCCGCCGGCTCCCCTGGCCATCGCGAGCTGCGGCAACGCCGCCCTGGCGGCGGCGATCGTCGCGCGCGCCCTGGACCGTCCCCTGACCGCCTTCGTGCCGGCAGAGGCCGAGGGGCGGATCCTGGCCCGTCTCGACGCGCTGGGCGCCGTCAAGCAGGTCTGCGCCGACCACCCGGCCGGGGCCGGCGATCCCGCCGTGCACGGCTTCCGCGCGGCGGTGGCGGCGGGCGCCCTTCCCTTCGGCGTCCAGGGCCCCGACAACGGCCTCACCCTGGAAGGGGGCGCGACCCTCGGATGGGAGATCGCGGCGGCGCTCGCGCGACGGGACCACACCCTCGACCGGCTGTTGGTCCAGGTCGGGGGCGGCGCCCTCGCGGCGGCGACCTGGCGTGCCCTCGACGAGGCCCGCGCCCTGGGCGTCCTGGCGCGGCTGCCCCGGCTGCACGCCGTCCAGACCGAGGCCAGCCCCCTGGTGCGGGCCTGGCGGGGCGTCGTGGGAGAGGTCGGCGCGGCCTGGCGCTCGGCGTCGGGCCAGCAGCCGCCCCCGGCCGATGCGCCCGCCGAGCTCGCCGGATGGGTGGCCGAGCGCGTGCCGCCGGAGGTGCGCGACGCAGTCCTCCACCGCGCCGCCCGACGGCGGTCGCGCTACATGCGGCCGTGGGAGGGACCGCTCGCCAGCGTCGCCGCCAGCATCCTGGACGACGAGACCTACGACTGGCTGATGGTCGTCGAGGGGATGCTGGCCACCGGCGGCTGGCCCCTGACCGTCCCCGAGGAGCTGCTGCTGGCGGCGCGTCGGGCCGCGCGCGAGGCGACGGGCGAGCCGATCACCGCCTCGGGCTCGGCCGGGCTCGCCGGCGCTCTCGCCCTGTCGCGGGCGGGTCTTCTGGACCCCGACGAGAGCCTGGCGGTGCTCTTCACCGCGGCCGACCTTCCGGCGCCGCGGGGCGACGGCTAGGCCCCGC
>JAWWBN010000084.1:0-14416 GCA_033720955.1 Thermoanaerobaculia bacterium | reverse complement strand
TCGTATCCGGGCAGCTCGCCCCCGTCCACGAAGAAGAGGTCGTCGTCGCCGTCCAGGTCGTAGTCCAGCACCACCACGCCGCCCGACATCGTCTCCGGCATGTAGCGCCGGCCGCTGCCCCCGTGGTGGTGGCGGAAGTCGATCCCCCACGCCGCGGCCGTCTCGCGAAAGCGGATCTCCGCCGGCGCGGTCGTCGCGGCCGCGAGCGCCAGCGACGCCAGCGCCGCCACGCGCCACCGGGGCCCGGAGCTCAGCGGGCCGCGCATCTCATCCGCTCCGCCAGGGCGCCCGGCACGGCTCGCCGCGCCGGTAGAGCTCCAGCCTCCGTCGCGCGGCGGCGCTCTCGGTCTGGCCGACGACCCGCGACTGCATCTCGACCGCCTCGGCGAAGCGGCCCAGCTCGGCCAGGGCCATGGCCACCGTCTCCGCGTGATCGACGGTCTGCGCCCGCCGGAACACCGCGGTGGCGAGCTCCAGCGCGCGCTCGCCGTCGCGCACCCGCTCGTCCGGACTGGCCGCCAGGAGCCGCGCCAGGAGGTGGGTGAGCTCCAGGTCGTCAGGACGCCGCCCCACCGCCTGCTCGAGCGCCGCCCGCGCGCCGGCGTCCTCACCCCCCAGGAGACGGGCCATGGCCAGGCCGAACTGGGCCTCCTTGAGCTCCGGCCGCGCCGCCGTCACCCGGGCGAAGCTCTCCGCGGCCTCGGCGAAACGGCCGGCGCGGCCCAGCGCGCCCGCCAGGGCCATCGGCGCCTCGACGCTCTCCGGCGCCAGCTCCGCCGCCCGCTCGTAGGCGGTGATCGCCGCGGCGCGATCCCCCGCCGCCTCCTCCAGCGCCCCGAGCCGGAGCTGGGCCTCGGCCAGCTCCTCCGGCCGCGCGTCCAGGGTCACGGCGCGGCGCAGCGTCGCCAGCGCCTCGGCCGAGCGTCCGGCGCGGGCCTGGAGCAGGCCGAGGTTCAGGGTGGCGCGGGCGTGCCCCGGCTCGGCCCGAAGCAGCTTCCGCAGCTCCGCCTCGGCTCGGGCGGGCTGGCCCACCCGGCTCAGGGCCACCGCCCACTCCAGGTGGGCGTCGCCGTCCAGCGGGTCGATCTCGTGGGCGCGGCGGAAGTGGAGCGCGGCCTCCGCGTCCCTGCCCTCCTCCGCCAGCAGGGTCGCCAGGTTGAAGTGGCCGTTGCGGAAGTCGGGCTCGAGCGCCACCGCCTCGCGCAGCGCGTCGGCCGCCCGCTCCCGGTCCCCCTGCCGCAGGTAGGCCAGACCCAGGTTGTACGGGATCAGGTAGTCCTCCGGGCTCTCGTCGCGAGCGCGGTGGAAGAGGGCGACGGCCCGGGGCAGATCGCCCGCCTTCATCGCGTCGACGGCGGCGCTGAAGAACCGCTGGCCGCTCTCCAGCCGCGCCGCCAGCTCCTCGATCCGCGGATCCTCGAAGCGCACCCTTCCGCCCCGGTTCCTGGCCAGCTCGACGCGCGCCTCGTCCAGACGGCCCAGACCGCGCAGGGCCATCCCCAGCGAGTGGTGGATGGCGGTCGCCTCCGGCTGCAGCTCCAGGGCGCGGCGGAAGGCCGCGACCGCCGCCTCCAGCTCGCCCCGGTCGAAGAGCACCCGGCCCAGGCCGTAGTGGGCCGCGGCGCTGGCCGGTCGCAGCTCCAGGACGCGGCGGTAGGCGCGCTCGGCGGCCTCCGCCCGCCCGAGCTCCAGCCGGGCGTCTCCCAGCCGGATCCAGGCCGCGCCGTCGTCGGGGGCGAGCGTCGTCACCCGCTCGAAGCGGCCGGCGGCCTCGGCCACGCGGCCGTCCAGGCCGTCCAGGGCGCCCAGAAAGTAGTGCCAGCGGGGGTCGTCGGGAGCCAGCTCCACGGCGTTCTCGAAGCAGACCCGGGCGGCGGCCGTCAGATCGTAGAGGTAGTAGAGCTGTCCGAGATCGCCCCAGCCGTCGGCGCGCTCGGCGGCCGGGGCGTCGGAGCTCTCGAGCCGCTCGAGCGCCGCGGCGCCGGCGGCGAGCTGCTCCCGCCCCGCCTCCTCCAGATGGGAGAGGTCGGGTCGCGGCGGCTCCCGGAGCGCCCCGGCAGCCGCCGCGGCGAGCCCCAGGAGAAGGGCGAGGGCGGCCCCGCGGCGAGAGCGCCTCACCCACCACTCCGCGCCGGCCAGACCAGGTAGACCCCCGGCGGCGGCGAGCGCAGCTCCACCACGCCGCCCCCGCCGGGCCGCGTCAGCCGCACCGCCAGAGGCGCCGCGTCGCCCAGGCCGAAGCGAACCCGCGGATCGCCGGCCGAGGCGTAGCTGCCGCCCGTGGCCGCGACGCGGCGACGGGGCGGCCCCTCCCCGAGGACCAGCTCGACCTGCGAGCCGGTCCACGGCGCCCCGGCGGCGGTCCACGCCGCCACCCCCAGCCAGGGGGGGACGCCCTCCGGCTCGCTGACCAGCAGCCTCGCGGGGCCGCCGTTCTGGGTCACGGCCAGGTCGTCGTCGCCGTCGTTGTCGAGGTCGCCCACCGCCACCCCGCGGCTGACCTCCACCAGGTCGAGCGGGCCCCCGACCTCGTCGGTGATCTCGCGGAAGCGGCCGCCGCCCAGGTTCCGGTAGAGCTGGTTGCGCTCGTCCAGGGGGTAGGGGTCGCCGGCCGCGGCCAGCTCCTCGATCCGCCGCACCGCCCCGTTGGCCACGAAGAGATCCTGGCGGCCGTCGAGATCCAGGTCGAAGAGGCCCACGCCGAAGCCGGTGGCCTGCCAGCTCGGAAGCCCCAGCCCGCTGTCGCGGGTGGCGTCGAGAAAGAGGCCGCCGCCCTGGTTCAGGTAGAGGGTGTTGGTCTCCCGGCTCAGATGGGAGATGAAGAGGTCGGCGTCGCCGTCGTCGTCGAAGTCGCCCGCCACCACCCCCATGGAGGCCTCGGGCTGCCCCTGCTCGTTGACCGCGGTCCCGGCCAGGACCGCCTCCTCCGCGAAGGTGCCGTCGCCCCGGTTGAGCCAGAGGTGGTTGGGCACCTGGTCGTTGGCCACGTAGAGATCCACCCTGCCGTCGCCGTCGAGATCGGCCGCCACCACCCCCAGCGCCCCCGCCGGGTTGGCCGAGGCGATCCCCGAGCGCACCGTCACGTCGTCGAAGCCGCCGTCGCCGCGGTTGCGGTAGAGGCGGTCGGTCTGACCCTCGTAGGCCAGCGGACCGCAGTAGTCGCGCGCCCCGGTGGGCGACACGCACTCCTTGTCGGTGGCGATGCGGTACTCCACGTAGTTGCCCACGAAGAGGTCGAGGAGGCCGTCGTCGTCGAAGTCCACGAAGAGCGCCGGCACGCCCCAGCCGCGGTCGCCGGTGGCCGTCTGGGCGGTGACGTCGGCGAAGGTGCCGTCGCCCAGATTGCGCAGCAGGACGTTGGGGCCGGCGTTGGTGACGTAGAGATCCACCCAGCCGTCGCCGTCGTAGTCGCCGGTCGCCACCCCCATGCCGTAGCCGTGGGAGGCCAGACCGCTCGGCCCGGTGACGTCGGTGAAGCGGAGACGGGGGGCCCCGCCGGCCCCGGGAGCGGTGTCGTTGCGGTAGAGCCGATCCGCCAGCGGCAGGGGATGACGGGGCGGGAAGAGGGCGTCGGCGGGCTCGACGTCGGGGTCCAGCGGCGCCCCCTGCACCAGGTAGAGGTCCAGGTCGCCGTCGCGGTCGTAGTCCACGAGGGCCACCCCGGAGCCCATCATCTCGGAGAAGTACAGCTTCCCCGTGGCGCCGTTGAAGTGGTGGAAATCCACCCCGCTCTCGGCGGCCCGGTCCACCAGCCGCGGGGCCGCCCCGGCCGCTTCGCCGGCGGCCAGGAGTCCGGCGAAGAGGATCGCTGTGACGGTCGTTCTCATGGCGGAAGGGCCCCGGATCCCGCCGGGGAAGCCTGCACGTATCGAGCCAGATTGTAGGCCGGGGAGAGCGCGGCCGGCGCCCGGCTCTGTGCTAGCCTCGACCTCTGCCCCACTCCCTTCGGAGGAACCTCATGACAGCTCGTCCGCCCCGCCCGCCGCTCGCGTCAGCGGCTCTCGCCCTCCTCGTCCTGCTGCCCGCGACCCTGACCGCGCAACGGCCGGCGGATCCCCAGATCCTCCCCATCCCCCAGATCGACTGGGGATGGGAGATGCTCGAGGTCCGCGAGTGGCTCCAGCGCCAGACCACCGACCGCTTCGAGGTGGTCCACGACTTCGAGCTCAGCGACCGCCGCCAGGCGAGCGGCATCACCTTCCGCAACGAGGCGACCGCCGACTCGGGCAAGTTCTACCAGCCCAACCACTACGACCACGGCAACGGCGTCGCCGTGGCCGACGTGGACGGCGACGGCCGCTACGACGTCTACTTCGTGACCCAGCTCGGCTCCAACGAGCTCTGGCGCAACCTCGGGGGCGGCCGGTTCGAGAACGTGACCGAGAGCGCCGGGGTCGGGCTGGGTGACCGGCTGGGGGTCACCGCCTCCTTCGCCGACGTGGACAACGACGGCGACCCCGACCTCTTCGTGACCACGGTGCGGACCGGCAACGCCCTCTTCGAGAACGACGGCACCGGCCGCTTCCAGGACGTCACCGAGCGGGCGGGGCTCGCCTACTCCGGCCACTCCTCCGGCGCCGCCTTCTTCGACTACGACGGCGACGGGTGGCTGGACCTGCTGCTGGTCAACGTGGGGGTCTACACCACCGATCAGCGCACCGACACCGGCTACTGGGCGGGCATCGCCCCCGACGCCCAGGGCCGCGACGCCTTCAGCGGGCACCTCTTCCCCGAGCGCACCGAGAAGAGCATCCTCTACCGCAACCTGGGCGGCGGACGCTTCGTGGACGTCTCCGAGGCGACCGGGTTCGACGCCCCCGGCTGGAACGGGGACGCCGCCTTCGCCGACCTCAACGGCGACGGCCGGCCCGACCTCTACCTGCCCAACATGCAGGGCGACGACAACTACTTCGAGAACCGCGGCGCCGAGGGGTGGACCGAGCGCACCGCCGAGCTCTTCCCCAAGACTCCGTGGGGAACCATGGGAGTGGACTTCTTCGACCTGGAGAACGACGGCGACCTGGACCTCCTGCTCACCGACATGCACTCGGACATGAGCCGCAAGGTCACCCCGGGGTACGAGAAGGCCAAATCGCTGATGACCTGGGACGACGCCACCCTGCAGGGCGGCGACAACAACATCTTCGGCAACGCCCTCTACGTCAACCCGGGGGACGGCGGCGTGTGGGCCGAGCGCTCCGACGAGCTGGGGGCGGAGAACTACTGGCCGTGGGGCGTCTCGGTCGAGGACCTCAACGCCGACGGCTGGGAGGACGTCTTCATCGCCTCCAGCATGAACTTCCCCTACACCTACGGGGTCAACACCGTGCTGCTGAACAACCGCGGCGAGAAGCTCCTGGACAGCGAGTTCATCCTCGGCGTCGAGCCCCGCGATGCCCTCACCGAGCGCCCCTGGTACGACCCGCGGGCGCCGTGGCTGGTGACCAAGCGCCCCTGGTTCGAGCTCGACTGCCCGGGGGCGGACGCCCGCCACCGGCTCTGCCAGGGCCGCCCCGCCCGGCTCTCGGTCTGGGGCAACGTCGGCAGCCGCTCTTCGGCGATCTTCGACCTGGACGACGACGGCGACCTGGACATCGTGACCAACGAGTTCCACGACTTCCCGCAGGTGCTGGTGAGCGACCTCGCCCAGCGGCACCAGATCCGCTGGATCAAGATCCGTCTGCGCGGCAGGGAGTCGAACCGGGACGGCCTCGGCGCCTGGGTCAGGGTTCACGCCGGCGGCCGGGTGCTCACCCGCTACCACAACGGCAAGTCGGGCTATCTCTCGCAGAGCTCGCTGCCGCTCTACGTGGGTCTGGGCGACGCGACGAGCGTCGAGAAGGTGGAGGTCGTCTGGCCCTCCGGCGCGGTCCAGACCGTGACCGAGGGGATCGAGGTCAACTCGACCCTCGAGATCGAGGAGGGCGGCTGAGCGGCGGCTCGCCGGGCGCTCCCCCGGAAGCCCCGGAGCCGTGTGCTAGACTCGCCCCCGCCTCGATGAGCGAACCCGCCGATTCGGACGATCCCAGCCACGCCAGCGACCGCGACGACGCCCGCCGGGGCGTGACGCCGGTGGTCCGTCGGTCGTGATACCGACCCTCGTCGCGGTCGGCGGCGCGCCGGTGCACTTCGAGATCGACCCGTGGACCGGGCTGACGCTCGGCATCTTCCTGGTCTTCCTCAACGGCTTCTTCGTGGCCGCCGAGTTCGCCCTGGTCAAGGTGCGGCCCACCCAGCTCGACCCGCACGTATCGACGGGCAGCCGGCGGGGCAAGGTCGCGCGCCACATGGTGCGCCATCTGGACGCCTATCTCTCGGCCACCCAGCTCGGGATCACCCTGGCCAGCCTCGCCCTGGGCTGGATCGGCGAGCCCGCCTTCGCCTGGATCCTGCGCCCCCTGGTGCTGCTCATCCCGGGGGCCTCCGAGGCGCTGGTCTCCACGGTCAGCATCACCAGCGCCTTCCTGGTGATCACCATCCTGCACATCGTTCTGGGCGAGCTGGCTCCCAAGTCGCTCGCCATCCGCAAGCCCGAGCTGACCAGCCTCTGGATCGCGCTGCCCCTCTTCCTCTTCTACAAGATCACCTACCCGGCGATCTGGGTGCTCAACCACACGGCCAACTGGGTGCTGAGGCTCTTCGGCATCGAGCCGGTGAGCGAGGGCGAGCTGGCCCAGGACGAGGAGGAGCTGCGGCTGCTGCTGGCGTCGCCCGACGCCAGCCGGGTGAGCCAGCAGAAGCGCCGCATCCTGGCCAACGTCTTCGACCTCTCGCACCGCAACGCGCGCAAGATCATGGTGCCCCGGGCCGACGTGATCTACCTCTCCACCGAGCTGTCGATGGAGGAGAACCTCGAGATCGCGCGCAAGAGCGGCCATACCCGCTTCCCCCTGTGCGAGGGCGACCTGGACCGGGTGGTGGGGCTGGTCCACATCAAGGACCTCTTCCGGCGGCCCGAGCCGCTCGACTCCCTGCTCGAGGTCAAGCGGGAGATCGTCTTCGTGCCCGAGACCCTGCCCCTGGACCGGCTGCTGCGCCGCATGCGGCTCGAGAAGCTGCACATGGGCGCGGTGCTCGACGAGTACGGCGGGGTGAGCGGCATCGTGACCTTCGAGAACGTCATCGAGGAGATCGTCGGCGAGATCCAGGACGAGTTCGACCGCGAGCCGCCGGAGCTGGTGCAGCAGTCCGACTCGGTCTGGCGGGTGGCCGGCTCCATGCTGGTGGAGGACGTGGAGCGGGAGCTCCAGATCGAGATCTCCGACCGCGACGAGGACACCCTGGCCGGGGTCGTGCTCTCCGACCTGGGTCGGCGTCCCAAGGTGGGCGACCGGACGGTTCTCGGTCCCGCCGAGGTGAGGGTCACCGAGGTCTCCGGCAACCGGATCATGACCCTCGAGATCGAAATCGCGGCGCCCGAGGGTGGCGAAGAGGCCGCCGAGCTGCCGCCGCCCCCCGGCGCGTAGACCGGGCCGCCTCCTCTCAGCCGGCCGGCGCGTCCTCGTCGAGGAGCATCTCGAGCGCCCGCTCGACCGCCCGCGCCGTGGAGGTCGGGCGCTTCTCGCCGTCCCGGCGGTGGGAGAGCTCGACCTTGCCCTCGGCCAGCGAGCGGGAGCCGATCACCACCCGCACCGGCACGCCGATCAGGTCGGCGTCGTTGAACTTGACCCCCGGCCGCTCGTCGCGGTCGTCCAGGAGCACGTCGGCCCCCTTGGCGCGGAGCTCCTCGTAGATGCGCTCCGCCTCCCGCACGACCTCCGGGTCGCGAGAGGTGAGCGGCATCACCAGGACCTCGAAGGGGGCCAGCGGCCGGGGCCAGATGATCCCCTTCTCGTCGTGGTTCTGCTCGATGGCCGCGGCGATGGTGCGGCCGATGCCCAGGCCGTAGCAGCCCATGATCATGGGCCGGGTGTCGCCGTTCTCGTCGGTGTAGACGCAGCCCATCGGCTCCGAGTAGGCGTCCCCCAGGCGGAAGATGTGACCCACCTCGATGCCGCGGGTGATCGCCAGCTCCTCACCGCAGCGCGGGCAGGGGTCGCCCGCGGTCACGGTGAGCAGGTCCGCCCAGGTCACGGCGGGGAGATCCTCGTCGGTCCAGTTGACCCCCACCAGGTGGGCGTCGGCGCGGTTGGCGCCGGTGACGAAGCCGGTCAGCGGGCGCACCGTCTCGTCGGCCACGACCGCGACCCCCTCGGCGAGACCCACCGGTCCGGCGTAGCCCACGGGCGAGCCCGTGATCTCGCGCACCGTCGTCTCGCCGGCGAGCTGGACCTGGGCCGCGCCCACCGCGTTGCCGAGCTTGACCGGGTGGATCTCCCGGTCGCCGCGGCCCAGCGCCACCACCGGCCCGTTCTCGGTCTCGTAGACCAGCGTCTTGACGATCTGGGCGGGCGCGACGCCGAGGAAGGCGGCTACCTCGTCCACCGTGGTCCTGCCGGGTGTCTCCACCACCCTGCGCTCCCCCTCCGGCCCCGCCGGCGGCGGCTCGAGGGCGCCGGCGGCCGCCCGCTCCACGTTGGCGCCGTAGCCGCAGGCGGCGCAGCTCGCGATCTCGCTCTCGCCGGTCTCCGCCAGCACCATGAACTCGTGCGACGAGGTGCCGCCGATGGTGCCGCTGTCGGCCTCCACCCGGAGGAATCGGAGCTGGCACTCCTCGAAGATCCGCTCGTAGGCCCTGCCCATGGCGTCGTAGGTCACCGTCAGCCCCTCGTCGTCCACGTCGAACGAGTAGCCGTCCTTCATGAGGAACTCGCGTCCCCGCATGAGACCGAAGCGCGGCCGGATCTCGTCGCGAAACTTGACCTGGATCTGGAAGAGGTTGACGGGGAGCTGCCGGTAGCTCTTGACCGCCCCGCGCACCGCCTCGGTGACCACCTCCTCGTGGGTGGGACCGAAGCAGAAGGGCCGTTCGTGCCGGTCGGTCAGACGCAGGAGCTCCTTGCCGTACTTCTCCCACCGGCCCGATTCCTCCCAGAGCGCGGCGGGCTGGATGGCCGGCATGTTGAGCTCCACGGCGCCGGCGGCATCGAGCTCGCGGCGCACGATGGTCATCAGCTTGCGCAGGCTGCGCCAGCCGAAGGGCAGGTAGGTGTAGATCCCCGCCGCCAGCTTGCGGATCATGCCGGCGCGCACCATCAGCCGGTGGCTGACCACCTCGGCGTCGCTCGGCACCTCACGGGTGGTGTGGAGGAAGTATCGGCTCCAGCGCATCGTCTCTCCTGCGGGCTACTCGTCGGTGGGCCGGCTCACCCGCTCGAGCAGCCGGCTCGAGTCTCTCATGCACTCCATCATCTTCTGCTCGATCGAGCTGCCGTCGCGGCCCAGCTCGCGCGCCTGGGCCAGCACCTGGCGCGCCCTCTCGTCGTCCCCCGAGGCCAGCAGGGCCAGTCCGAGCTGGGTCAGGGTCATGGCGGTCGGCGCCAGATCGCTGGCCGCCGCCAGGAGCTCGATGGCGCGGTCGAACTCCTTGCGCTTGAAGTGGACCCACCCCAGGGCCGCCAGGGGGAAGGGCTTGAGCTCCTCCGGCGCGCTCTCCACGGAGAGGCGGGCGTAGTCCAGCGCCTCGTCGAGGCTCTCCTCCATCTCGGCCAGGTTGCGCGCCATCTCGTAGTAGGCGATGGCGCGGCCGTACCCGGTGGAGACCTCGTCCAGCAGACGGCGGCCGATCCGGTTGCCCTCGCGGAACCGTCCCTCGGTGCGCAGCGCCTCGATCAGGGTGGCGTAGGCGGTGGCCTTGAGCATCTCGCCCGGCTCCAGGGCCAGCACCTTGCGGCTGATCGCCTCGGTCTCCCGTGAGCGGTCGAGCTGCAGACAGGCCAGGGCGTAGGACATGAGCAGCGTGGGGTTGTCGGGGTCGAGCTCCAGGGCCTCGCGGTAGCTGGCCAGGGCGCGGTCGGGGTGCTCGCCGGCCAGCTCGCGCTCCGCCCGCTTCAGCTTGTCGCCGGCCTCCCGGCCGATCGCCGGCAGCGGCGAGTCCCGCTCGCCGGAGAGGTAGCGCACCATGTCGGCGTAGCGCATCCGCTTCGGGTTGAGCCGCTCGGCCCGGCGGAAGGCGTCGAGCGCCTTCCGCTTCCAGCCCCGGTTGAGGTACGCCAGGCCGAGCAGGTGATGGGCCTCCTCGTGCGCCGGGTCGTGCCGCACCGCGCGCTGGAGCTGGCGGATGGCCAGGGTCAGCTTCCCCATCTCGTAGTAGCAGCTCCCCAGCAGGTAGAGCGCCTGCGGCACCGGCTCGATCTCCACGGCGCGCTCCAGCAGCACCGCCGCCTGGGTCAGCTTGCCCTGGCCGGCGTGCACGGCGCCGAGGCTGAAGTTCGGCAGAAAGCTGTCGGGGTGCAGGGTGGCCGCCCTCTGGAGCACCTCGCGGGCGGCGGCGACCTCGCCGCGCTCGTAGAGGATCACCCCCGAGTAGACCAGGCCCTCGAAGTGCTCCGGCTCCACCGCCAGGACCCGCTCGAAGTAGGCGAGCGCCGGGTCCATCTCGCCGTCGTTGAAGAGCACCTCGCCCAGGAAGTAGGCCAGCTCGTAGTTCCGGCGGTCGAGCCGGAAGGCGTTCTCCAGCGCCTGGAGAGCCCGCCGCACGTCGAAGGCGAAGAGGGCGTACTCGGCCTCCTCGAGAAGCTGCTCGAAGAGGTCGCGCTTCTCGCCCTGGAAGAGCGCCCGGATCCGGTCCTTGAGCCCGGCGAAGCGCTCCCGCTTCTCGAGCGCCAGGAGCTGGTACTCCATCTTGGACTCCCAGAGCCGGCTCCACTCCTCCCGGTCCAGCAGCCGCTTCTCCTCCAGCAGCTCGCGCAGGGTGGCGAGCCCGGTCTGGTTGATCAGGATGCCACGCTCCTGCTTGGCCAGCGCGCCCAGGAGCTGGCGGACGGTCTCCGCGGTGCGCTTCAGCGCCTCCTCCAGCACCGAGATGCGCTCCAACAGGTGCTCGTCGAAGGAGAAGTCCTCCTCGGCCCCACCCTCGTCGTACCCCTCCGCCTCGTCGTGGTGGGGGCCGGAGAGCACCAACAGCTTCTGCTGGCAGCGGACGCAGAACTCCAGCTCGTCGGGATTCTGGGCGCCGCAGACCTGGCAGAACATGGGACGATGCCGGCAGGGCCCGAGGCACGCTCCGGCCCCCGGGCGATGGCAGGGTGCGCGGTCTTCGGAAGGGCCCCAGGATCCGCGCCGACGGGCGAGTGGCGAGCCTATGGGAGGCGCCGAGGCACGGTCAAGCAATCCCGCGCGACGGCTCCAGCCAGGCCTCCCGTCGCCCGAAGTTCGTGGTCAGGGTGGCCCCGACCCCGATGAGGGTGGCCATCGTCCACACCCAGGCCCCGGCCCAGGGCAGCATCTTGACCGCGCCCAGCAGCACCAGCCCGGCGAGCGCCGCGTTCAACGGGCTCGCTCGCCGCCGCAGCAGACGGCGGACGAGCTGCGCGCCCAGGGCGTAGAAGACCGCCACCATCCCCCACAGCTTGAGCAGCAGCGCCACCAGGACCACCAGGAAGAGGAGCGGCAGGCCGACCACCACCGCGGCGAAGGCGCTGAAGAACGCGGCGGTGAGAAAGGCGGCGAGCACCCCGGTCAACCCCACGAAGAAGCTGCGGAAGGGCTGCTCGATCACCCCCTCGGCCGTGGCCAGCACCCCCCGGCCGCTGGTGGAGAGGAGCAGGACGCTCCACACCAGCCACCCGGTGAGCAGGGCCAGCTTGGCGCTCACCACCACGCCGGAGAATGCCGGGTGGCCCAGGCTGGGCCCCTCGAGCAGCACCACCCAGGCCGAGGAGACCGTCGGGTACGCCACGCTGCGGCCGCCGATCCGGGCGCCTTCGGCGGCGTCCAGAAGGCCTCCCAGGACGAAGACGTCGCCCTCGACCTGGGCCTCCGGGCCCAGGTGCGCGTCGCCGCCCACCACGATCACGTCGCCCCCCACCCGACCGGTGACCCGCACCGAGCCGTCGAGCGCCGCCACGTCGGCCAGGGCCTCCCCGGCCACCACCACGTCGCGGCCGAGCCCCACCACCTGCCGCTTGGCGTACCCGCCCTCGCGGATCATGAGGGCCGGCTCGGTCGTCGCGGCCGACGCCCCGGCGGCGGCGAGACCGAGGGCCGCGACGGCGAGCGCCGCCCGCGCCGCCCTCAACGCTCCGGCCGCCGCTCGGCCGCCCGCCGCCGCACCCGGAGCAGCAGGCGGAGGAAGAGGACGTCGAGCCCCAGGATCAGGAGACCGAAGACCGCCAGCGGCAGCGGCGCCCCGCCCAGCGCCTCCCGCACCGCTCCGCCCAGACCCGACCAGGAGGCCGCCAGCAGGCCCGCGCCGGCCAGAGCCGCGCTCTGCAGCAGGTCCGCGACCGCCGCCAGCGGCGTCAGGAGGGAGGGTCCGGGCCGCGGGCCGTCGAGAAGGGTGGCCGCCACGGCGCCCCCCGCCAGGAGCAGGAAGAGGACGGCCGCCGCCACCCAGGATCTCGGATGCCGTGCCTCCCAGCCCGCCGGGGTCAGCCGGGTCATGACCTGACGCGAGAAGCCGGGGCGCGGCTCCACCCGCGCCTCCTCCAGCAGCCGGTGCACCCGGCGAGCCTGGCGTCGCTCGACGTTGCACTCGGCGCATCGCTCCAGGTGACGGAGAAGCGCCCGCCGGTCGCGGCCCGCCAGGCCGCCGTCGGCCTCCAGGTAGATCCACTCGCGATAGGTTGCGTGCTCGTGTTGGGACATCGTCTCCCTCCCCTCCCACTCAGTCGTGCAGAAACTCCGCCAGGCTCGTCTTGAGCATCTGACGGCCCCGGAACAGCTTGTTCTTGACCGTGCCCAGGGGCATCTCCTTCATCTTGGCGATCTCGTCGTAGGAGAGCTCGGCGTAGTGGCGCAGCACGATCAGCTCCCGGTACTCCCAGGGGAGGGCGTCGATCGCTTCCTGGATCGCGTCGCCGCGCTCCCGGTTGCGAAGGTCGCCGTAGGCATCGCGCTCCTCCGACGGGAACTCCCAGACCCGGTCGTCGGGCTCGGGCCCCGGGCGGTCCATCGAGACCAGCTTGAGCCGGCGCTTGCGGATCTGGTCGATGGCGGCGTTCTGGGCGACGCGGAAGAGCCAGGTCGAGAAGCGGTAGCGGCTGTCGTACCGGTCCAGCGCCTGGTAGACCTTGAAGAAGACCTCCTGGGCCAGGTCGTTGGCGTCGCCGTAGTCGCGCAGCAGCCGGAAGAGGTAGTTGACCAGCCGCCCCTGATATCGCTGAACCAGCTCACCGTATCGCTCCGTCTTTCCTGCGAGCACCGCCGCGATCAGCTCGGTGTCGTCGAGCGGCGTCTCTTTCGTCATAACAGTACGGCGGCGCCCGCCGAAGGTTGCAGAGTGGCGGCCGGCCCCCGGAGCGCCATCAGGGACGGTAGAGCCGCCGCCCCAGCAGAAAGGACGCGCCGCCGATCGCCAGCATCGCCACCTCGGCGCGCAGAGCGTCGTAGGAGAGACCGATCAGAAGCGCGCTGCCGACGATCACCAGCCCCGCCACCTGGAGCGCCCACCCGAGGCTCCGCAGAGGTCACCTCCCGGGGCGGCCGGCGGTCGCCGGCGACGCCGACGAAGCGCACGAGCGGGGAACGTCGAGAGCGCGGGGCATCGGCGGCGAGTCTACCCCAGCGTCGCCGCCGTCCTCCTAGGGGAGCTCGCGGAGGCTGTCGATCGTGTCGCCCTGGACGATCCGGTCGAGCAGCTCGTCGCCGCCCACCACCCGCGCGAAGGCGGGAAAGAAGCCCTCCAGATGGGGCTGCTCGGAGAGGGTGACGAAGAACTGGCTGCCCCCGGTGTCCGGCCCCGAGAGGGCCATACCCACCGTGCCCCGCGTGTACGGCACCGGGCCGTTCTCGTCCCGGATGGCGTAGCCGGGCCCGCCCCAGCCGTCGCCGCGCGGGTCGCCGCTCTGGACCACGAAGTCGGGCACCACCCGGTGGAAGCTCAGCCCGTCGTAGAAGCCCTGCCCGGCGAGCTGCAGGAAGTTGACGCAGGTCAGCGGCGCCTCCGCGCAGAGCAGACGCAGCCGGATGGCGCCCTGACGGGTGAGCAGCTCCACCTCCGGATCGCGGGACGCCCGGCGGGCCAGGTCGCGATAGGCGTCGAGGGAGCGGCCGGTGTCCACCGCCCCCGGCTCCGGCCGCGGCCGTCCCAGCCCCGCCAGCAGGTCGGCCGCCTCCCGCCGAAGGAGGTACTCGGGGGCGGCTGCCAGGCCCTCGAGGAGCTCCACCGCCCGCTCGCGCTCGTCGTCGCCGAGGCGGCCGCGGGCGGCGATGGCACGCGCGCCGTGGATCGCCCGCAGCGGCATCCGGGAGGCCGCGGCCGCGGGCACGGCCCCCCGCCGACGGTCGAGGGGCACCACCGGCTCGCCGGCGAGCCACTCGAGGGCGGCCGCGCGCAGCCCCGGATCGGCGTCGTCGAGCGCCGCCAGGACGGCCT
>JAWWBN010000083.1:0-14472 GCA_033720955.1 Thermoanaerobaculia bacterium | reverse complement strand
GCTCTGGGCTGGAGCCGCCAAGAGGCCATCGACTACTTCATCGCCAACACCGGCAAGCAGGAGCACGACATCGTGGTGGAGGTCGATCGCTACATCGTCTGGCCGGGCCAGGCGCTGGCCTACAAGATCGGTGAGCTGAAGATCAAGGAGCTGCGCGCCCACGCCGAGCAGGAGCTGGGCGACGGCTTCGACATCCGCGCCTTCCACGACACGGTGCTGGGCAACGGCGCCCTGCCCCTCTCGGTGCTCGAGACCCACGTCAAGGAGTGGGTCACGGAGCAGAAGTGGGGCGACAAGCTGGAGGTGGCGCCGGCGGCCCGGGGTTGAGCCCGGCCGCAGTCGCCTTCTTCGTCAGCCCGCACGGCTACGGCCACGCCGCCCGCGCGGCGGCGGTGGCCGAGGCGCTCGTCCGCCGCCGCCCCGGGCTGCGGCCGGAGCTCTTCACGTCGGTCCCGCGCTGGTTCTTCGAGGACTCGCTCACGGCGCCCTTCGGGTGGCATCGGGCGCTCACCGACGTCGGGCTGGCGCAGCGGTCCGCCGTGGAAGAGGACCTCGGCGCCACGGCGGACCGCCTGGCCGCCTTCTACCCCTTCGCCCGCTCCACGGTGGCCCGGCTCGCGCGGCGGGTGCTGGAGCTGGGCTGCGCCGCCGTCGTGGCCGACATCTCGCCGCTGGGCATCGAGGTCGCCCGCCGCGCCGGCCTGCCCGCCGTGCTGGTCGAGAGCTTCACCTGGGACTGGCTCTATCGCGCCTATCCGCGGGCCGAGCCCCGGCTCGAGGCGCCCGCCGACGGCTTCGCGGAGTGCTTCGCCGCCGCGACCCTGCGTCTCCAGACCGAGCCGCTCTGTCGCCGCGTGGCGGGCGCGCCGAGGCTGCCACCCATCAGCCGCCGCCCCCGGTCGGGCCGCGCCGCCGTCGCCGCGGCCCTCGACCTGGACCCCTCCCGCCCTCTGGTGGTGCTGCACATGGGCGGCTTCGGCTGGTCCTGGTCGGAGGGGGAGCCGGCCGGGGATCTGCGGGGCGCCCAGATCGTCGCGATCGGCGGAGTGGAGAGCCCGCGCCGCGAGGGCCGGGTCCTCACCCTTCCCCACCGCCCCCCGGTCCGGATGCGGGACCTGACGGCGGCGGCCGACCTCGTGGTCGCCAAGCTCGGCTACAGCACCGTGGCCGAGGCGGACGCCTCCGGCACGGCCCTCCTCCACCCCGCCCGCCCGACCTCTCCCGAGTACCCCTTCCTGGCGCGGTACGTCGCCGCGCGGCTGCCGTCGGCGGAGATCTCCGTCGAGCTCCTCGCCGGGGGCGGCTGGCGCGAGAGGGCGGCCGACCTTCTCGCAGCGCCCAGGCCGGCGCCGGCGGTCAACGGCGACGAAGAGGCCGCGCGCGCGATCGACCGTCTGCTGGGCTGACCCCGGGCTCTAGCCGCCCACGGAGACGATCGTGGCCCCCACGTCGTCGCCCAGGATCTCCCAGTCGGTCGAGTCGCGGCGGCGGTTGGGTCCGAAGGAGTAGACGAAGACCTCGCGCCGCCGCCCGCGGCGATCGCACTCATCGCGGATCCAGTACGGCGAGTTCCAGGGGTCCAGGAAGAAGCTCGCCCGCTCTTGCGGCAGGCCGCGCGCCACCAGACGGCTGAAGGCTCCCGACTCGAGCTGCCGCGTGTCGTACTTCTCGAGGAACGAGTAGACCCGCTTGTGCACGCCGCAGCGGCTCACGGTGGTGCCCCCTCGGCCGCTCCGGCGGAAGTCGCGGGCCAGCCGCTCGGTCTCCATTCGCGCCGCCTCGACCCGCTCGGCGTCGTCCCCCCCCGTCCACCGGGACGCCATCTCGGTGGCGATCCCCGCCCCCAGCACGGCGATGCCGGCGACGGCCACCGGCGCCGCGGCGGCGAGACCGCGGCGGCGCCCCCGCCTCCCACTCTCCCGCCCCGCGGCCAGGGCCGCGGCGACGAAGCCCAGCGCCAGCATCAGCTCGACCACTTCGCCGCTGAACTTCCAGGGGTAGGTCTCGTAGAGGTAGTAGGTGGCGAAGAAGGCGGGGATCAGCCCCGCCGGCGGCGCCTCGATCGCCCACCCCTCCAGGCGCCTTCGCAGCGGCCGCGCCAGGGCGGCCAGCGGCAGGAACACTCCGTAGCCGAGGATCGACCCCTTGAGGGCCAGCTTGCGCAGCGAGGTGGAGACCACGTTGTGGACGTTGAGCTCCTGCTGGAAGTTGTGCTCCAGGAAGTAGACCGGGGGCCGATAGCCGAGCACCCGCTGGCCCCACGAGATCTCCTCCATGCCGACGACGAAGCAGAAGAGGCCGACGCCGCAGAGAAACCAGGGCAGCACGCGACGCTCCCTGCGCTGCCGCGTCGCCGCGACCAAGAAGAGGGCCGCGGCGGCGAGGAAGCCCCAGAAGGTCGCCCACTCGAGGTAGGCGTCCTCCTGCAGGCTGGCGTAGTAGAAGGCCGGCGCTCTGCTCTCGAGAACGGCGGCGTAGGTCAGCACGCCGAGCACGAGCAGGTTGGCGCCCAGCAGAAACGCAGCACCGGGACCGCGCGTGTCGCCCATCCAGGCGGGAGTGTAACCCTGAGGTCGCCGCTCAGGCATCGGGCGGACGGGCCAGCTCTCGCTCGACCTTCTCTTCGAGCTCCCACGCCTCCTCGAGGAGCGCGCGGCGCCGGCGGCGGCGGCGGGCCGCCCAGAGGGCCAGGACCACGATACCCAGCCAGAGGGTGGTGGAGCTCGTCGCCAGGGGGAGCCACCGGTACCAGAGAGAGTGGCGCTCCCAGAACTGCTCCAGAAAGGTCTGGGGCGAGATCCCCGTGGTGCGGCGGAAGGCCTCCGGGAAGGGGACCCCGACCGCCACCCGGCCGAGCACGTCACCGGCCACGCTGCGGCCGAAACGGCGAAAGAGGTCGCGGACCAGGGCGCCCGAGAGGGCGTAGGCCTGGCGCACCTCGCCCCGCCCGCCGGCGAAGCGCCGGTCCAGCCGCTCGAGCGAGGTCGGCTTCTCGAAGAGGACCGCCAGCGTGAGCCGCGACCGGTCCTCCAGGTCCCAGACGCTCGACCCTGCGAGAGTGGCGACGCCCTCGTTGAACCACCGGGGGACCGGCCGGCCCGCCGTCGCCCGAGCGAGGAGCACGTGGGCCACCTCGTGCCGCAGCAGCTCCTCCAGCGAAGAGACGGGGTAGCTGGGGCTCCGCTCGGGCAGCAGCACCACCCTGCCCAGGGCTCCATAGGCGTAGCCGGCCACCCACTCCGGCTTGCCGGCCGCCTCGGCGCTCTCCTCCGGAGCGAGGACCACCACGATGGGCGGACCGAAGCCGTCGAGACCCACCAGCCGCGCCACGCCCAGGAGACGCTCCTCGGGCACCGCCGCGATCCGCGCCGCCTCCCCGGCGAGAGTGGCAGGGGCCTCGATCCGCAGGAGGCCGCCGTCCCGGGCGGCGGTGGCGCCGGGAGCCGCGCCGGGCGGGGCGCCCCGATCCGGGAGCCCGGCGGACGGGGCGGCCGCCAGGAGGATCAGCAGCGCCGCCATCCCGCGGCCCACCGCGGACGACCGCGGCGAGAACTCAGCCGTCCCGGGCGCGTATCTAGCCATGAGCGACGCATGATAGCGGCCCGTTCCAGGCACCCCGAGCCGACGGTGCCACGGGTCGCCCAGCGCACCCCGGACCGTGAGAAACGACTTTCCCCGCCGCGTGTCTAACCTTCGGGAGAGCGATTCCGCCTCCCGGAACCCGTCCTCGATGAGCGCCTCGACCGACATCGCCTTCTGGCAGACCAGCTACGAGCGACACGGCTCGGCGGTGCTCGCCTTCCTCACCAGCCGTCTGGGCAGCCGGGACACCGCCGAGGATCTCCTCCAGGAGACCTTCGTGCGGGCCATCCGCACCGCGACGCCGATGCGCGACGTGGGCAAGGTGCGCTCCTACCTGATGAGCACCGCCCACCGCCTGATCCTCAATCGGGCGCGGCGGCGGCGCCCCATCCCCTTCGCCGACCTCGCGCCGGCGGCGGTGGAGGACGAGACGGCACGCCGGCCGGCCGAGTCGGCGGCGCCCGACGAGCTCGCCGACCTGGGTCTCCTGCGCGACCGTCTGAGAGGGGTCCTGGGGGCCCTGCCGGCCGATCACCGGCGGGCGTTCGAGGCGGCGGTGCTCGAAGAGCGCTCCTACGCCGAGATCGCCGAGCGGGAGGGCTGGACGATCGACCAGGTGAGGATGAACGTCTACCGGGGACGCAAGCGGGCCATGCAGGAGCTCAGGCACCTGCTGCGCGTCGCGGAGGAAGAGAGATGACCGACTGCGAGCGGTGCGAGATCACCCTGTCCGGCTGGCTGGACGGCGAGGAGCGGGACGGCGAGAGGCTGGAGGCGCTCGACCACCTGACGCGCTGCGAGGCCTGCCGGCGCTTCTACCGCGAGGGTCGGGCCCTGTCCGGCCTGGTGGCCGCGGCCGAGGGCGCGGCGAGCGACCTCGGCGCCGAGCGGTGGGAGCGCATCGTCGCCGCCGCGGCCGAGACCCCGCCCGCCGCGGGCCGGGGCGTGCCGGCCTGGGCGCTGCGGGCCGCCGCCGCCCTCCTGCTGGCCGCGGGTCTGGTCTACGCCCTCTGGAGCCCCTCCAGGGCCGCCCACACCGAGGCGCCGGCGGCCGACGTCGAGCTGGTGCTCGAGGAGGACGCCCACGCCATGACCGAGACCCGCTTCGTGGAGCTCACCACGGAGGTCCTGCGCGCCGACCGCCGCTTCCATCGCGCCCTCTACGAAGTGATGGAGCAGGTGGTGAGCGACACCTCGAAAACCGAGGCCTCCGCCGACGGCAGCGGCCGCGAGAGCGAGATCGAAGAGAGCGCAGAGACCGGGAGCGAGAAGACGAAGCCGGAGAGAGCCTGAAGCAAGCCTTGCTAGGAGCCGAATAATGAAGCAACTCAGCCGTATCTGGATTCTTATCGCCGCAATGGCCGCCGTCGCCCTGGTGGGCGCGCCGGACGCCGCCGCCGACAACCGCGGGTTCATCTACGGGACCGTCGAGACGGAGAGCGGCAACACCTACCGCGGCATTCTCCGGTGGGGGACCGAGGAGAGCTTCTGGGACGACCACTTCAACTCGTCCAAGAAGGACCTTCCCTACCGCAAGCGCGGCCGCGGCGACGGCGGGCGCCGGAGCCGGATCAAGGTGTTCGGGGTGACCGTGGGCTACCGCTGGGACGACTCGTGGGGCGGCCGCCAGTTCATCAGCCGCTTCGGCGACATCACGTCGGTCGAGATCCGCGGCGGCGACGACCTGGAGCTGGTCATGAAGGGCGGCGAGCGCATCGCCCTCGAGGGGGGCTCGAACGACGTCGGTGCCAGGATCACCGTCCTCGACGAGTCCCTCGGCGAGGTCAAGGTGGAGTGGAAGAGGATCGAGCGCATCGTCTTCTCGGCCACCCCGCCCGACGTCAAGGCGCCCGCCCGGCGTCTCTACGGCGTCCTGACCACGGAGGACGACGAGAAGTTCGAGGGGTACATCCAGTGGGACATCCAGGAGTGCCTCTGGACGGACGAGCTGGACGGCGAGACCGAGGACGGCGATCTGTCGATCGAGATGGGCAAGATCCGGGCGATCGAGAAGCGCAACCGCCACGGCGCCTGGGTGGAGCTCAAGGACGGCCGCCGGCTGCTCCTCGAGGACACCAACGACGTCGACCACACCACCGACGGCATCTTCGTCGAGGACCGGCGGTACGGCCGGGTCGAGGTGCCCTGGGACGCCTTCGCGCGGCTGGACTTCCAGGAGGTGGCCCACACCGGCCCGGGGTACGACGAGTACAAGCCGGGCCGCGGTCTGCGCGGCACGGTGACCGACGACGAGGGCCGCAAGTACGGCGGCGAGATCGTCTTCGACCTCGACGAGAGCCGGGACTGGGAGCTCCTCAACGGCGAGCGGTTCGACATCGAGTACCACATCCCCTTCTCCATGGTGCGCTCGATCGAGCGGCTCGGCCGCGACTCCAGCCTGGTGCGGCTGCGCAACGGCGAGATCGTCGAGCTCGAGGACGGCACCGACGTCAGCGACGACAACGCCGGCGTCCTGGTCATGGGCCCCGAGTCCGAGGACTTCGTGGCCTGGGAGGACCTGAAGCTTCTCGAGCTGGAGTGAGCCCCGGGGCTAGCCTTCGCGGCCGGCGAGCTCGGGCGAGAAGGCCGGCAGACAGAGCGCGTAGTACTCGCACTCCTCGTCAAACGGGTTGCCGTAGTGCACCCGCACGCCGGGCTCCACCCAGATCGCCTCGCCGGCGCCCAGGGTGACCTCGTCTCCCCCCACATCGATTCGCAGCCGCCCCTTGAGGACCAGGGTGAGCTCGCCGAACCCCGGCCGCTGCGGCGGCTCGGTCCAACGGCCGGGGGCCACCATGTGGGCCAGGCTGAATCTCTCCTCGCCGTTCGCCACCCGGCCGAAGAGCTCCTCGATCAGCTTCCCCCCGGGCGCCTGGATCCGCGTCGCGCCTCGGATCACTTCGTATTCGGGCATGGCGGTTTCTATCACGCTGTCCGACAGCCGGGCGAAACGCAACCGGCCGCCCCGGCGAGGCGAAAAGAGCGGGAGACGAGGGTTGGCGGGGCCAACCCGATTCCCGACAACGAAACAGGAAGCGGGCCCACCGATGCGCCGAACAGGAACCCCGAGATGAGCGTCCTCCAGATGAGCAGCAGGAAGCCGCGCCGAGCCGTCGTGGTGGGCGCCGGACCCGGCGGCCTCGCCTCGGCCATGCTGCTGGCCAGGGCGGGGGTGGACGTCACGGTTCTGGAGCGGCACGACCGGGTGGGCGGGCGCACCTCCACCATCGAGCAGGACGGCTTTCGCTTCGACCTGGGACCGACCTTCTTCCTCTACCCGCAGGTGCTGCGCTCGATCTTCCAGATGTGCGGCCGCTCGCTTGACGAAGAGGTCGAGCTGATCCGGCTGGACCCCAACTACCGTCTCCGTTTCGAGGACGGCGCCGAGCTGCTGGCGAGCACGGACCTCGGCCAGTTGGAGCGTCAGGTCGCCTCCATCTCGCCCGACGACGCCGCCAACGTGCGTCGCTACATCGAGGACAACCGCAAGAAGCTCGACGCCTTCACCCCCATCCTGCAGTCGTCCTTCTCCGGGGTCCGCGATCTCTTCAAGGTACCGCTGGGCAAGATCCTCCCCCTGCTGCGGCCCTTCTCCAGCGTGGACTCCGATCTCGGGCGGTATTTCACGGACCCCCGCATCCGGCTCGCCTTCTCCTTCCAGAGCAAGTACCTGGGCATGTCGCCCTTCCAGTGCCCGAGCCTGTTCACCATCCTGGCGTTCCTGGAGCTCGAGCACGGCGTCTTCCACCCGCGCGGCGGATGCGGCGCGGTGACCGAGGCCATGGCCCGGGTGGCCGGCGAGCTGGGCGCCGACGTGCGTCTCGGCGAGCCGGTGGAGGAGATCCTCTTCGACGGCCGGCGGGCGGTGGGGGTCCGCACCCCGCGGGGCAGCTACCGCTGCGACGCCCTGGTCGTCAACGCCGACTTCGCGGAGGCCATGCGCCGTCTGGTGCCCGACGGTCTGCGGCGCCGCTGGACCGACAGGAAGCTGGCCCGCAAGCGGTACTCCTGCTCCACCTTCATGCTCTACCTGGGGCTCGACGGCGAGGAGCCGGATCTCGACCACCACACCATCTTCCTGACCGACGACTACCGCGAGAACCTGGACGACATCGAGACCCGCCACCGCCTGTCGGAGAACCCCTCCTTCTACGTGCACAACCCCTGCGTGACCGACCCGACCATGGCGCCGCCGGGGATGACCTCGCTCTACATGCTGGTACCGGTCACCCACGAGCATCCCAACGTGGACTGGTCGCGCGAGGAGGAGCGCTTCCGCTCCGTGGCGCTGCGCCAGCTCGAGCGGGTGGGCGTCACCGACGTCGAGAAGCGGATCCGCTTCGAGAAGCGGCTCACCCCCGCCGGCTGGAGCCAGGAGCACCGGATCTACCGCGGCGCCACCTTCAACCTGGCCCACTCGCTCGACCAGATGCTCCACCTGAGGCCCCGCAACCGCTTCGAGGACCTCGATTCGGTCTACCTGGTCGGCGGCGGCACCCATCCCGGCAGCGGTCTGCCGGTGATCTTCGAGTCGGCCCGCATCACCTCCCGCCTCCTGGTCGACGATCTGGCCATCGACGCCGCCTGGGAGACGGCCGCCGAAGAGGCCCTGCCCGAGCGCGGGCTGCGGACCGCCGCCGGGCAGGTCGCATGAGCGCTCGGCCCGCGCCGGTCGCCGAGGGCGGCCACGCCCAGCCCCGGGCGACCCGGGCCCTCGCCGCGGCTCGCGCGGCGCAGCCGGCCTGGGCCGGGCGCGGCGTCCGGGGGCGGCTCCCGGTCATCGCCGCCTTCCGCCGCCTCCTGGCGGAGCAGGCCCCCCGGGTGGCGGCGGCGGCCCGGGGTCCCCATCGACGCTCGACCGCAGAGACGGTCTCGGCCGAGCTTCTGCCCCTGGCGGACGCCGCCCGCTTCCTGGAGCGCCGCGCGGCCCGCATCCTGCGGCCCCGCAGGCCGGCGGGCTGGGGTCCGGCCTGGCTGGGCGGCGTCGGCCTGGAGGTGCGCCGGGAGCCGCTCGGCGTCGTGCTGGTGATCGGGCCCGGCAACTACCCCCTCCTGCTACCGGGGGTCCAGGCCCTGCAGGCGCTCGCCGCCGGCAACGCGGTCCTCCTCAAGCCCGCCCCGGGCGGCCGTCCCGTCGCCCTCGCCCTGGCCGAGCTGCTCGCCGCCGCCGGTCTACCGGCCGGTCTGCTGGCGGTCCTGCCCGAGTCGCCGCGCGAGGCGCAGGCGGCCATCGACGCCGGGGTGGACCGGGTGGTTCTGACCGGCTCGGCGGACACCGGGTCCGAGCTCCTCGAGCGGCTCGCCCCGAGCCTCATCCCGGCGACCCTGGAGCTCTCCGGGTGCGACGCCTGCTTCGTGCTGGCCGACGCCGACCTGGAGCTGACGGCCCGCGCCGTCGCCTTCGGCATGACCCTCAACGGCGGCGCCACCTGCATCGCGCCGCGGCGGATCTTCGTCGCCCGCCAGCACGCCGCCGAGCTCGAGAGGCGGCTGGCGCTCCGGCTCGACGGGTCTCCGCCCCTGCCCCTGCCGGCCACCACCGCGGAGCGGCTGGCGGCGGTGGTCGGGGACGCCCTCGGCCAGGGGGCGCGGCTCGTCGCCGGCGGAGCCCCGTCCGCAGCCGGCGTGACGCCGGTCCTGCTGGCCGACGCGCGACCCGGGATGGACCTCTTCGCCGCCGACCTGATGGCGCCGGTGGCGGGTCTCTGCCCGGTGGACTCGGAAGAGGAGGCGCTGGACCTCGCCGCTCGGTGCCCCTACGCCCTGGGCGCGACGGTCTTCGGCGGCCCGAGAAGCGCCGTCCGCGTGGCCGCCCGGGCGAGGGCGGGCGTGGTGGTGATCAACGACGTGATCGCGCCCACCGCCGATCCGCGGCTCACCTTCGGTGGCCGCGGACGGAGCGGTTTTGGACGCACCCGCGGCGTCGAGGGTCTCGAGGAGATGACGACCACGAAGACCCTCGTGCGCCGGCGGACCCGATGGCGGCCGCACCTGGGGCCGCCCCGACCCCACGAAGAGCGAGCGCTCTTCGCTATTCTGCGACTGCTGCACGGCGGCTCGCTCCGCCGGCGCCTCGCGGCGCTGACGGAGCTGTCGCGGGCCGCAGGCCCGTCGCCCGGCCGGAACCGGTCCGGCGGGCCCCAAAGGAGTTCGAGATGAGCGGATGGAGAGACAACGAGCGGATCGCCGTCGTGGGCGGCGGCCTGGCCGGCCTGTCGGCGGCCTGCACCCTGGCCGCCCGCGGCTACGCGGTGAGCCTGTTCGAGAAGAACCCCTGGCTGGGCGGCAAGGCGGCGCTGCTGGAGGAAGAGGGCTTCCGCTTCGACATGGGGCCGACCATCCTCACCGTGCCCAGCGTTCTGCGCCGGGTCTTCGCGGAGGCCGGAAGGCGTCTGGAGGACCACCTGGAGATGGTCCGTCTCGACCCCCAGTGGCGCTGCTTCTTCGAGGACGGCTCCACCCTGGATCTGGTCGAGGACGTCGCCGAGATGCGTCGCCGTCTGGACGAGCTCGCGCCCGGCACCGGCTCCGGCGCCGGCTACGAGAAGTTCCTGGGGCTCTCGGAGCGGCTGCACGAGATCTCGGACAGGTTCTTCTTCTGGAAGTCGGTCGAGGGGATCCGGGACACCATGGACGTGACCGGCACCTTCAAGATCTCGACCCTCAAGGACCTGATGGCGCTCCGGATGGGCCGCTCGGTGGCCGACACCATCCGCTCCCACGTGCCCGACGCCCGCGCCTCGCAGATGCTGGACCACTTCACCCAGTACGTGGGCTCCTCGCCCTACAACTCGCCGGCGGTGCTCTGCGGCATCGCCCACATGCAGACCGACGAGGGAATCTGGTATCCGATGGGCGGCACCCGCGCGGTGCCGGTGGCGCTGGCCGCGCTGGCCGAGGAGCTCGGGGTGGAGATCCACGCCGGCCGCGGCGTCGCCCGCGTCGTTCACGACGGCCAGCGGGTCCGGGGCATCGAGACCGAGGACGGCGAGGAGATGAGCTTCGCCGCCGTGGTCTCCAACATGGACTCGGTGCGCACCTACCGCGAGCTGGTGGGCGGCGGCGTCGCCGCGCGCTTCGACCGCGGCGGGCCCTACGAGCCGGCCTGCTCCGGTGTCGTCCTCTACCTGGGTCTGTCGAAGCGGTACGAGCACCTGCTGCACCACAACTTCGTCTTCTCCAACGACCCGGAGGAGGAGTTCGAGTGGATCTACGAGAAGGGGGAGCCGGCGCCCGACCCCACCGCCTACGTCGCCGCTCCATCCCTGACCGAGCCGGGGGTCGCGCCCGAGGGCGGGGAGGCGCTCTACGTGCTGGTCCACACCCCCTATCTGCGGCCCCATCACGACTGGTCGGAGATGCTGCCCCGCTACCGCGACACCATCGTGGAGAAGCTGAAGCGGGTGGCCGGCATGGAGGACCTGGAGGAGCGGATCGTGGTGGAGCGGACCCTCACCCCGCAGGACATCCACGAGCGATACCGGGTGCTCGACGGCGCCATCTACGGCCTGGCGAGCCACGGCCTCTTCAACGGCGCCTTCAAGCCGGGCAACCGCAGCCGCGAGCTCGGTGGCCTCTATCTGGCCGGTGGCGCCGCGCACCCGGGCCCGGGGATGCCGATGGTGCTGATGTCGGGCTGGATCGCCGCCGACAGCCTCGACCGGGACGGCGTCGTGGGCCGTGCCGCCCCGAGGCTGCGGGCGGTCTCGTGACCGCGAGCCCATGAGCGGCGCCGCCCGGCCGTCGCGACCGCGCGACGAGCTGCCCACCTACTCGCCGCGGCTCATGGCCTGGTTCGCCCGCTGGCTCGAGGGCTACTTCGCGAAGAGCTTCACCGCCGTCCGGGTGTCGAAGACCAGCGCCCCACCGCCCGCCTGGGACGTCCCGGTCATCCTCTACTCGAACCACCCGTCGTGGTGGGACCCCATCCTCTTCATGCTGCTGGGCGCGAAGCTGGTCCACGTCGAGGAGGGCTACGGCCCCATCGACGCCGCCATGCTGGAGAAGTACTCCCTCTTCAAGCGTCTGGGGCTGTTCGGCGTGGAGCAGGACAGCCGCCGGGGCGCGGCGAAGTTCCTGCGCACGAGCCTCGAGATCCTCGAGCGCCCCGGGGCCTCCCTCTGGCTGACGGCGGAGGGCGAGTTCACCGACCCGCGGCGCCGGCCGGTCGCGCTGCGTCCCGGGATCGCCCACCTGGCGGCACGGCTGCCCCGCGGGCGGATCGTGCCCCTGGCCATGGAGTACCCGTTCTGGAACGAGCGCCGGCCCGAGGCGCTGGTGCGGCTGGGACCGCCGATCGAGATCGAGCCAGGCGAGGGGCGGACCGTCGAGGAGTGGACGACGACCCTGGAGGAGGCCCTCGCCGCCACCATGGACATCTTGGCGGAGGAGGCGCAGACGCGCGACCCCGGCCGCTTCGAGACCCTGGTCGCCGGCAAGAAGGGAGTGGGCGGCGTCTACGACCTGGGGCGCCGGCTCCGAGCGCTGATTCGGGGCGAGCGCTTCCGCGCCGGCCACGGGGAGGAGGAGTAGGGATGCCGGAGCTCCTGGGCTGGACCGCCCTGGCGCTGGCGGCGCTCCCGGCCGCGCTGGCGGCGGGGAACCTGGTCGTCTTCCGGGCGCCGCGGCGCACCGCGAGGCCGTCGGGGCGGGTGGCGGTGCTGATCCCGGCTCGCGACGAGGAGACCTCGATCAAAGGAGCGCTCGAGTCGGTGCTCGGCGACCCCGAGCTGCCGGCCGAGGTGCACGTGATGGATGACGGCTCGAAGGACGCGACGGCGGAGATCGTGCGCCGGGTCGCCGCGCGCGATCCCCGGGTCCGTCTCCACGCCGCGCCGCCACTTCCCTCCGGCTGGTGCGGCAAGCAGCACGCCTGCTTCGCCCTGAGCCGGGTCACCGATTGCGAGATCCTCCTCTTCATGGACGCCGACGTGCGGCTCGCGCCGGGCGCAGTGGGCCGGATCGCCGGCTTCCTCGAGGAGAGCGGCAGCGACCTGGTGAGCGGCTTCCCCCACCAGGAGACGGGCACCCTGCTGGAGCGGCTGCTGCTGCCCCTGATCCACTTCGTCCTGCTGGGGTACCTGCCCATCCGCCGGATGCGGCGCTCCCGCCAGACCTCTCTCGCCGCCGGGTGCGGACAGCTCTTCGCGGCGCGGCGGAGCGCCTACGAGAAGGCGGGCGGTCACGCCGCGATCCGCGCCTCGCGGCACGACGGAATCACCCTGCCGCGCGCCTTCCGCCGCGCCGGCCTGGCCACCGACCTCTTCGACGCCAGCCGGCTGGCCTCCTGCCGGATGTACCGGGGCGCGGCCCAGGTCTGGAGGGGACTGGCCAAGAACGCCACCGAGGGGATGGCGGCGCCGGCGGCCGTCGTGCCGTGGAGTCTGCTTCTCCTGGGCGGCCAGGTCCTGGGACCCGTCCTCCTCGCGGCCGGCGCCGTGGCGGGCGGTCTCTCGCCCCGCCTCCTGCTCGTCGCGGGCGCCGCCACCCTTCTCGCCGTCGGCACCCGCTCCCTGCTGGCGGTGCGCTTCCGCCAGTCGTGGCTGGGGGTCCTCCTGCACCCGGTCTCGGTGGTCCTGCTGGTGGCGATCCAGTGGTACGCCCTCCTCCGAGAGACCGCTGGCCGGCCGGTGGCCTGGAAGGGACGTCATGCCTGAGGGCGCCGTGCTGGCGGTGCGCGGCGCCCGCAAGAGCTTCGGGGCCACCCGGGCGCTGGACGGGGTGGATCTCGAGCTGCGCGCCGGCGAGTGGCTGGGGCTCCTGGGCCCGAACGGCGCCGGCAAGACCACCCTCCTGCGGGCGGTCTGCGGCCTCACGGATCTCGACGGCGGCGAGATCGCCGTCGGCGACGGGTCGCTCGGCCTCGTGCCGCAGGAGGTGGCGCTCTACCCGGCGCTGACCGCTCGCGAGAACCTCTCGGTCTTCGGCCGGCTCCACGGCCTCCCCCGCCCCCGCCTCGCCGAGCGGATCGACTGGGCGCTCGACTGGACCGGTCTCGCCCGTCGAGCCGCCGAGCCCGTGGCGGGCTTCTCCGGGGGCATGAGGCGGCGGCTCAACATCGCCTGCGGCGTTCTCCACCGACCCGCGGTGGTGCTGCTGGACGAGCCCACCGTGGGAGTCGATCCCCAGGGCCGCGGGCGGATCTGGGAGATGCTGGAGGAGCTCCGCCGGGGCGGCGCCGCCCTGGTGCAGAGCAGCCACCACCTCGACGAGGTCCAGACGCGCTGCGACCGCATGGTGGTGCTGGACCGCGGCCGGATCATCGCGGACGGCACCCTGGACCAGCTCGCGAGGCACACTCGCATCGGCAGCCGGGTCCTCCGGCTGGAGCTCGACGGCGACCCCGACGGCCTGGCGCTCCCCCGCGGCCTCGCCGTCTCGGGGAGGACGCTCACCGGCTATCTGACCGACGTGCCGGCCCAGCTCGCGGCGCTCCTCGAGCGCCTCGCCGCCGCCGAGCTGGGAGTCGCCGACATCCACGTCGAGGCGCCGCGGCTGGAGGAGATCTTCACCCAGCTCACCGGCCGGGAGCTGCGCGAATGATCGCCACCGTCTGGAAGATCGGCTGGCTCAACCTGCTACGGGACCGCCCCGCCCTGGCGCTGACCTTTCTGATGCCGCTCTTCTTCTTCTCGATCTTCGCCCTGGTCTTCGGCGAGATGGACCGTCAGGGCCCGGCGCCGGTGGCCGTGGCGGTGGTCTACGAGGCCCCCGCCGACCGCGCCGGGGTCGGCGGCCGCCTGGAGGAGCTGCTGGCGGCCGAAGAGGGGATCGAGCTGCGGCCGGCCCGGGGGCGTGCGGGAGCGGTCGAGGAGATCCGCGCCGGACGGCTCACCGCGGCGGTGCTGGTCCCCGCGGGCCTGACCGCCCGTCTCGCCGGGGCGCCGGAGG
>JAWWBN010000082.1:0-14602 GCA_033720955.1 Thermoanaerobaculia bacterium | reverse complement strand
CTCACCTTGGCCCTGCTCGTCACCCTGGGCGGCCAGGGCGCCCCCCTGCGGGCGGATGAGGAGACGACCGACGCCGACGGGGAGCCGCTGCCGGTGGAGCGCGAGTTCCTGCTGGTGGAGGAGAGCCTGCCCCACCTCCCCTCCTCGAACACCATCGCCACCAAGCTCCCGGTGGCGCAGGAGAAGACCCCCGCCAACGTCGGCGTGGTCTCCTCCACGCTCATCGAGGAGCAGGGCGGCCGGGTCCTGGGTGACGCTCTCACCAACGTCAGCGGCGTCAACGTCCACACCTTCAACGGCGTATTCGACCTCTTCCTGGTGCGCGGCTTCGACTCCATCTCGAGCGGTCTGGTGCTCACCGACGGCGCGCCGGAGCCGGAGGCGACCTTCTACCAGCTCTACAACACCGAGCGGGTCGAGGTGCTCAAGGGCCCGGGCGGCTTCCTCTACGGCAGCAACCCCCTGGCGGCGGCGGTCAACATCGTGCGCGAGCAGCCGGTGCCGGTGAGCTTCGGCGTAGTGGGGCTCTCGGCCGGCAGCTTCGACACCTTCGAGGGCCACTTCGATCTGAACCGGGCCAGCCGCGACGGCGAGCTCGCCTTCCGGATCAACGGTCTGTGGCGCGAGAGCGACGGCTACCGCGACCGCATCGACAGCGAGGTGACCGCCTTCAACCCGGCGATGACCTGGAGCTCCGCCGACGGCCGCTCTCTCAACCTGAATCTCGAGCTCGCCTCCTCCGACTACCGGCCCGACGCCGGGCTGCCGATCTTCCTGGGCGAGACCCCCGACGTGCCCCGCAGCCGCTCCTACGGCTCGCCCTTCGACGACTCGCAGCAGGACGTCGGCCGGCTGCAGGGCGACTTCGAGACCCCCCTGGGCGACAACCTGCGGCTGCGCAACAAGCTCTACTACCGCGATCTCGACTGGCAGACCAGCGGCACCCTCCTGGGCTTCGTGATCCCCGGCTTCGCCGGTCTCGAGGTGACCCGCTCGCTGCTGGTCCTGGACGACCACCAGACCTTCGCCGGCAACCAGCTCGAGCTGCTCTGGAACGGCACCACCGGCGGCGTCTCGCACACTCTGGTGGCGGGGCTCGAGGTCGCCCGGTTCGACGACGAGTTCCGGCTCGACGTCGCGGTGCTGCCCTCGATCAACCTCTTCGACCCGGTCGAGACCGCCGCACCGCCGCTCTTCTTCCTGCCCGGTCAGACCCAGGCGGGAGACACCCGCTCGGAGGTGATCGCGCCCTACCTGGTGGACCAGATCGCCTTCAACGAGAAGCTGCAGCTCATGGTGGGCCTGCGCTGGGACGAGATCGACTTCGAGGACCCGGTGCAGGGCAAGAGCCTGGACCACGGCGAGGCCAGCCCCATGCTGGGGCTGGTCTATGCGGCCACCCCCCGGCTGTCGCTCTACGCCAACGCCGGCCGCTCCTTCGCGCCGCCCTCCCCGCGGGTCACCGTTCCCCAGAGCGAGCCGGAGGAGAGCCGACAGCTCGAGGCCGGGCTCCGGCGCACCCTCCAGAACGGCCGCGGCCGCCTGACCCTCGCGGTCTACGAGCTCGAGCGCGACAACATCGCCATTCCCGACGACAACGGCTTCACCCAGCAGGTCGGCGACCAGCGGTCGCGCGGCGTGGAGCTGGAGCTGGTGGGCGAGCTGCCGGGCGGGGTGCGGTCCACGCTGGCCTACTCCTACAACGACGCCGAGCTCACCCGCTTCGCCGAGAGCGTGCTGGTGGGCTTCTTCCCGCCCACCTTCGCCACCGTGGACCGCTCCGGCAACACCGCGGCTTTCGCCCCCGAGCACCTGCTCAACGTCTGGCTCTCGCGGCGCTTCGGCTCGCGCTTCCACCTGGGCCTGGGGGGCCGCTTCGTGGACGAGCAGTTCATCGCCGAGGACAACGCCACGGTGATCGACAGCTACGTCACCCTGGACGCGTCGATCTCCTACCTGCTGCGCGACTGGCGGCTCACCCTCAATCTGAAGAACCTCGCCGACGAGGAGTACGACACCCGCGGCTTCGGCGGCTCCTCGGTGATTCCGGCGGCGCCCTTCACCGCCTTCCTGAGCTTCGAGTACCGGCTGTGACCCAATACCACCCCACCGACCCCCGGCTGAGGGAGTACGAGGCGGTCGTGGCCGGCGGCGGCCCCGCCGGCGCGACCGCCGCCACCCTGCTGGCCCAGCGCGGCCACCGCGTCCTCCTCGCCGAGCGCACGGCGCACCCCCAGTTCAAGCTGGGCGAGTCGCTGATGCCGGCGACCTACTCGACCTTCGAGCGCCTCGGCATGCTGGAGAAGATGAAGCGGAGCCACTTCCCGAAGAAGATGAGCGTCCAGTTCGTCACCGCCTCGGGCCGGGAGTCGAAGCCGTTCTACTTCTTCGAGAACGACCCTCACGAGCGGTCCCAGACCTGGCAGGTGCTGCGCAGCGAGTTCGACCAGATGCTGCTCGACAACGCGGTCGAGCAGGGCGTCGAGGTGTGCCGCGGGCTGTCGCTCAAGGAGGGGATCTTCGACGGCGACCGCGCCGTGGGCGCCCGGGTGAAGCGGGTGGGCGGCGAGCCGATCGAGATCCGCTCGCAGGTGCTGATCGACGCCACCGGGCAGAGCGCCCTGCTGGCCCGGCGGATGGGCATCCGCCATCTCGAGCCGCAGCTCAAGAACGCCTCCATCTACACCCACTACGAGGGGGCGCGACGCGACGAGGGGATCGACGAGGGCGCGACGATCATCTACCAGACCGAGAGCAAGCGCTCCTGGTTCTGGTTCATCCCCCTGCCCGGAGACCGGGTCAGCGTGGGGGTGGTCGGCTCGATCGACCACCTCATCCGCGAGCGCTCCGCAGACCCGCGTCAGACCTTCGAGGAGGAGCTGGACCGCTGCCCCCTCCTCGCCGAGCGGCTGGCCGGGGCGCAGCAGACGATGCCGGTGGGGGTCATCCGCGACTTCTCCTACAAGACCGGCCAGCAGGCCGGAGAGGGATGGGTGCTGGTGGGCGACGCCGGCGGCTTCATCGATCCGGTCTACTCGACGGGCGTCTTTCTGGCCCTCAAGTCGGGCGAGATGGCGGCCGACGCCGTGCACGAGGCCATCGAGTCGGGGGACCTCTCCGGGGAGCGGCTGGGCAGCTTCGCCACCGAGTACCGCGCCGGGGTCGAGGCGCTGCGCACCCTGGTCTACGCCTTCTACCGCCCCGACTTCAGCTTCGCCCGCTTCCTCGAGCGCTACCCGGAGTGCCGGGGTCAGTTGGTGGACATGCTGGTGGGCAACGTCTACGAGCGGCCGGTGGACCGGATCCTCGCGGCGCTGCGCGAGACCCTGGCCGAGCCCGTCGCCGCCACCGCCTGACGGTAGAATCAGCTCCTCCCGGCAACCGCCGCGGCCCGCCGGAGGCCGCTTCTCGCACCCGTCCATGAGCCGAATCCGCCTCCGTTGGCCCGCCTGGACCGCCGTCGCGGCGCTCTACCTGCTGCACAACGACCTCTGGCTGTGGGACGACCCGCGGCGCCTCCTGGGGCTCCCCGTGGGACTCACCTACCACGTTCTCTACTGTGTCGCGGCCGCGGCGCTGATGGCGCTGCTCGTCCGCCGGAGCGGTGGCGGGGAGGGCTCCGGATGACCCTCACCGTGATCGTCGTCTACCTCCTGCTGGTCCTGGCGATCGGCGGGCTGTCCCAGCGGCTGCTGCGTCGCACCGGCGAGGACTACTTCCTCGCCACCCGCTCGATCGGGTCGTTCATCCTCCTGATGTCGCTCTTCGGCACCCACATGACCGCCTTCGCCCTGCTGGGAGCCTCCGGCGAGGCGTATCACCGCGGCATCGGCGTCTTCGCCCTCATGGCCTCCTCCTCGGCGCTGGTCGTGCCGGTTCTCTTCCTGCTGCTCGGACCGCGTCTGTGGGAGCTGGGAAAGCGCTACGGCTACCTCACCCAGGTGCAGTTCTTCCGCGACCGCTGGGGCTCCGACGGCCTGGGCCTGCTCCTCTTCGGGGTGCTGACCGCCCTGCTGGTGCCCTACCTGGTGATCGGCGTCAAGGGCGGCGGCGTGACCCTGGCCGAGATCACCGACGGCCGGTTTCCCGAGGCGGTGGGCAGCATCGCCATGTGCGCGGTGGTCCTGACCTACGTCACCGCCGGCGGGCTGCGCGGCACGGCCTGGGCCAACACCTTCCAGACCCTGGTCTTCATGACCCTGGGGGCGGCGACCTTCTTCCTGATCACCGACCGGCTGGGGGGTCTCTCGGCCGCTCTCGACCGCGTCGCCGAGGTGGATCCGAACCTCCTGGTGCGGGGAGAGCGGATCGGCAAGCTGGAGCTGCTGAGCTACACGGTGATCCCCATGTCGGTGGGGATGTTCCCCCACATCTTCATGCACTGGCTGACCGCCCGCGACGCCCGGGCCTTCCGGCTGCCCATCGTGGCCTACCCGATCTGCATCGCCATCGTCTGGATCCCCAGCGTCCTGCTCGGCGTGCTGGGCGCCGCCGAGGCCCCCGGTCTCCAGGGCCCGGCGGCCAACTCGATCCTGGTCAAGATGATCTCGCTGCACGCCCCGGAGGTGCTGGCCGGGCTGCTGGCCGCCGGGGTCTTCGCCGCGGTGATGTCGTCGCTCGACTCGCAGGCGCTGGCCGCCAGCACCATGTTCACCCAGGACGTGGTCCGGCACTACGGTCTGCACGACGAGATGAGCGACCGGCTGCAGGTGCTCCTCGGCCGCCTCTTCGTGGTGGGCATCCTGGCCGTCTCCCTGGTGGTGGCGCTGACCGCGGATCGCTCCATCTTCCGCATGGGCGTCTGGTCGTTCAGCGGCTTCGCCGCCCTGACCCCGGTGGTCTTCGCCGCCCTCTACTGGCGACGCAGCACCGCGGGCGGAGCCTTCGCCGCGGTCTCCGTCACCGCCGTCCTGTGGATCTGGTACGTCGCGCGGTCCTGGTCGGACCCCGGCTACACGGTTTTCGGAAGCGGCCTCAAGCCGGCGGCGGTGATGCTCCTGGCCTCGGCAGCGGCCATGGTGGTCGGGTCGCTGGCGACCCCGGCCCCCGACCCGCGCCGCGTGGCGCGCTTCTTCGACGACGGCCGATGAGAATCGCCCACCTCGCCGCCGGTGCGGGCGGCATGTTCTGCGGCAGTTGCCTGCACGACAACGCACTGGCCAAGGCGATGATCCGGCTGGGGCACGAGGTCGCCCTGATCCCCGCCTACACCCCCATGCGGATCGACGAGGAGAGCGTCAGCGAGAGCCGGGTGGTCTACGGCGCCGTCAACGTCTACCTGCAGCAGAAGGTGTCCCTCTTCCGGCACACGCCCCGGTTCCTGGATTGGCTGCTGGACCGGCCCTGGCTGCTGCGCTGGATCTCGAGCCGCTTCGCGGACACGACCGACGCCCGCGAGCTGGGCGACCTCACCCTCTCCGTGCTGCGGGGCGAGCGGGGGGCGCAGGCCAAGGAGCTCGACCGGCTCGTGCACTGGCTGGCCCGCGACTACCGGCCCGAGGTGGTGCAGATCACCAACTCCCTGCTCCTGGGTCTGGCCGGGCGGATCCGGCGCGAGGTGGGAGTGCCGGTGGTGGTGCAGGTGCAGGGGGAGGACATCTTTCTCGACCTGCTGCCCAACCGGGAGCAGGTGCTGGCCGAGATGCGCGCCCGCACCTGCGACGCCGACCTGGTCATCGCGCCCTGCCGCTTCTACGCCCAGCGGATGGGCGAGCTGCTCGAGCTGCCCGCGGAGCGGCTGCGGGTGGTGCCGTTGGGCATCGACCCCGAGGTGCACCAGGGCGGCGGGCGGCCGGCAACGCCGCCGGCGCCCGGTCCGACCATCGGCTATCTGGCACGGATCTGCCCCGAGAAGGGGCTTCACACCCTGGCGGAGGCCTTCCGTATCGTGGCCGCGGCGCCCGGCGGCGAGAACGTGCGGCTCGCGGTGGCAGGCTGGCTGGGACCGCGGGACCGCCCCTACCTGAGCGAGATCCGCGCCCGCATCGAAGGCTGGGGGCTGGCCGACCGGTTCGACTACTTCGGCGAGGTGGACCTGGACCAGAAGCTCGCCTTCCTCGACTCGCTCGACCTGCTGTCGGTGCCGACCTCCTACCTGGAGCCCAAGGGGCTCTTCGTCCTCGAGGCCTTCGCCCACGGCGTGCCCGTGGTGCAGCCGCGGCATGGCGCCTTCCCCGAGCTGGTCGAGCCCCACGGTGCGGGTCTCCTGGTCGAGCCCGAGTCACCGCAGAGCCTGGCCGAGGGCCTGCTCGAGCTGCTGGCCGACCCCCGGCGGCGGGCGGAGATGGGCCGGCGGGGGCGCGACGCGGTGCGCGGTCCGCTGAGCGACCGTGCCATGGCGCAGGGCACGGTCGCCGTCTTCGAGGAGGCTCTCGCCCGTCACCCGGCCGGCGGCGCCGCGGCCCGGATCGCCTGACCGCCGTGCCCCAGCCGACCCGCCGAGCGAGGCTCCGACCGCTCCTGCCCTGGGCGGCCTGGGCGGCCGGGCTGCTGCTGGTGTTCGGCCCCGGCATCGCGAGCGGGTTCCGCCGTCTCCTGGGAGGTCTGGGAGACGTGCGGCTGATCAACTTCACCCTGGAGCACGGCTACCGCTGGCTGGCCGGCGACCCCCTGCACACCGACTTCTGGTCGCCGCCCATCTTCCATCCCCACCCGGGGGTCAGCGCCTACACCGACGTCCTGCTGGGCGTCGGACCCATCTACTGGCTGTCCCGCCTGGCCGGCGTGGCCCCCGACGTCGCCTTCCACCTGTGGATCCTCGCGATCTGGAGCCTGAACTTCGCCGCTTTCTGGTGGCTCCTGCGCCGCGGCTTCGGAGTGGGACCGCTCGGATCGGCGGCGGGGGCCTTTCTCTTCGCCTTCGGGGCCTGGCGCCAGCTCAACGTGATCCACCAGCAGCTCATGCCCAGCTTCTACCTGGTGCTGGCGCTGGGGGCCCTGGTGCGGCTCTTCCGCGACGATCCCGCCGATCGCCCGCCCGGGCGGGGCGTCGTGTGGATCGTGCTCTTCTTCGGGTCGTTGCCGCTCCAGGCGTGGACCGCCTTCTACCCGCTCTACTTCTTCTGTCTGACCCTCGCCGCGGCGGCCGTCTGGGCCCTGGTCCTGCCCGGACCGCGGCGCCGGCTGGCGGCCGTGCTGCGACGGCACGCCCTGCCGGCGGCGGCGGCGGCCGTGGTAGCGGCCGCGCTGGTGACGCCGCTGGCGCTGCGCTATCTCGACGCCGCGCACGAGGTGGGTCTGCGCAACTACCCGGAGGCAAGGGTGCCACGCCCCGCCTCCTGGCTCCTCATGGGGCAGACGCACCGCCTCTACGGCGGCCTGCAGCGCCCCGGCGGCGTCTTCCGCGAGCTGCGCTCGACCACCCACTCGAACGGCGCCGGTCTCCTGACCACCCTCGTCGCCCTGGCCGGTCTCTGGCGTCTGCGGCGGCGGCCCGGCGTCGCGCTGCTGGCCCTGTCGGTCTTCACCGTGATCGCGACGGTCACCGTCTGGCCCGGAGATGTGAGCGGCTGGCGGCTCCTGTACCGCTATCTCCCCGGTGCCGCGGCGCTCCGCGCCGTGGGTCGCGTCGGCATGATCTTGCTGCCGGTGGCGGCGCTGGGGGTGGCCGGCTTCTTCGACCGCCCCTTCCGCGGGCGTTGGCGGATCGCCGCCGGCCTGCTGGCCATCCTCTGCCTGGCCGAGCAGCTCCACGTGATCGCCTGGCGGGATCGCCAGGAGCTGCGCGAGCACGTCGCCGGGATCGCGGCGAGGATCTCGCCGGAGAGGTGCGAGGCCTTTCTCCTGGTCTCGCGCGGGCAGCCGCGCTACGGCTACGCCGACGAGGACGCCGCCTGGGCGGCGCTGGCCACCGGCGTGCCCACGGTGAACGGCCGCTACGGCAACCAGCCTCCCGGCTGGGGCCTGGACAAGCAGCACATCACCGGCCGCAAGAAGCGTCGCCGGCTGGAGCGCCAGCTCCGCCGCTGGGCGCGCACCCACGGGATGGACCGCGAGGCGATCTGCTGGATCGAGATCACCCGTTTCCCGGAGCGGGTGGGAATCGAGCGGCGGGAGTGACGGCGGCTAGAATCTGAGCCGATGGCCGAGCCCGCGAAGGTGCACGAGTTCTGGAGCCGGAGGAGGGTCGAGTTCGCCGACACCGATCTCTCGGGTCTGGTGCACTTCGCCCGCTACCTGGTCTTCATGGAGACCGCGGAGCACGAGTTTCTCGAGTCGCTCGGCACCCCGGTGCACCACTGGCGGGGAGAGCAGGAGATCGGCTGGCCGCGGGTCGCCGCCGAGTGCAGCTATCTGGCGCCGGTGCGCTTCGGCGACCAGCTCGACATCCGCCTCCGCGTGGCGCGCAAGGGGAGGAAGTCGATGACCTACGTCTTCGACTTCCTGAACGGCGAGCGCAAGGTGGCCCGCGGCCGGATCACCGCGGTCTGCTGCGTGGTGAACGACCCGGAGGGCCTCAAGGCGGTGCCCATCCCACCGGGCATCGCCGACCGGGTCGAGGAGTCCCCCGATGAGTGAGTCGGGTCTCGAGCTCCGGGGTCTGGTCAAGAGCTTCGAGTTGGGACGCGAGCGGGTCGACGTGCTGCGCGGCGTGGATCTCGAGCTGGCGCCCGGCGAGGCGCTGGCGATCACCGGGCCGTCGGGCTCGGGCAAGAGCACTCTCCTGCACCTCGCGGGAACCCTGGACCGCCCCGACGAGGGCTCTGTGAGGATCGGCGGCGAGGATCCGTTCGCGCTTCCCGAGCCGCGGCTCGCCCGCTTCCGCAACCGTCGCGTGGGCTTCGTCTTCCAGGACCACTACCTGCTTCCCCAGTACACCGTCCTGGAGAACGTGCTGATTCCCACCCTCGCCTTCGCCGACCGCGGCGACGACGAGCGGCGCGACGAGAGCTGGGCGCGAGAGCTGCTCGACCGGGTCGGGCTGGGCGGCCGGCTCGCCCACCGCCCGGCGGAGCTCTCCGGCGGCGAGCGGCAGCGGGCGGCGGTGGCCCGCGCCCTGGTCAACCGGCCCAGCCTTCTGCTCTGCGACGAGCCCACCGGAAACCTCGACGAAGCGAGCGCCGCCGCCGTTGCCGACCTGCTGATCGAGCTCCACGCCGGCGCCGGCAGCGTGATGATCGTCGTCACCCACAGCCTCGACCTGGCCGGCCGGTTCGCCCGCCGCGCGAGGCTCGCGGCGGGGCGGCTCGTGGAGGAGCGCTGAGGTCACTCCGGACGGGCCGATGAGGCGGAGCCTCCTCTACTACTGGCGCACCCACCTCGCGGTGGCCGTGGGCGCCGCCGTGGCGACGGCGGTCCTGACCGGCGCCCTGATTGTCGGCGACTCGGTGCGCGGCTCCCTCCGCGACCTGACGCTGGACCGGCTGGGCGAGATCGACGTGGCCCTCGTCGGCGAGCGTCCCTTCCGCCAGGGTCTGGGCGCCGACCTGGAGGCCGAGCTGGGGGGCGAGCTCGACCTCGCACCGACCCTGCTCCTCTCCGGCTCGGCGGTCCACGGCGCCAGCCGCGCCCGCGCCTCGCGGGTGACGATCCTCGGGGCGGGGCCCGAGCTGGCGCGTCTCTACCCGGAGGCTCCGGAGCTGCCCGTGGGGCGTCAGCCCGGCCTGCTCTTCCCCTCGGTGGTGCTCAACGAGGCCCTGGCCGGGGAGCTGGGCGCGGCGCCGGGCGACGAGGTGCTGCTCTCCTTCGAGATTCCCAGCGACGTGCCGCGCGAGACCCTGGTGGGACGGGAGGAGGCGGGCGCCACGGTGGGGACGCTGCGGCTCTCGGTGGGGGGAGTGATCCCCGACCGCGGTCTCGGCGGTTTGCGGCTGACCCCCGGGCAGGCGCGGCCGATGAACGCCTTCGTCGAGCGCGAGCGGCTGCAGCGCGCCGTATTCGGCCGCGGTGCCGACCCGCGCGTGAACCTGCTCCTGCTCGCCTTCCCCGGCGACCTCGGAGCGACACCCGGGTCCGCAGAGCTCGCCGACACCCTCGGAAGCGTCATGGCCCCGGCCGACCTGGGGCTGGAGATCACCACCGGAGCGGAGAGGGTGGTGGTGGAGAGCGACCGCTTCGTGCTGGACCCGGCGGCCTCGCGCGCCGTCCTGGAGGCGGCTCGCGCCTCCCGGGCCACCGCCCAGGAGGTCCTCACCTACTTCGCCACCGCGCTGCGCAGCGGCGACCGCTCGATCCCCTACTCGACCATCTCCGCCCTCGACCCGCCGGCGGCGCCGGCGCTGGGCGCCTTCCGCCTGGTGGACGGCTCTCCCGCGCCGCGGCTGGCCGAAGACGAGCTGCTGCTGAACCGCTGGGCGGCCGAGGACCTGGGGGCGCGTCCGGGCGACGAGATCGAAGTCGAGTACTACGAGCTGGGGGCGCGGGACGAGCTCTTCACGCGGAGCGTCACCCTGCGGCTGGCCGGCGTCGTCGAGATCGAGGGGCTGGCCGCCGACCCCCGGCTGACCCCCGAGTTCCCGGGCCTCGAGGACGCCCAGGACATCTCCTCCTGGGACCCGCCCTTCCCCGTGGACCTGGACGCCATCCGCGGGGTGGACGAGGAGTACTGGGACGCCTACCGATCCCTGCCCAAGGCGTACGTCGCCGCGTCCCTGGGCCGGCGACTCTGGAAGAGCCGCTTCGGCGACCTCACCTCGATCCGGCTGGCGCCGGGCGAAGGGTCGGCGGCGGAGCTGGCGGGCCGTCTGCGCGCCGAGCTGCCGCGACGTCTGAGCGTCGAGGAGGCCGGGCTCGCCTTCCGCCAGCTCAAGCGCGACGGCCTCGAGGCCGCCCGGGGAGCCACCGATTTCTCCGGTCTCTTCCTGGGTCTCTCGTTCTTCCTGATCGCCTCGGCGGTGCTCCTGGTGGGTCTTCTCTTCCGTCTGGGGATCGAGCGTCGGGCGCGCGAGGTGGGGCTGCTGCGGGCCGTGGGCTACCGCGCCCGCACCGTGCGGCGGTCGCTGCTGGCCGAGGGCGGCGTGCTGGCTGCTCTGGGCGCCCTGGCCGGGCTGGGCGGCGCCGTCTTCTACGCCTGGCTGATGCTCGCCGGGCTGCGCACCTGGTGGCTGCCGGCGGTGGGCACCCCGGTGCTCTTCCTGCACGTCGGCCCGGCGACGCCGGTGATCGGCTGGGTGGCCTCGGTGCTGGTGGTCCTGGCCACCATCTGGTGGACCCTCCGCCGGCTGGGCAGGGTGTCCGCGGCCCGGCTCCTGGCCGGCGCCGCCGGCCTCGACGAGATCGCCGCGGGACGGCGGCGGCGGCCGCTGCTGGTGGCCGTCGCCTTCTCCCTGCTGGCGGCGGCTCTGCTGGCGGCCGCCTTCGCCACCGGCGAGACCTCGTCGCCGGGCTTCGCATTCGGCATCGGCGCCTGTCTGCTGATCGCCGGGGTGGCCGGCTTCGCGCACCTCTGCGGCGGCCCGCCCGGCGCTCGCGCCAACGGGCTGCGGGGCGCGCCGCTGGTCTCCATGGGGGCCCGCAACACGGGGCGCAACCGCGGCCGCAGCGTGCTCAGCGTCGCGCTCGTGGCCAGCGCCTGCTTCCTGATCGTGGCGGTGGACGCCTTCCGCGGCGGCGGCGAGGCCGAGGTCACCGACCGGGCCTCGGGCGCCGGCGGCTTCACCCTGGTGGCCGAGACCGACGTGCCCGTCGTCGCCGGGCTGGACCGCCCCGAGACCCTCCGGGAGCTGGGGTTCTCGGACGACGAAGCGGCGCGGCTGGCGGAGATCGACCTGGTGCCCTTCCGGCTGCTTCCCGGCGAGGACGTCTCCTGCCTCAACCTCTTTCGCCCCGAGCGACCACGGGTGCTGGGCGTCACCCCCGAGATGCGAGCCCGCGGCGGATTCTCCTTCCAGCAGGTCGCCGAGAAGAGCCCGGACCCCTGGAGCCTGCTGGCCGGCGAGCTCGAGCCGGGAGTGCTGCCCGCCTTCGGCGACTTCAACTCGGTGCTGTGGATCCTCCACTCGGGACTCGGCCAGGAGATCTCGCTCGAGAACGAGCGCGGAGAGACCGTCCGGCTGCGCTTCGTCGGTCTGCTCGCCAAGGGGATCTTCCAGAGCGAGGTGCTGATCTCGGAGGAGAACTTCCTGGCCCACTTCCCCAGCCGCACCGGCTACTCGTGGTTCCTGGCCGACCCGCCCCTGAACCGGGTGGAGGAGACCGCCGCGATGCTCGAGTCGCGGCTCGAGAGGTTCGGCTTCGACGCCACCCCCACCGCCGAGCGGCTCTCCGCCTTCAAGGCGGTCGAGAACACCTACATCGCCACCTTCCAGACGCTGGGCGGCTTCGGCCTCCTGCTGGGAACTCTCGGTCTCGGGATCGTGCTGCTGCGCAACGTCCTCGAGCGCCGGGGCGAGCTCGCCATGCTGCGCGCCTTCGGCTACCGCCGCTCCACCCTGGCGAGAATGGTGGTGGCCGAGAACGCGATCCTCCTGCTGGCCGGGGTGGGCATCGGCGCGGTGGCCGGTCTGGCGGCCGCGGCGCCGCACCTGAGCGCGGGCGGCGAGACGGTGCCCTGGCTGTCGCTCGGCCTGACCCTGCTGGTGGTGGTCGCGGTGGGCATGCTGGCCAGCACGCTGGCGGTGGCCGGGACGCTCCGCACGCCTCTGCTCGGCGCCCTCAAGGCGGAGTGATGCCCGACCGTCGCGACAAGCGGTTCGCCCGCCGCCTCCAGGTCCGCTTCTGGAAGCGCGGCGAGAAGATCGCCCACAGCGCCTACACGACCAACGTCTCGACCACGGGAATGTTCATCGCCACCAGCGTGCCGCCGCCACCCGGCAGCCGGGTGCGGGTGGAGCTGCTGCACGGCGACGAGGGCTTCATGCTGGAGGGCGAGGTCGTGCACGCCGCTCGGGTGTCGCCGCTGCTCAAGCAGCTCCGCGACTCGGGCATGGGGGTGCGCTTCCTCACCGTGCCCGAGCTCATCGCCGAGATCCTCCCCGCCGCCGCGGCCCCACGGGAGGAGGCGGTGGAGAAGGAGGCGCCGGAACGGGAGGGGGCCCCGGCGGACGCCGACGACGACGGGCCGTGGGATGGCCCCGACGACCGGCCGGCGGGACGGCCTCCGCTGAAGATGCAGGAGGGCCGGGTGCTGCCGCTGGCCTTCGAGTCGCTGCCCCACTTTCTCCAGGTGCTGCAGCGCGACATCGCCTCCGGCGGCATCTTCGTGCCCAACGTCCGGGGACTCGCGGTGGACGAGCGGGTCCGGGTCGAGCTGCGCCTGCCGCCCCCGGTCAGCCGCACCGTGCGGCTGGCCGGCCGGGTGGTGCACGTGGTGGGGAGCGGCGAGGGGGAGAACCTGCTGGCCGGCGTCGGGGTCCAGCTCTCCGAGCCCGAGCTCGCGGCCCGGCAGCTCGAGCGGATGATCTACGCCGACTAGGTCGGCCCCGCGGCCGCCCGTCGCCGCGGCAGCAGCGCCACCAGGAGGAAGAGGGCGAGTCCCGCCAGGTTCACGCCGGTCAGCCCCTGGGTCTCGAAGAAGAGCGGCCGCCCGGGGTAGAGCAGCAGCCCCGCGGCCAGCAGCAGCGCCCCTCTGCGCCCCCAGCCCAGCCGCCCCCGCAGGTAGCCGGCGATCCCGGCCGCCAGGGGCACGATGCCCACGGCCGCCAGGAGCACCGCGAGCACGATCGGCCCGACGCCGGCCACTCCGCCGTCGGCGTCGAGCATCAGGAGCTCGGGCCGGAAGACGAACATGAAGGGCAGGGTGAAGCCCACGAGGGCGAAACGGAAGGCCGCCATGCTGGTCTTGAGGAACGAGGAGCCGGAGATGGCGCTCGCCGCGTAGGCGGCCAGGGCGACGGGCGGGGTCACCATGGACATGAGCCCGAAATAGAAGATGAACAGGTGGGCCGCCAGCGGCACCACGCCCAGCTTGCCCAGCACCGGTCCGATGAGGGTGGCCAGCAGCAGGTAGCACACGGCGGAGGGGAGCCCCATCCCCAGCACCACCGACGAGATCATGATCACCACCAGGGCGGAGAAGAGGTGCTCCTGGGCGAGGGGGAGGATCAGGGCGGGCAGACGGGTTCCCACCCCCGTCAGGGTGACCACGCCGATCACGATCCCCACGCAGGCGGCGGCGGCGATCAGCGGCATCCCGGCGCGCGACGAGCCGACGAGGGCGGTGAAGACGCCGCGCGGCGAGAGACGGGTGCGGGGATGGAGAGAGCTCACCACGGCCACCGCCAGCATCGCCACGGTGACCGCCCGGAAGACGGTGAAGCCGGCCGCCAGCAGGGTCACCAGGCCGCCCAGCGCCGCCAGCACCACGAGACCCTCGAAGCGCAGCAGCGGAGGCGGCTCCTGGCCCGGCTCCGGGGCCTCTCCGGCCGCGCGCAGACGGCGGGCGTGGAAGTGCACGATCAGGAAGAGCGAGAGGTAGTAGAGACAGGCGGGGAGAAGCGCGGCGCGGATGATCTGGAGATAGGTCACCGGGGGGTCCACGATCTCCAGCATCATGTAGGCGCCGGCGCCCATCACGGGCGGCACCAGGGCGCCACCCGAGCTCGCCGCCGCCTCCACCCCGCCCGCCACGTGGCGCGGAAAGCCGGAGCTGCGCATCATGGGAATCGTGAAGGTGCCCGTGGTGGCGGTGTTGGCCACGGCGCTGCCCGACAGCGACCCCAGAAGG
>JAWWBN010000081.1:0-14694 GCA_033720955.1 Thermoanaerobaculia bacterium | reverse complement strand
CCGGCGGGGAGGGCTGACGCCCTCACACCCGCTGGATGCCCCGGCCCGCCGCTACTCCTCCACAGCCCCGAAGATCGCGACGCACTCCGTGCTGGCGCCGGCGGTCACCGCGACGACCGGGTCGGTGCCCCGGCAGGCGCCGGACCACTCGACGAAGCGGGAGCCGCCGCTGCCCGGCCGCGCCATCAGCAGCACCGTGTCGCCCGGAGCGAAGTCGGCGTGGCAGCTCCGGCCGGCGCCGCCGCAGATCACCGCGCCGTAGCTCTTGCCGCCGATCCAGCGCGGACTGGTGGTGACGGTGCCGTCGCCCTCGATCCGGATGGTCACTCCGGCGCCCGTGGACGGCGGCGCCTCGCGGTGCTCCTGCTCGCAGCAGTCGCCCCGCCCCTGCGACTCGGGCGAGGAGCCCGTGTCGGAGTCGGAGTCGGAGTCGGAATCGGAGTCGGAGTCGCCGTCGTCATCCAGCGGGCCCCCGTTGACGAAGGCCACCCACTCCCGCATCTCGCCGAGCGAGCAGCCGAACTTGACGTGTCCCTCGCCGAGGCCGGCGGCGACGATGATCTGCTCGCACGAGCAGCCGCCGGTGTCGGCGATGGTGAACAGGGCGGGCTCGTTGCCGGCCGGATTGGTGTCGAAGACGTCGTCGTCGTCCACCAGGGCGTAGCGGTTTCTTCCCAGCCCGTGGGTGGGCACGCCCTCCGGAATCACGGTGCCGGGGCAGAAGTCCTCGTTGTCCAGCACGCCGTCGCCGTCGCTGTCGACGGCCGAGATCACCGTGAGGGTGGCGGTCGCCGGCAGAGCGGCGGGGACGCCGCCGGTGGTGAGCAGGTCGCTGGTGACGTTGTCGTAGTCGTCCGGCTCCGTGGCGGCCGGGATCTGGAGGGTGACGCTGAAGGTGCAGGAGCCGCCCGGCAGCAGGTTCCCGCCGGTGAGCTGCAGGAAGCTCGTGCCGGTGAGCTGCGAGCCGAGGCCGCAGACGTCGGCCGCGGGCAGGCCCACGGCCTCCAGGCCCGGCACCACGGCGTCGAGGTCGTCGGAGAAGGAGAGATCGGCGACGCTGTCGGTGCTGCTCAGGTTGGCGATGTCGAAGGTCAGCACCACGGCGCCGCCCGCCTCGCCGATGGCGTCGAAGCTCTTCGAGAAGGTGAGGAAGTCGATGAGCAGCACGTCGGTGGCCGCGTCGCCGGTGACGCTCAGCCCGGAGGCCGTGCCCGTCACCGCGCTGGTGGTGTTGACGGCGGAGCCGCCGAGCGGGGCGTCGGCCGGCACCGACAGGGCCACGTCGAAGACGCAGGAGGCGCCCGGCGCCAGGCTGCCGCCGCTGAAGGTCAGCAGGCCCGTGCCGCTGATCGACGAGCCGGCGCCGCAGACGTCGTTCGCGGGCAGGCCGGTCGCCGCCAGGCCCGTCAGGGCGGCGTCGAGATCGTCGGTGAAGGCGATCGCCGACACCGCCTGCGTGTCGCTCAGGTTGAGCAGGGTGAAGCGGAGGGTGGTGGTGCCTCCGGGCGCTGCCGGATCGTCGATGAACTCCTTGGAGAGCGACAGGAAGTCGGAGGACACGGCGAGCACGTCGCTCGCGCCGTCGAACTGCACCCCGGGGGTGCCGTCGATGGTCGCGGTGACGGAGGTGGTGGCGTTGGGATAGTCGCCGCTCTCGGCCGCGGCCGGCACCGTGAGAACGACGCTGAAGGTGCAGGACGACCCCGGACCGAGGCTGCCGCCCTGGAAGGTGAGGAAGGTGTTGCCGGCGGTACCCACCAGGGAGGAGCCGGCTCCGCAGACATCGTTCGCGGGCAGGCCGGTGGCCGCCAGATCCTCCAGGGTGGCGTCCAGGTTGTCCTGGAAGAAGATGTTGGTGGCCGACTGGGTCGGGCTCGAGTTCTCCAGGGTGAAGCTCAGCTCTACCGTGCCTCCGGCGAGGACCGGATCGTCGGTGAACTCCTTGGTGAGGGTCAGACCGGCGATCTTGAGCGCGTCCGAGGCGGGATTGCCGGTGGTGGTGACGCCGAGCACCGTGGCGACGACGTTGCTGGTGGTGTTGGTGTAGCTGCCGCTGGTCGCCGTCGCGGGCACGTCGAGAGAGACGCTGAAGGTGCAGCTCTCGTCCGCTCCCAGGTTGCCGCCGGTGAGGGTGAGGGTGGTCGTGCCGGAGAGCTCGGAGCCGGCGCCGCAGACGTCGGCCGCCGGCAGCCCGGTGGCCGTGAGACCGCTCAGGACCGCCGCGAGGTTGTCGGTGAATCCGATCCCCGTGGCCTCACCCGGCAGGTCGATGTCGCCCTCGGAGTCGTTGGTGTAGCTCAGGGTGAACTGGAGGGTCACGGTGCCGCCCGGCTGGACCGGGTCGTCGAGGAACTGCTTGAAGAGAGAGGGCGGCGCCACCACGGCGAGGTCGTCGCTGGCCGGGGTGCCGGAGAACGGGGTGCCGCCGACGAGGGCGGTGATCTCGCTGGTGGTGTTGGCGTAGAGCCCCGCCTGCGCGCCCTCGGAGATGTTCAGGACGATGCTGAAGGTGCAGCTCTCGCCCACCCCCAGGCTGGCGCCCGAGACCTCCAGCTCGGCCAGGGTGCTCCCCGACCCCGAGGCGATCAGCGGCGTGAAGACGGCGGTGGCGCCCGCTCCGCAGAAGCCGTCGGCGGGTGTGGAGACGGCGGTCGGCAGCACCTCCACGAAGGTGTCGGTGAAGGCGATGTCGGTCGCCGCGTCGGTGGGACTGGTGTTGGCGATGGTGAACTCGAGCTCGACGGTGTCGCCGGCCCCCGCCGGGTCGTCGAGGAAGCTCTTGGTCAGGACGGGAGCCGGCTCGACGAAGAGGACGTCGCTGGCGGGGCTGCCGGTGGTGGCGTCGCCGTCCAGGTCGCCGGTCACCGAGCTCGTGGTGTTGGTGTAGCTCCCGGGCGCGGCGGAGGTCGGCACCTGCAGGGTGACGTCGAAGGAGCACGACCCCTCCGGCGCCAGCTCGCCGTCGCTCAGGGTCAGGAGGCCGGTGCCGGCGATCGACGAGCTCGCGCCGCAGGGGTCGGTCGGCAGCCCCACGGCCTCGAGCCCGCTGAGGGCCGCGTCGAGGTCGTCGGTGAAGCTGATGGCGGTGGCGGTGGCGAGGCGGCTCAGGTTGCGCACGGTGAAGCGGAGGGTGACGGTGCCGCCCGGGCTGGCCGGGTCGTCGACGAAGCTCTTGGTCAGTAGCAGCGGGTCGCTGGCCACGGTCAGGACGCCGGCCGCCCGTCCGCTGGAGCGGGTGGTGAAAGTCGTCCCCGGCTGCGAGGTGAGCTCGCCGCTGGTGTTGCCCAGCGCTCCCACGGCGCTGCCGATCACGTCCACGGAGATCGTGCAACTCGCTCCGGCGGCCACCTGGGCGTCGGAGGGCACGAAGCCGGAGAGGGTGATCACGCCGCCGCCGGCGGGGGCGCTCAACGTGCCGCCGGTGCAGGTTCTGACGACGTTGGCGGGGCTCGCCACGGTCATCCCGGAGGGCAGGTTGTCGGTGAAGGTGAGGGCGCGCGCCGCGGTGGCGCTGAGGGTGTTGTCGATGGTGAAGGTGAGGGTGCTGCGGCCGCCGAAGAGGACCGTGTCCGGCGAGAAGCTCTTGGTGAAGCCGGGCCGGTCGGTCGCCACCGTCAGGTCGGCCGAGGCGGCGCCGGTCGAGCCGCCCTGGAAGGTCAGGCTGCTCGAGACGTTGCTGTGGGTGCCCGGCGTCGCGCTGGTGACGTCGACCCGGAGGGTGCAGGTGGTGCCGGCGGCGACGGTGCCGCCGCTGAAGCTGATGGTGCCGCCTCCGGCGGGCGCCGAGAGGGTGCCGGCACAGGTGGAGGCGGCGTTCGCCGGCGTCGCGATGGTCACGCCGGCCGGCAGGGTGTCGGTGAACGCCACCTCTGTCCGTCCGGGACCGCCCGAGTTGTTGATGGTGAACACCAGCCGGCTCACGCTGGCCGGGCCGATCGTGTCGGGCGAGAACGCCTTCGAGAACGTCGTCGGCGGGGCCTGCGCCCAGAGCGCGGGGCTGAAGAGGAGAGCGGCAAGAGCCGCGGCGGCGAGCTGGGCTTTCGGCGGGGTGTTGTGCATCGAAGGGCCTCCTGCGACTAGCGGATTCCGGGGGAACATCGGGCAACGTATCGCAAGAGGCCCGCGATGACAAATAAACGCAGGACTATCTTTCGAACTCTCTTCGTGACGCTGCTGCAGGGCTCCTCGGGGGCGCGGGCGACGTGGCGATCAGCTTGCCGAGCGTCGATCCGTTCCCGGCTCTCCCCCGGCCAGGAGACGACCGAGAATCCGGTCCAGCCGCTCCGGCGAGACCGCCCCGGTGACCTTCTCGACCACCCTTCCGCTCCGGTCCACGAAGAACGTCTCGGGCGCTCCGTAGACGCCGTAGGCGATGGCGACGCCGCCCCCGTCGTCCACCAGAGACGGACCCCAGCCGCCACGGACATCGACGAAGCGGCGGATCTTCTCGGGCTCGTCCTGGTAGACGACGCCGAGGAAGACGACGCGATCGCGGTAGCGCCGTGACGCCGAGAGCAGAACGGGGTGCTCGACGATGCAGGGTTGGCACCAGGTGGCCCAGAAGTTGATGACCACCGGCCGGCCCTCGAGCTCGCTCAGCCGATGCACGGCGCCGTCGAGGTCGGGCAGCGCGAAGTCGGGCGCCGGATTGTCGATCAGCGGCGAGTCGATCGCTCGCGGGTCGAAGCGGAAGGAGACCGCCAGCACCACGATCAGGGGCAGCACGATCCCCGCCCCCACGAGGAGAGCCCAGCGGTTCATCCGCTCCGGCGCCCCACTTCGGGCGAGAGCAGGCAGAGGGTCGTGCCCGCCACCATCACCAGGACCCCGATCCAGATCCACACCACCCCGGGCGTCACGATCGCCCGCAGACCCACGGTGCCGTCCGGCCCGATGTTCATCAGGGTCAGGTAGAGGTCGTGCGAGAGGGTGGTGCGCACCGCCGGGGTGCCCAACGGCTCGCGCTGGGTGGGGTACTGGCTCAGCGCCGGCTCGAGGGTGCCCACGGCGTCGCCCCGGCGCAGGACCGTGACCTCGGCCTTGCGCAACAGACGGTGCGGCTGCTGCTCGACCGCGGCGCGGTCGAAGGTGATCTCGTAGCGCCCCGCGGCCATGCTCTGGCCCGGGGCCAGGGTGGCTTCGTGGGAGCTCTGGGTGGTGGCGGAGACGGCGATCGCGACGAAGGTGACGATGACCCCGAGATGGACCAGGTATCCGCCGAAGATGCGCGACGCGCTGCGCACCACTCCCGGACGCCCGGTCCTGGCGGGCTCGAGCCCGCGGGCCGCCGTGACCCAGAGGGCGTACCCGGCCAGTCCTCCGGTCAGCAGCAGGTAGCCGCGGCCGCCCAGCAGCCAGGTCAGGAGGACGCCGGCGAGAGCCGCCGGGAGCGGCGCCAGCAGCACCCGCCGCACCGCCTCGGGCCGCGAGCGGCCCCACGGCAGGGCGGGGCCGATCCCCATGAGCAGCAGCAGGCCGAGGAAGACCGGCACCGCCATCCGGTTGAAGTAGGGCTCGCCGACGCTCACCTTCACCCCCCGCACCGCTTCGGCCAGGATGGGGAAGAGGGTGCCCACCAGCACCGTGAACATCAGCAGCACCAGGAGGAGGTTGTTCATCAGGAAGGCCCCCTCGCGCGCGTGGAGGCCGGCGTCGCCGCCGCTCTGCGAGAGGGTGTCGATCCGCAGCGCCAGGAGCGCCACCACCGCCAGCAGGCAGATCCCCAGGAAGATCAGGAAGAGCGGTCCGATGGGGCTCTGGGTGAAGGAGTGGACCGAGTTGACCACCCCGGAGCGGGTGAGAAAAGTGCCCAGGATGGTGAGCAGGAAGGTCAGCAGGATCAGGATGGTGGTCCACGCCTTCAGGGTGCCGCGGCGCTGCTGGACCACGGCCGAGTGGACCGCGGCGATGGCGGTGAGCCAGGGCAGGAAGGAGGCGTTCTCCACCGGGTCCCAGGCCCAGTAGCCGCCCCAGCCCAGCACCTCGTAGGACCACCAGCCGCCGAGCATGATGCCCACGGTCAGGAAGCCGGTGGGGAGCAGCAGCCACTGGCGCATGGGCCGCAGCCAGGTCGGGCCGAGCTGGCCGCGCAGCAGGGCCGCCACCGCCATCGCGAAGGGCACGCTCATGCCCACGTAGCCCAGGTACAGCATGGGCGGATGGACGATCATCAGGACGTGGTTCTGCAGCAGCGGGTTGGGTCCCGGCCCGTCGAGCGGAACCGGCGGCGGAGTGGGGGCGAAGGGATTCGCCGGCCCGGCGATCAGGAAGGTGAAGAAGAGGCCGATCGAGAAGAGGGTGCCGAGGGTGTAGGCGAGATAGTCGCGCGCGCCCTCACGCTGCCACCAGGCGACGGCGGCGGTGAAGAGACCGAGAACCAGGCCCCAGAAGAGGATCGAGCCTTCGAGCGAGGACCAGAGCGACACCAGGGTGATCACCAGCGGCGTGGCCCGCGAGCCGACCTGGGCGACGTAGGAGACCGAGAAGTCGTGGGTGACCAGCGCGATCTCCATGACCAGGTTGGCCAGCAGCATGGCGCCGCCGAAGACGAAGGCCAGGCGGCGGCTCCACTGCAGGCCGCGGTCCGACCGCCGGGCGCCGGCCACGAAGGCGATCGGCGCGCCGCACGCGCAGGCTGCGAGCCCCGCGAGAACGAGGGATTGACCGAGGATCGTGTTCATCCATCCGCGATCTTCATCGTCTCCAGGAGCTCTTTCATGTCCAGGTCCTCGGTGTCGCCGGGAGGCCGATACTGGTTGTCGTGCTTGACCATCAGGCGCTCGGTCTGGAACTCGCCGTCGGCCCCCATGGTCCCTTCGACCACCACGCCGATGCCCTCGCGGAACATCGCCGGCGGCACCGCCCGGGCGTAGACCGGCACCGTGGTGGTGCCGTCGGTCACCCGGAAGCGCAGAGTGAGGCCGTCGGCGGCCCTCTGCACCGACCCGGCTTCGACCAGGCCGCCCAGCCGGATGTCGGCGCCCTGCGCCTTCCGGCCCGCCTCCATCAGCTCCGTGGGGCTCCAGTAGTAGACGAGGTTGGCGCCGATCCCGCCGAAGGCCACGTAGCCGAGGGCGGCCAGCGCGACGGCGGCGGAGATCGCCACGATCATCATTCTCTTGCGTCGTTCGCTACTCATCTTCCGTAGTCTCTTTTCGCCGGCTGGCGCGGCGCAGATGCTTGCGACGGACCACCAGCGAGAGGGTATGTGCGATCAGCCCCAGGGCGGTCACCCCGTAGGCCACGATGACGTACGACCAGCCGCCGACGATGACGCCCTCAGCCACCGGCGCTCTCCTGCGGCGTCAGCCGCCGCGGCAGCGGCACCTCGTCCATCTGGCGGCGCATCAGCTCGATGCGGGCGCGCCGGGCGATGAACCAGATGGCGATGAAGAGGACCGCGAAGGAGTTGATACGCAGCGGGGTCACCATCAGGGAGCTCACCGTCTCGGGGCTGGACTGCGGCTGGTGCAGGCTGCGCATCCAGCGCACGCAGAAGTAGACGAGGGGCACGTCCACGTAGGCGACGATCGTGGCCACCGCGCTCCAACTCGCCTTCCGCTCCCGGTCCTCCACGAAGGCCCGCAGCGCGAGGACGCCGGCGAAGAGCAGGCACATCAACAGCGACGTGGTGAGCCGCACGTCCCAGGTCCACCACTTGTCGGTGCCCTCCCACCAGGTGGCGCGTCCCCAGACGATGCCCTGGATCAGCAACAGCACGTTGAGCACGACTCCGGCCTCGATGGCTCCGACCAGGGCGCCGTCCCACTTCTTCCCGCCGGTCCACAGGGATCCGATGGCGGAGGCGAAGGCGGCCGTGAAGCAGACCATGGACACCCAGGCGCAGGGGAGATGGACGTACATGATGCGCTGCACCTCGCCCATGTACCTCTCGGGCGGCGCCACAAAGAGGCCGATATAGCTGCCGATCAGGAGAAGCGCCAGACCTGCGCCGCCGAACCAGTGCTCCCAGGGGATTCTGCGTAGGGTCATCTCTCCTCCACCGCCTGAGGGAAGAGGATGCCGCACAGCGCCCAGTAGATCAAGTCGAAGGCCACCAGCAGGAGGAGCCAGTCGCGGAGCTGGCCCATGGGGTCGCCGCTGAGCAGGAGGTCGATCGCCTTGACCGCCGCCACGAGGACCGGGACCAGCAGCGGGAAGAGGAGGATCGGCAGCAGCACGTCGCGGCTCTGGAGGCGGCTGGTCATCGCCGCGTAGAGGCTCCCGGGGGCCGACAGCCCCGCCGCCGCGAGGCCCCAGACTCCCAGCAGCCGGAGCAGCGTCTCGGGGCCGGCGGGAACGCCGTACAGGCCGAGCGCGATCGGCATCAGCAGCGGGCCCAGGAGAAACAGGAAGAGGGTGTTGCCGGTGACCTTGCCGTAGTAGAGCGCCACCGGGTCCACAGGCACCAGCAGCAGCCCTTCGATCGCCCGCTGCTCCTGCTCCAGGCGGAAGCTCTCCGACAGCGCCAGGGTGGAGCTCAGCAGGAGCGCCAGCACCAGAAAGCCGCTCGCGTTCTCCTCCAGGGCGCCGCCGTCGGGGCCGACGGCGAAGGAGAAGAGAAGCAGGGTGACGACGCCGAAGAGAAGCACCGAGAAGAGCCGCGAGCGGCCGCGCCACTCGATGAGCAGGTCCTTGCGCAGAATGGCCAGCGCCTGACGCAGGAAGGTCACCTGTGGCCCTCCAGCCGGCCGGGAATCTCGCCGGCGGGCCCGGACCAGGCCACCTGGCCGCGGTCGAGCAGGACACCGCGGTGCGCGACGCGGCTCATCCGCTCCACTGCGTGCGAGGCCATGATCACCGTCCGCCCCGCCGCGACGAAGCCGCCGATCCACCGCTCGACCAGGGTGCGGCCGGCGGCGTCGAGGGCCGACAGGGGCTCGTCCAGGAGGATCAGGCCGGGCTCCTCCAGGCGGGTGCGCAGCAGGGTCAGACGCTTGCGCATGCCGGCCGAGAAGCCTCCCACCCGGTGGTCCCGCCGATCGGCGAGCTCGACCTCGGCCAGGAGGCGGACCAGCTCTTCGTCGCCCAGGGCGAGCCCCGCGAGCCGCGCCCAGAGACGCAGGGTCTCCAGCGCCGTCAGCGGCGGGTAGAGGTAGTTCTCGTGCGAGACCAGGGAGAGACGCCGGCGGCAGCCCAGCCGCTCCTCGCCCGGGTCGCGGCCGAAGATTCGCAGGCTGCCGGTGGTGGGCTGCCCCAGGCCGGCGATCAGACGCAGCAGGGTGGTCTTTCCCGAGCCGTTGGCGCCGGCCAGCAGCACCGCCTCGCCGGGCCGCACGACCAGGTCGACGTGGGCCAGCGCCCAGCGGCGGCCGAACCGCTTGCCCAGGGCCTTCGCCGCCACGACTTCGGAAGCGCTCTCGGGACTCTCCATGGGCTCCGTACTGTAACGGCCGACGGGCCCTCCTGCGCGGTCCGGGAGCCGGCGGTGCGAGGCGATCTAGCTGAAGAGGAAGAGGAGGTAGAGCCCGTAGCCGGAGAGCAGCATCGCGCCCTCCCATCTCTGCAGCTCGAGCCTCGTGGCCAGGAACGGCCACACCAGCGCGCTCATCGCCAGCATCACCACCAGGTCGACCCACACCTCGTGCGAGGCCACCTGGACCGGGTGGATCAGGGCGGTCGCGCCGAGGATGCAGAGGACGTTGAAGATGTTCGAGCCGATGAGGTTGCCCAGGACCAGGTCGCCGTGGCGCTCGCGCGCCGCGACCAGGCTGGAGGCGAGCTCCGGCAGGCTGGTGCCCAGGGCGACCACGGTGAGGCCGATGACCCGCTCGCTGACGCCCACCGCGCGGGCGATGCCCACGGCGCCGGTGACCAGGGCGTTGCCCCCCAGGGTGAGCAGGGCCACCCCGAGGACGACCAGCAGCACGCTGCGGGCGATCGGCTGGGGCCGGTACTCGGCCGTCGCGACCTCTCCGGCGGCGTCGCCCGAGCCGTTCGCCTCGCGGCGGAAGAGGTAGACCAGGAAGAGGATCAGCAGGACCAGGAGGGCGGCGCCCTCGACCCGGCTGACCCGGTCGTCCACCACCAGCCAGAAGAGAGAGCCGCTGGCCAGCAGCAGGAAAGGCATCTCGCGGCGGATGAAGGTGGCGGTGGTGGACATCGGCCAGATCAGGCCGGTGAGGCCGAGGATCAGCCCGATGTTGGCCAGGTTCGAGCCGACGACGTTGCCGAAGGCGACCTCCGGCGAGCCCCGCAGCGCCGCCGCCAGGGTGGAGGCGAGCTCCGGGCTGGAGGTGCCGAAGGAGACCACCGTGAGCCCCACCACCAGCGGCGAGAGCCCGGAGCTGCGCGCCAGCGACACGGAGCCGCGCACCAGCGCCTCGCCGCCGCCGTAGAGCAGCGCGATGCCGAGGGCGACGTAGAGCAGATCCACGGGCGCTCCTAGCCGGCGGGCCGGAGCTCTTCGCCGGGGTTCACGAAGAGGTCGCGCTCGAACCGGTACTGCTTCTTGTAGAGGTCGGCGTACTCGCCGTCCAGGGCCAGGAGCTGGCGATGCCGGCCCTGCTCGACGATCCGTCCCTGGCGCATCACCAGGATCTGGTCGGCGTTGCGGATGGTCGAGAGGCGGTGGGCGATCACGAAGGTGGTGCGGCCGCGCTTGAGCGCGCGGATGCCCTGCTGGATCAACAGCTCGTTCTCGCTGTCCAGGCTCGAGGTGGCCTCGTCCAGGATGAGCAGCCGCGGGTCCGCCAGGATGGCGCGGGCGATCGTCAGCCGCTGGCGCTGACCGCCGGAGAGCTTGATGCCGCGCTCGCCGATCACCGTGTCGTAGCCGTCGGGGAAGCCCAGCACGAACTCGTCGCAGCGCGCCAGACGCCCCGCCTCTTCGAGCTCTTCCCGCGTGGCCCCTGGGCGGCTGTAGGAGATGTTCTCGGCCACGGTGCCGTCAAACAGGAAATCGTCCTGGAGGACCACCGCGAGCTGGCGGCGGTAATCCCGCAGCCGCAGCCCGGTGAGGTCGCGCCCGTCCACCAGGACGACTCCGGAGTCGGGGCGGCGAAAGCCCATGACGAGACCGATGACCGTGGACTTGCCGGCGCCGCTGTGCCCCACCAGCGCGGTGGTCGTGCCGGGCTCGGAGACGAAGCTCACCCCCTGGAGAACCGGGACCCCGGGCTTGTAGGAGAAGGTGACGTCGCGCAGCTCGATCCGTCCCTGGATGCGCTCCACCGGGGCGCGGTCCCGGTCCGCCGCATCCTCAGTCTTCTCCTCGAGGATCTCGCGCACCCGGTCGAGACCGGCGAAGGCCTCGGTGATCTGGGTGCCGATGGCGCTCATCTGGATCAGCGGCGTCACCATCATTCCGGTGAAGACCACGAACATGAAGATGTCGCCGATCGACATCCGGCCCGCCAGGACCTCGCGCGCTCCGAGGATGCTCATCGCCACCCCCACCAGCCCGAAGATCAAGGTCGAGAGGCTGGTGATCGCCGAGACCCCGATCACCGACTTGATGACCAGCCGGAGGAGCTTGTGCGCCTTGCTGGCGAAGATGCGCTCCTCCCGCTTCTCGGCGGTGTAGGCCTTCACGACACGCACCCCGCCGAGGGCCTCGTTGAGCCTGCCGGTGAGCTCGGCGTTGAGCTGATTGCGCTCGCGGAAGATCGGCCGCAGGCGCAGGAAGCCGAACGCCATCACGGCGCCGAAGGCGAGAAGCAGGATCACGGTCACCAGGGTGAGCCGCCAGTTGAGCCAGAACATGATGGCCAGGGCGAAGCTGGAGGTCATGAGGCCGCCCACGAGCTGGACGAAGCCGGTGCCCACCAGGTTGCGCACCCCCTCGGCGTCCGAGAGGATGCGCGAGATCAGCTCACCGCTCTTGCGCTCCTCGAAGAAGCGCACCGGCAGGCGCATGACGTGCCGGTGGATCCGGATCCTGAGGTCGTTGATCGCCCGCTGGGCGGCGGCGCCGAGGACGATGGAGAGGCTGAACGAGGTGACGGACTGCACCGCGGCGGCGCCGCCCGCCGCGACGGCGATCCACAGCAGGAGCTCGGGGCGGTTCTTGCCGATGACCTCGTCGATCAGCACCTTGGTGGTGGCTGGCAGCACCAGGCCGGCGAGCCGGCTGATCACGAGCAGGACGAAGCCCAGCACGAGCCGGCGCCGCCGGCTCCAGATGATCTCCTTCGACTCCCGCCAGACGACGGAGAGCGAGACCTTCTTCTTGGGCTTCTGGGGGTCGGCGGCGGCGGTCATGCGAAGCGGCTAAGTTAGCATCCGAGAGGTCTACGGCAGCGCCGCGAACCGCCGCCGCACCTCGGCCCAGGAGCGGCAGCGGGCCAGCCGGGCGTCCTCGCGCACGCCGCGGTTCCACGGCCGGTCGAAGAGAGCCACCGGCACCGCCAGCTCCTCGGCCAGGTGGCGCGCCGTGCCGGGGAAGTCCTCCACGGCGAAGACGAAACCCTGGCGGGCGAGGTCGTCCAGCGACCACACCCCCTCCGGCGTGCCGTGGGCGCCGTCGTAGAAGTCGGAGTACTTGTCCAGCAGGTGGAGCTCCGTGTGGGGGATCCGCCAGCGCGCGAGCCAACCGCGGGTGCTGGCCAGGGCCCCGGGCGGCCGCCCGGTGACCACGACGACCTCGTGGCCCGCGGCGATCCAGGCTGCGAGGGCGTCGGCGGCGCCGGGCATGGGCTCGATGGACAGCAGCCGCTCCGGCCGGTGGGTGGCGGCGAGGAACTCGCCCAGCCCGGTGTCGTCCAGCCCCAGCGACTCCCCCAGGTGGTAGGAGCGCATCTCTTCGAGCTCCACCCGGCGACCGAACTCCTCCTCGAGCACGGCGAGGAACATCCGGCCGGTCTGGGCCAGGACGTCGTCCAGGTCCACGAAGATGCGCGCCATGGCGGAGATCGAGAGTACCGCGTCCGCCCGTCTGCGGCGGCCGTGCGGCCTGCTAGAGTCCGCGCATGATCCAACGCGCCACCACCGCCCTCGGCCTCGCCCTGCTCCTCTTCGCCGGCTGCGGCGGCGGCCCGGAGGGGTCGGACGGGAACGCGGGCGAGGGCCGGCGGCGGTTTCTGAGCATCGGCACCGCGCCGCCGGGGGGCGCCTTCTTCGTGGTGGGAGGCGCCCTGGCGGAGGTTCTCGACCAGTACGGCCAGCCGGGATGGCAGGTGACCGCCGAGGCGACGAAGGGAACTCAGGAGAACATCCGCCGGCTGGACCGCGGCGAGCTCGACTTCGCCCTGGCCAACGCCGCCATCAGCTACTTCTTCGTCCGCGGCGAAGGAGAGGCGGGGCGGCCGCACGCGATCCGGACCGTGATGACCCTGGCGCCCAACGTGGCCCTCTTCCTCACGCCGGCGAGCTCGCCGGTCTCCACCCTGGCGGACATGCGGGGCCGACGGATCTGCATCGGCCCGGCGGGCGCCGGCTTCGAGTATTTCGTGGGCCCCATTCTCGAGGCCCACGGTCTGGGGTACGGCGATTTCGAGGTGGTCAACGCCACCCAGAGCGGCGCCGTGGACCTGCTGGCCGACGGCTCGGTGGCGGCCGCCTTCCTCGGCGGCGCGGTGCCCACGGCGTCGATCACCCAGGCCACCGCGTCGCAGGAGATCCGCTTCGTGCCCTACGAAGAGAGGGCGATGACGAGTCTGGTGGAGCGCTACCCCTTCTTCGACCGGGCGGTGATCCCCGCCGGCACGTACCGCGGCCAGAAGACCGAGATCGCCGCCCTCAACGTGGGCTCGATGCACCTGATCACCGGCGCCGGCGTCAGCGAGGAGCTGGTCTACCAGGTGACCCGGACCCTCTGGGAGAACCGCGAGCGGGTGGCGGAGAAGCACCCGGCGGGGCGAGCGATCAACCCGCGGGTGGCGGTGCGGGACACGGGCACCGAGTTCCACCCCGGCGCGGTCCGCTTCTACCGCGAGATCGGCATCTGGCCGGAGGCGGAGGCGTCGCCGTAGCGTCGCCGGGCCCGCCACCGGCCGGGGCGCGGCCCGCCCCGCCCCACCCGGGATGAAACAGGACGCTCGACCCTCTCCGCTCGCCCGGGTCCGCCGCGGCCTGGTGGCCGTCCTCGCCGTGGCGCTGCCGCTCTTCACACTCGTCGAGGTCAACTACCCGCGGCTGTCGCCGCAGTCGCAGCTCGCCGTCTTCGCCGCCCTCGGCCTGGCCCTCGGCTTTCTGAAGAAGAAGAAGCGGGAGGGGGCCGCCCTGGTGGGTGACCTGCTGCTGGCGGCGGCCTCGGTGGCGGTCTGCGCCTACGTGGTGGTCCAGACCGAGCCGTGGACTTCGAGCCTCTGGGCCGGCGGGCAGTCGCTGGGCAACCGGGCCGGCGTCGAGACCTCGCTGGACGTCGTGGTGGGGCTGGCGGGGCTGCTCCTGGTGCTCGAGGCCACCCGGCGCACCATCGGCCTGGCGCTGCCGATCCTGGCCCTGATCTTCCTCGCCTACGCGCGGCTGGGGGCCTTCCTGCCCGACCTCCTGCTCCCCCACCGGGGCTACGACCTGGAGCGCATCGTCAGCCAGGCCTTCCTCCACAGCCAGGGGGTCTTCGGCGTCGCCCTGAAGGTGATGTTCAGCTACGTCTTCCTGTTCGTGGTCTTCGGCGCTCTGCTCGAGGCCACCGGCGCCACCGGCTTCATCGTCGGCGCCGGCCGCCGGCTCTTCGGCGGCACCACGGGCGGACCGGCCAAGGTTGCGGTCTTCTCGAGCGGCCTTCTGGGGTCGCTGTCGGGCAGCGCCGTG
>JAWWBN010000080.1:0-14702 GCA_033720955.1 Thermoanaerobaculia bacterium | reverse complement strand
CCCGCCGTCGAGCGCCGCCTCGCGCGGCCGCACCTCGAAGTACGGCACGAGGGTGCCGTCGGCCGAGGTCGCGAAGTGCTGCTCCACCAGGAAGCGCGAGCCGTCGAAGGTGGGGTCCTGGGCAAGGATCGCCTGCGGCTGCCAGCCGGGGCCGGCCACGTAGTAGAGGGTCGGCGGCGTGGTGAAGCTCTGGTACTGGACGAAGAAGCTGCCGTCCTCGGCGTCCACGCTGGTCACCGAGAGGGCTCCGTTGTCGGGGAAGGGGATCGTCTCCCGACGCCAGCCGTCGCCGTCTTCGCGATAGCGGTGGAGACGGCCGCGAACGTCGTCGAGAAGGGTCACCAGAATGCCTTCGGGCGTCGCCTCGGCGTCTTCCACCACGGTGCCCCAGTCCGGCCGCACCAGCGGCTCGACCTCGGGGGCGGCGCCCGGGTGCAGCGAGTCGGGCGCCACCAGGACCAGGCTGCCGGCGGGGTGGGTCGCGCCGGCCACGGTCCACGGCTCCTTCAGCTCGACGAGGAGCCGGCCGCGGTAGGCGTCGGCCACCACCGCCGTCTCCGGCAGCGCCAGCCGGTGGAGAGCGCCGTCGAGAAGGTGGTGCCGCACCGCCCGCCAGAAGGTGGTCGCCTCGGTGACGAGGTCGATCTCCCCGTCGTCGGTGAAGTAGCGGTCGCCCCGGACGGAGACCGAGGCCGATGCCCCCTCGAGGAGGGTCTCGGCCGCCGTCAGCGGCTCCCCCCGCCGCCACAGCTTGACGATCCGCGGGTAGCCCGACTCGGTCATCGAGCCGTCCCCGAAGTCGGTGCCCACGAAGAGCGTGTCGCGGTCGCGCCACGACACCCGGCTCTTGGCCAGGGGCAGGGCGAAGCCGTCGGAGACGAACTCCAGGGTCTCCATGTCGAACTCGCGGACCGTCACCGCGTCGCCGCCCCCGGGGGAGAGGAAGACCAGGCAGTGCCGGTACTCCTCCGGCAGGCAGCTCATCCCCTTGAAGACCCACTTCTCGCCCTCGCTCTCGGCCAGGGCGTCCACGTCGAGAACGGTCTGCCAGTCGGGCTGGTCGCTGCGCAGGCCGGCGAGAGTGGTGCGGCGGTAGAGCCCCCGCGGGTTCGTCTCGTCGCGCCAGAAGTTGTAGAGCCAGCCGGCGCGCTGGGTCACCCGCGGCAGGCGGGAGTGCGAGTCGAGCACCGCCCGCGCCTGGCCGAGGAGCTCCTCGAAGAGCGGGGTGCCGGCCAGCCGGGCGGCGGTGGCGGCGTTGCGCTCCTCGACCCAGGCCAGCGCCCGCTCGCCGTCCACCTCCTCCAGCCAGAGGTAGGGGTCGTCCTCCTGCTCGGCGCTCTCGCCGGGGGGCGCGGGGCCGCAGCCCGCCGCGGTCACCGCCGCAGCCAGGAGCAGGCTCGGGAGGAGGCGTCGCACCGCTGCCGCCGTCTCAGGCCCGGCTCGCCACCGGCTTCGCCGCCGGCGTGGGCGCCAGCACCGCCTCGATCTCGTCGAGAGCCCAGTCGAGGACCTCGCGGGTGATGACGAGGGGCGGCGCCAGCCGGATGACGTGCTCGTGGGTCTCCTTGCACAGGATGCCGCGGCGCTGCAGCGCCTCGCAGTAGGGGCGGGCGCCCCCCGCGTCGGGCTCGAGCTCGATGCCCACCCACAGGCCGCGGCCACGGACCTCGGCGACGTGCGGCGCCGCCAGCTCGCGCAGCCGCTCGAGGGCGTAGGCGCCGAGCTCGGCGGAGTTCTCGAGCATCCTCTCTTCGATCAGAACGTCGAGCGCGGCGCAGGCGGTGGCGGCCGCCACCGGGTTGCCGCCGTAGGTGGAGCCGTGGTCGCCGGGGTGGAAGACGCCCATCACCTCGTCGTCGGCGAGGAAGGCCGAGACGGGATAGAGGCCGCCGGAGAGGGCCTTGCCCAGGATGACTCCGTCGGGCCGGATGCCCTCGTGCTCGTAGGCGAAGAGGGTCCCGGTCCGCCCCAGCCCCGACTGGATCTCGTCCACCAGGAGCAGGGCGTGGTGCTCGGCGGTGATCTCGCGCAGGCGGGTGAGGTAGCCGTCGGGGGGCACGATGATCCCGCCCTCGCCCTGGATGGGCTCCACCAGGACCGCCGCCACGTTGGGATGCATGGCGGCCGCCAGGGCGTCGGCGTCGCCGTAGGGAACGATGCGGAAGCCGGGCGTGAAGGGACCGAAGCCGGCGCGGTACTGCGCCTCGGAGGAGAAGCCGACGATGGTCGTGGTGCGGCCGTGGAAGTTCTCGGTGAAGACCAGGATCTCCGCCTCGCCGTCGGGCACGCCCTTCACGGTGTAGGCCCACTTGCGCGCCGCCTTGATCGCCGTCTCGACGGCCTCGGCGCCGGTGTTCATGGGCAGCACCCGCTGGAACCCGGAGAGGCCCGTGAGCTTCTCGTAGAGGGCGGGCAGGCGGTCGTTGCGGAAGGCGCGGGAGGTCAGCGCCAGCCGGCGGCTCTGCTCGACCATCGCCTCCACGATCCGGGGGTGGCAGTGGCCCTGGTTGACGGCCGAGTAGGAGGCCAGGCAGTCGAGGTACTTGCGCCCCTCGACGTCCCACACCCAGACGCCCTCGCCGCGGGTCAGGACGACGTCGAGAGGGTGGTAGTTGTGGGCCCCCAGTCGCTCTTCGATCTCGATCAGGTCGGTGGATCGGGTCACGGTGGCACCTCCTCGGGGGGTCGGCCCCCGGAGCGCTTTCTACCACATACGATGTGCTAGAAAGGCCGCGTGAGCGAGCCGGAGGAGCGCGACGCCGGGCAGCGGGCGGTGTGGGGGAAGGTGGCGGCCACGGAGGACGTCGGCCGCTTCCTGGTGGGGCCCCAGCCGCGCTGGCGCGAGCTGGGCCGGACCGTCCGCATCGCCCTGGAGTTCGTCAAGGGCTTCCGCGCCCTGCACTTCGTGGGGCCGTGCGTCACGGTCTTCGGCTCGGCGCGGTTCACCGAGGAGAACCGCTACTACCAGATGGCGCGCGAGACCGCGGCGCGGCTCGCCCTGGGGGGCTTCACGGTGATGACCGGCGGCGGCCCCGGCATCATGGAGGCGGCCAACCGGGGCGCGCGGGAGGCCGGCGGCCGCTCGGTGGGGTGCAACATCGAGCTGCCCCACGAGCAGAGCCACAACGACTACCTGGACCGCTGGGTCACCTTCCGCTACTTCTTCGTGCGCAAGGTGATGCTGGTCAAGTACTCCTACGCATTCGTGCTGATGCCGGGCGGCTTCGGCACCCTGGACGAGGTGTTCGAGACCGCCACCCTGGTGCAGACCCACAAGATCTCGGACTTCCCGTTGATCCTGATGGGCTCCGACTACTGGCGGCCGCTGCTGGGCTTCATGCGCGACAGGATGGTGGGCGAGGGCACCATCTCGCCGCAGGACGTGGAGCGGTTCTTCGTCACCGACTCGCCCGAGGAGGCCGCCGACCACGTCCTCGAGGCGGCGACCGGACGATTCGGTCTGGAGTGGCGGCGGAGCCCGCGCCCGCTCCGCCTCTTCGGCGAGAGGAAGCCGGAGCCGGCCCGGCGGCCGGTCGGCCGGGAGAGTTGACCCGCGGCGCCGCCCTGCCCCGTCTGCAGGTGCTGGGAGCGGCGCTGTTCTTCTCGACCGGAGGCGCCCTCATCAAGGCCACGGCGCTCACGAGCTGGCAGGTGGCCAGCTTCCGCGGCGCTCTGGCCGCGGCGGCGCTGGGGATCCTCCTGCCGCGGGCGCGCCGCCGGATCACGCGGCGGACCGCGGCCGTCGGCCTGGCCTACGCCGGCGCCCTGATCTTCTACGCCCTGGCCAACAAGCTGACCACCGCCGCCAGCACCATCTTTCTGCAGTCCACGGCGCCGCTCTACATCCTGATCCTCGGACCCTGGCTGCTCGGGGAGACGCCGTCCCGGCGGGATCTCGGCTTCATGGGGGCCCTGGCGGCCGGGCTCGCCCTGGTCTTTCTGGACCTCGAGCCGGTGGCCTCGGCGACGGCGCCCCAGCCGCTGGCCGGGAACCTCCTGGCCCTGGCCGGCGGCGTCAGCTTCGCCTTCGCCATCGTGGGCCTGCGCTGGCTGGGCCGCGACGGCGCCGATCCCGCCGACGCCATGGCGGCGGTGATCGCCGGCAATCTCATCGCCTTCGGGGTCTGCCTGCCACCGGCTCTGCCGGTGGCGGACGCCGGGCCGCGCGACTGGGCCCTCGTGGCGTTCCTCGGCCTCTTCCAGGTGGCGCTGGCCTACCTCCTCCTCACCGCGGGGCTGCGGCGGGTGGCCGCTCTCGAGGCGTCGCTGCTGCTGCTGATCGAGCCGGTGCTCAACCCCATCTGGGCCTGGTGGCTCCAGGGCGAGGTCCCGGGCCGGCTGGCGCTGGCCGGGGGCCTCGTCATCCTGACGGCGACCGCGGCTCGGGTGGCGACCGGCGGCCGAGCCGCTCCCGCCCGAGGAGCTCCACCTCCAGCGGACCGCAGCGGAGATCGCGGCGATGCTCGAGGTCCTCGATGACGGCGCGCTTGAACTCCACCGGGTCCGCGTCGCCGCCCAGGGCCTTCTTGTAGGCGCCGATCTCCACCAGCTCCCCGGCGAGAAGGATGCGGCGGAAGAGCCGCGGCGCCCCGTGCCCGGGGATCTGGATGTGGTGGAGGCCGCCGCTGTAGGCGAGGAGCATGCGACCGGCCGGGATGGCGCGCAGGATGTCGGCGATGCCGCCGCGGACCGTCATGGGGCGACCGTGCTTGTCGAGGCCGTCGGCGCGCATCATCCGACCCTCGGGGAGGATCACCATGACCCGGTTTGGGGCCACCCGGCTCAGGACCTCGGCCCAGGTGGAGTCCTTCTCGCGGGTGATGGGCACCACGTCGGCGCCGAAGGCGCGCAGGAAGCGGCCGATGAAGGGCCGGGCCAGGGTGACGTCGGCGGCGGGGATCACGGCGCGGTAGGCCAGCGCCTTCAGGATGTGATTGGGCGCCAGGCCGACGTAGAGCCACTCGAAGAGGCTGGTGTGGTGTAGCAGGGCGATGACCCGCAGGTCGGGCCAGGGCCCGGGGGGCGGGGAGTGCAGCCAGCGCAGCTCATAGCGGTAGAAGAGCCGTGTCGCGTACTTGAGCGCGAGGAGCAGGAGATAGCGGATGCGGGACGCCATGCCTCAGGAGCGCCGCGGCGGCCCAAGCGGGCGGGGGGTGGGCGGCGTGGGGTGGATTGTCTCACAGCCCCCGCCGCGGCCGCCCGGCCGCCAGTAAGATACCCGCCATGCTGACCATGGACATGACGGGCAAGCGGGCCCTGGTGATGGGGGTCACGAACCGGCGGAGCCTGGGCTGGGCGATCGCCGAGAAGCTGGCGGAGGCGGGGGCCGAGCTCGCCTTCAGCTACCAGGGCGAGCGTCTCAAGGGAGAGGTCGAGAAGCTCACCGCCGACCGCCCGGAGACGCCGCTCTTCATGTGCGACGTGACCCGCGACGAGGAGGTGGCTGCGGTCTTCGACGGTCTGAAGGAGGGCTGGGGCGGGCTGGACGCCGTGGTCCACGCCATCGCTTTCGCCCCGCGGGAGGCCCTCGAGGGTCGCTACGTGGACACCCGCCGCGAGGACTGGCTCACCGCCCTCGAGATCTCCGCCTACTCGCTGGTCACCATCGCTCGCTACGCCGAGCCGCTGCTCTCCGAGGGCTCCGGCATCGTGACCCTGACCTACCACGCCGCCGAGCGGGTCGTGCCCAAGTACAACGTGATGGGGATCGCCAAGAGCGCCCTGGAGGCGAGCGTGCGCTATCTGGCCTACGACCTGGGCGCGAAGGGGGTGCGGGTCAACGCCGTCTCCGCCGGTCCGGTCAAGACCGTGGCGGCGCGCAGCATCCCGGGCTTCATGAAGATGTACAAGGCCTACGGGGTCAACACGCCGCTGCGGCGTCACATCACCCACGACGAGGTGGGGCAGCTCGGCCTCTTTCTGGTCTCGCCGCTCGCCTCCGGAATCACCGGCGAGGTGGTCTACGTGGACGCCGGCTTCAACGTGATGGCGATGACCCTGGAAGAGGAGGGCTGAGCCGGTGGCCGGCGCGGCTCAGTCGCGGGCTCGCAGCCGCTTGAACTGCTCGATCCGCTTCTCCAGGAGCTGCTTCTCCATGGCCAGCCCGGCCTGGAGCATGAGGACCTCGAGCTCGGCCAGGGAGCCGATGGGGCGGTCGTCGGGGGCCGAGTCGCCGTAGAAGACCAGCAGCGCCTCGGAGTTGACGACCAGGGGCACCGCGATCGACTCCGCCGGAAGGAGGCCGCCGAGCTCGCGCAGCAGGTAGGCGTTCCACTCGGTCTCCGCGATGGGGCCCCGGACCACCTGCTTGCCGTCGGCGGCGTCGGCCAGGATGGAGGAGGCGTCGAGCGGCACCTTCATCGCTCGCACGGTCTCGTCGGGGGATCCCCGGGCCAGATCGATGCCGAACTGGCCCATGCCGCAGAAGTGGCCGCGGCGGACGTAGAAGAGCACCCCGCGCGGCACCACCGTGGCGGCGAAGCCCATGATCTTGACGGTCAGCTCGCCGGTGAACTCGGGCGAGCGGATCTCGGAGATCACCGAGCGCAGCGTCGAGGCCGCGGGCTCGCCGCGGTCCGCGGGGGGTACCTGGGAGGGTGGGCGGGCGTCGGCCGGGGCGGGGGAGCCGGCGTGGGCCGCGACCTTCCCGTCCTCGCCTGCGGCGGCGTCCAGCTCCGTGGCGATCCGCAGCAGGACCTTGTCGGGAGCCAGACCCCGGGTCAGCAGCAGGCCGCGGGCGTCGACCTCCACCTCGCCGCGGTCGGAGATGTCCATCAGGTCGAAGCGGAAGACGCCGCTGTCCCAGTCGAGCAGCTCTCGGATCACCCGCTCGACCTGCTGGCTGATGAGCTCCTCGAGGGCCTCCTGGGTGATCGCGCCGCGGGCCACCAGGATGCTGCCGAGCCGCTTCTCCTCGGTGGAGGCGCGCTGCTCCTCCAGGGCGGCCATCAGCTCCCGGTGGTCGACCAGGCGACGGGAGAGGAGCAGGCTGCCCACCGTCTCGCGCACGGAGCTGGAGGCGGCGTAGATGATGCCTCCGCGGCGGAACACGATCAGGCCGTGGGCGTCGCGGCGGGTCAGCCGCAGGGTGCCGCTGCGGTCTCCGGTCGAGATGATCTGCAGGAGGTCGGGGACGCGGATCTCGGAGAGCTTGCCGGTGAAGGCCATCTGCGTTGAGGCAGCTTACCCCAGGGTCAACGGAAGTCGTGGCTGGGGGCGGCGGGCGGCGCCTCCCGCGCCGGCGCCGGGGCCACCTCGGCCAGACGGCGGAAGCTCCGCGCCTGTACCGAGAGCGAGCCGTCGCGCTTCTGTAGGCTTCCCTCGATCAACAGACCCGCAGCGCCCACGATGGTCTCGCGCTGGGCGCGGAAGAGCTCGGGCGGGACGATCGCCTGCGCCATTCCGCTCTCGTCCTCGACGGTGAGAAAGAGCACCCCCTTGGCGGTGCCCGGGCGCTGGCGCACCACCACCGAGCCGGCGATGCGCACCCGGGCGCCGTCCGGCAGCGCGGCGAGCCGCGCGGCGGGCACCACCCCCAGCCGGTCCAGGCGCCCGCGCAGATGGGCCACCGGGTGGGGCCCGGCGGTCAGCCCCAGGGTGGCGTAGTCGGAGACGGTCTCCTCGAAGGGGGTCATCTCGGGCAGCGGCGACGGCCTCCTCCGTCCACTCCCGCCGCCGAGCAGCGGCCCGGCCGGTTTGGCCACCCAGGCCACCTGCCAGAGCGCCGCGCGCCGGGAGAGTCCCAGCGGCGCCAGCGCGCCGCACTCGGCGAGACGGGTGAGCTCGTCCTCGCGCAGGGCGCAGCGGCGGGCGAGGTCCTCCGGGTCGCGGAAGGGGGCGCGCTCCTGCTCGGCCTCGATCTTCTCGCCCGTCTCGCGACGCAGGCCCCGCAGATAGCGCAGCCCCAGCCGCACGCCCCCCTTCTCCCAGCGGCAGCGCCAGCCGGAGCGGTTCACCTCCACCGGCCGCACCGGCACGCCGTGCCGCTGCGCGTCCTTGATGACCGTGGCGGGGTGGTAGAAGCCCATGGGCCAGGCGTTGAGCAGGGCGACGGCGAAGGCGGCCGGATGGTGACGCTTGAGGTAGGCGCTGGCGTAGGCGATCAGCGCGAAGCTCGCGGCGTGGGACTCCGGGAAGCCGTAGAGGGCGAAAGAGGTGATCGACTGGACGATCTTGTCCTGGGTGTCGCCCACGATGCCGCGCCGACTCATGCCGCGGCGCAGCCGCGTCTCGATCTGGTCCATCCGCTCCACCGAGCGCTTGAAGCCCATCGCCCGGCGCAGCTCCTCGGCCTCGCCGCCGGTGAAGCCGGCGGCCTCCATGGCGATGCGCAGGATCTGCTCCTGCAAGAGCGGCACCCCCAGGGTGCGCTCGAGGATCGGCTCCAGGCAGGGGTGGAGGTAGGTCACCGGCTGACGGCCGTTGCGGCGCTCGAAGTAGGGGTGGACCATGCCGCCCACGATGGGTCCGGGGCGGATGATCGCCACCTGGATCACCAGGTCGTAGAAGCGCTCCGGCTTGTTGCGGGGCAGCGACGCCATCTGGGCGCGGCTCTCGACCTGGAAGACCCCCACCGTGTCGGCCTCCTGCAGCATGCGGTAGGTGGCGGGGTCGTCGGGAGGCAGGTGGGCGAGGTCGATCTCCCGGCCCTCGTGGGTGCGGATCAGGGGAATCGCCTCTTCGAGCGCCTGCAGCATGCCGAGCCCCAGCAGATCCACCTTGATGATTCCCAGGTCGGCGCAGTCGTCCTTGTCCCACTGCACCACCACCCGGTTCTCCATGGCCGCCGGTTCGAGGGGCACGATCTCGTCCAGCCGCCCGGCGGCGATCACCATGCCGCCCGAGTGCTGGCCGAGATGCCGCGGCAGGTTGTGGATGCGGCGCCACATCTCGCCGTAGAGACGCACCCGCGGCTCGCCGGGGTCGAGGCCGGCGGCGCGGAGCTCCTCGGCCAGGTCCTTCGGGTCACCGCGGGTGACGTCGTAGCCCCAGCTTCCCAGCCGCTTGGAGAGGCGGTCCTGCTGCTCGGCGGAGTAGCCGAGCGCCTTGGCCACCTCGCGTGCCGCCGAGCGGTCGCGATAGGTGATGACGTTGGCGGTCATCGCGGCGCCGTGCGGCCCGTAGCGCCGGTAGACGTACTGGATGACCTTCTCCCGCTGGTCGCCGGAGGGCAGGTCGAGGTCGATATCGGGCCACTCGCCGCGCTCTTCGGAGAGGAAGCGCTCGAACAGGAGCCCCATCTTGACCGGGTCGACGGCGGTGATCGACAGGGCGTAGCAGACGGCGCTGTTGGCGGCCGAGCCGCGTCCCTGGACCAGGATCCGCTCGCGCCTGCAGAACTGCACGAGATCCCAGACGATGAGAAAGTAGCCGGCCAGCTCCAGCTTCTCGATCATCGCCAGCTCTCTGGCGAGCTGCGTCTGGGCGGCGGCGGTCAGCGGCCGGAAGCGGGCGCGCGCCTCGTTCCAGGTGAGATGACGCAGATAGGAGATTGGGGTCTCTCCGGGGGGCAGGGGGTAGTCGGGGAAGCGGTAGCCGAGGTCGGCGAGGGTGAAGTCGAGACGCTCGGCCAGCCGGCCGCTCTCGGCCACCGCCTCGGGGCGGTCGGCGAACAGCGCGGCCATCGCGGCGCCCTCCTTCAGATGCCGCTCCCGGTGGGCCTCGAGCAGCCGGCCGGCGGCGTCGAGGTGGGTCTTGCCGCCGATGCAGGTCAGGACGTCGTGCAGCCGCTTGTCGGCGGGCCGGGCGTAGCGCACGCCGTTGGTGGCCACCAATGGCAGCCGCAGGGCGTCGGCGAGCTCCGCCGCGGCCTGGTTGAAGCGCTCCTCGCGACGTCGGCGGTGACGCTGCAGCTCGACGTGGACGCGGCCGTCGAAGATCGAGCGCAGACGCTCCAGCCAGCGGCGGGCCGCCGGCGCCCCGCCCCCGGCGAGCTCCGCGGCCAGCGGCCCCTCCGCGTCGCCGGTGAGACACCAGAGGCCGGCGGCGTGCTCCTCGACGAGCTCCCAGGTCGCCGCGGCCTGCCCCTTGGGCTTGTCGCGAGCGGCGGCGGTGAGCAGTTTGCACAGGTTGCGATAGCCGCGGCGCGAGGCGACGAGCAGGGTGAGGGGAGATGCGGTGGCGGTCACCACGTCGGCTCCCACCAGCGCCCGGATCCCCGCCTGCTTCGCGGCCTGGTAGAAGCGGGGCGCGCCGTAGACGCCGTTTCTGTCCACCAGCGCCACGGCCGGCAGCCCCAGCTCCGCCGCCCGCTGGACCAGGTCCTCCGGCAGCGAGGCGCCCTCGAGGAAGGAGAAGGCGGAGACGCAGCGCAGCTCGGCGTAGGCGCCGGCGGCGGCGGGCCGGTAGCTGCGCCGCCGCCGCTCGCGCTTGCGCGCGTCCGGCGAGGCCTTCAGCCACTCCAGGCTGTAGCCGAAGGAGCGGGCGGGCGGCTTGGGCAGGTCCCCGGTCCGGCTCACCGCGGAAGGGTAGGCGAAAATAGGGCGTAAGTCAAACCGCCGTTCGAGCTCCGAGCGGTATGCTCCGCCGCGGCGATGACGGGCGAACCCACTCGCTCCGGCTGGAGCTCCGGCGGCCGTCTCTGGCTGGCGACCGCGGCCGTCTTTCTGCTGGCCCTCGTCCTTCTCGGGCTGCTGACGGCGCAGTCGCCCCTCCTCTACGACACCGACGCCTACTACCACCTCACGGTCGCCCGCGCGCAGGCCGAGCACGGTCTGGTCCACCCCTTTCCCTGGGTTCGCTTCGGGCTTCTCGCCCGCGGTCTCGGCGACAAGGAGCTGCTGTTCCACGCCGCCCTCGCGCCCTTCACCGCCCTGTGGACGGATCCCTCCGACGGCGGCCGGGCCGCCCTGGCCGTGCTCGGGGCGCTGGTGCTGGCGGCGATCGGCAACCTCGCCCTGCGCGCCCTGGGGGGGTGGGGCGCCGCGGTGCCCTTCCTCGTCGGGGCCGGCGCCCTCCAGTTCACCTGGCGGCTGGTGCGGCTGCGGCCGGAGCTCCTCTCCCTGCTCCTGCTCCTCGTCGGCCTCTGGCTCGCCGCCCGTGGACGCCACCGCTGGCTGGCGCCGGTCGGGCTCCTCTACGCCCTCTCCTACACGGCGATCCACGCCTTCGTCGGGCTCTTCCTGCTCCTCCTCCTGGCGGTGCGGTGGACGGAGCGGCGCTGGGAGGCACCGCTGCTGCTCTACCCCCTTCTCGGCGCCGGCCTGGGCCTCCTGGTCCACCCCGGCTTCCCGGACAACCTGGTCGTCTGGTGGTTCGTGGCGGTCGAGTTCTTTCTGCTCAAGGGGAGCCTGGACGTGGGCACCGAGATCCGTCCCGTCACCACCGACGTGGCGCTGCTGGCCAATCTCGGCTGGTGGCTGGCCCTGGCGGTCTTCTGGCGCTCCACCCGTCCGGAGGGAGGGAGCGGACCCGACCGGCGGCGGGCAACCCTCTTCTTCGGCGTCGCCGCCCTCGTCTTCTCGCTGCTGGCGCTCCTCATGTCGCGCTTCGCCCTCTACGCCGTACCCTTTGTCACTCTCTGGCTGCTCTTCCGTCGCGGCGCCGCCGGGCCCGGCGCCCGGGTGGAGCTGACCGCCGGGAGGCGGCTCCCGGCGGCGGTCGCCTGGTCCCTCTGTCTGCTCGCGGCGCTGCCGATCGGAGCGCGGGAGCTCGGCCGGTACCTGCACCGGGTGGACCCGGGACCCGGCGGCGTGCGGCTGACCGACCGGGTGGAGCTGGGCCGGGCCCTGCCGGCGGAGGCGAAAGTGGCGGCCCCGTGGGGGATGACCCCGATCTACATGTTCTGGGCGCCGCAGGGGCGCTATCTGAACGTGCTCGACCCGGGCCTGCTGGCGGCGGCCGATCCGGAAGTCCACCGGGCGCAGCGCGCGGTCTTCGACGGCTCGGAGCCCGACGTGCCCGGCGTCGCCCGGGCGGTGCTGGACAGCGACCACGTCGCCTTCAACGCCTCGGACGGTCCCGGCGAGCTGATCCGGCGGTTGGAGGGGGACCCGCGGGTCGCGACCCTTCACCGGCGACTGCACGCTCTCTACGCGCTGCGGCCGGCACCCCCCGGGACCTTCGTGCTGGGATGGCGGCGGGCGCCCGCGGGAGCCGTCGCGGGGGAGATCGACCCCGCGGGACTCGACGCCTGGCCGGCCGCCGGCGGAGGGGCGGGCGGCCGGGCGCTTCCCGGCTACGTGGCCGCGGCGCCGGGGCCCCGCGCGACGGCGGGGTGCGCCACCTTCGCCCGCCGGCTCGAGGTGGCGCCCGGCGGGTGGGCCGGCGCGGTGGAGCTCGCCCCCTACGGTCCGGGCGAGCTGTGGGTGGACGGCGAGATCGTCCTCCAGGTGCTCTCGGAGACCCGGGCCGTGCTGGGGGAGGGGGCGCGGGTGCCGCTGGCCCTGGGCGAGGGCGAGCACCTGCTGGCGGTGGTGAGCTGCCCATCGCGCGACCCGCCGTATCGCTCCGGCTTCTACCTGATGCGACGCTGAGCCGGAGCCCGGCGACTCAGTCGTACAGGCCGTCGGCGAACCAGTCGCCGCTGACACGCTCGCGGTAGATGCGGTAGACGCCGCCGTCCCCCAGCTCCACGTCCCAGTACTCGCGGGCTACCGCCTCTTCGGTCCACCACCCCTCCTCCACGGTCCACGGCCCCGAGGCGACCCGGATCCGGCCTCCGATGACCGGTCTCTTCTCCTCCGCCGCCGCCACCGCGGGGCGTACCTCGACGGGGTTGCCGGCGGCGGGGCCGGAGACGCCGTCGGTGAGCACCTCCAGCGGCACCGGCGGCCGCAGCACCCGCACCGCCAGCAGACCGTGGCGGGGGCGGGTCTCGGGGCGCTCGCGCGGCGGTGGCGGTGGACGGTAGTCCACCAGCGCGCACCGCTCCGGCAGGTGGCCGTCCACGGTCCGGGGCGATCCCGCGCCGTCGGGACCCAGGAGGGCGAAGAGTCGCGCCAGGGTGGTGGCCAGCCGGTCGGGGGAGAGCGAGGCGGAGCCGAACAGCGTCAACTGCGCCTCGCGCGGCCGATCGGGGTGGGCGGTCAGGGTGAAGCCGGTGACCGCGGCGCCCGGCGGCCGGCGCTCGAGGTCGAGTCGGATCAGGGTGAGCAGGGTCTTCACCTCGCGGGTGGGGGAGGGCAGGGCGATCGAGCGCTCGTCGTGGCCGTGGGGCTCCAGACGCAGGGCGAGCTCCAGCCGGGAGCAGGCCAGGCCACGTCCCTCCAGACGGCGGCAGAGGCGGTCCAGCGCCGCCCGGGCGACGAAGAGAAAGGGCTCGATGGCCACCAGGGGCCAGTCGAGGTCGGTGCCCTCGTGGAAGGCCGGCGGCGGCCGGTAGGGGATGATCGGCCGCCGGTCGACGCCCCGCGCCCGCTCCAGCAGCATCCGGCCCTCGGCGCCCAGCCGGCTGGCGACCCGGTTCTTGGGCAGCCTCGCCAGCTCGCCGATCGAGCGCACTCCCCAGCGGTGGAGGGTCTCCACCACCGCCGCTTCGGGGGCGAGACGGGCCAGCGGCAGCGGCGCCAGAAAGCTCGCCTCGCTTCCGGCCGCGACGACGACCGGCGTCGCCGAGCTCTCGGCGGCGACCCGCGCCGCGAGCTTGCTGGAGGCGATGCCCACCCGGGCCGGCAGCCCCGCCTTCTCGGAGGCGGCCTGCAGCGCCCGCCCCAGACGCAGCTCGGTGGCGTCCCCGCCGTCGGACGGTCCCCCGGTGGGGGTCGGACTCGCGGCGGTCCGACGCCCGGCACCGGTCCGGGCGCCGCCTGGGTGGGGAGCGCGCTCATCCGTGGGGGGCGGCTCCGCCGGCTCCGCCGCCTCGTCCGCGGCGCGGTAGTGCCTCTCCAGCCCCGTCAGGTCCAGAAAGACCACCCCCTGGCCGGCGTCCTCCACCCGCGGCGAGAAGCTCTCGACGATCTCCAGCAGACTCTCGCGGGCGGCGCGCTCGCACTCGGCGTCGCGGGCGCGCACGATCAGCTTGGGAAGCAGCGCCCTCGCCTGGGGCAGCGACATGCCACGGCGGACGCCGCCCCGGCGGGCCCGTCGCGTGGCCGCCACGACCCGGGCGGCGTTGCCGGAGCCCTCCACCACGGCGACCGCCTCCGGCTCGAGGTCGGGCTCGCTGCGCAGACGGGCGGCCAGGGGGAAGAGGGGGACGGAGAGGCAGGCGATACGGGTCATCCCGTGACCGCCAGCCGTAGACCGGCGCTGCGCTCCACCGGCCGGCTGTCGAGCTTCTGCAGGGCGAGCCGCGGCTCGAGACCCGCCAGCAGCCGCGGCGCCGCGCCCGCTCCCCGCCACCGCGGCCGCGCCCTCCGCACCTCGACCACCGTGGCGGCGGCCGCGCCGCTCACGCGGTAGGGGCTCGACACCAGCAGGGCGCAGCTCTGCTCGGCCGCCGCCCGCGCCAGTCGCAGCCAGGCTCCGGCGGCGCCGCGGCCGCCGGCCACGGGAGGCGGCCCGAGGTCCACGACCACCAGGGGGAAGCCGCTCTTGAGCAGCAGCTCGGCGCTGACGAGCGCCTCTTTGGTGCGTCCGGCGCGCACCCAGAGCAGTCGCTCGAGGTCGGCGCCGGCGGCGGCCGCCGTCTGCGGATCGAGGCCGTTGGCCAGGTCCACCAGGGCCGCCACGTCGCCCGCGGCGGTGGCCGCCGTGAGAGCGCCCAGGGCGATGGAGAAGCGCCCGCTGGTGCGCCGCCCGACGAGCTCCACCAGCCTCCCCCT
>JAWWBN010000079.1:0-14713 GCA_033720955.1 Thermoanaerobaculia bacterium | reverse complement strand
GGCCCTGGTCATCCACCCGGCCGAGTGCACCGACTGCACCCTCTGCGTGGACGCCTGTCCGGTCGAGGCGATCTTCCCCGAGGCGGAGGTGCCGTCGCGCTGGCGGGCCTGGATCGACCGCGGCTACCGGGCGTTCGGCCTCGAGGTGCCGGGCCGCGGATGAGCCCGACCCCGCCGCTCGCGGCGCGGCAGCTCCTGGTGGTGACCGGCAAGGGCGGCGTCGGCAAGAGCGCCGTGGCGGCCGCGGCGGGCAAGGCGCTGGCGGCGGCGGGGAGCTCCGTGCTGGTGCTCGAGATCGACCCCCGCGAGACGGTCCACCAGATGTTCTCGCGGCCGCCGTCCGGCGGGGAGGTGGTCGAGGTGGAGCCGAGGCTCTACCTGCAGAATCTCCAGGCGACGGACGTGCTGGACCAGCTCGTGCGCGAGCGGCTGCGGGTGCGGGCGCTGGTCGAGAGGGTGCTGGCCAGCCCGGTGTACCGTCAGTTCACCGGCGGCGGACCGGGCTTGAAGGAGCTCGCGGTGCTGGGGCACACGCTGCGGCTGGTGCGCGGGCTGGCGCCCGGAGCTCCCCGGGTGGACACGGTGGTGCTGGACGCCCCCGCCACCGGTCACGGGGTCTCCCTGCTGGCGGCGCCGCTGCTGGTGGCCGAGGTGATCCGCAAGGGGCCCATCGGCGAGCTGACCCACCAGGTCGCGGAGCTGGTCCGAGAGCCTGCGCGGACGGGCGTGGTGGCGGTGACCCTGGCCGAGGAGATGCCGGTGACCGAGGCCCTCGAGCTGGCCTCCCTGCTCCAAGAGCGGCTGGAGCGGTCGCCCGACCTGCTGGTGGTCAACGGTCTCTACCCGCCGCTGCCCACCCGCGGTGGGGAGGCCGAAGACGTCCTCGGGCGGCTCTGGCGCCAGCGGCGACAGCTCAACGAGGCAGAGCTGCGGCGCCTCGACCGGGGGTGGGCCGGGTCGCGGGTCGAGCTTCCCCTCTGGCCGCTGGACCGGGGGCCGCGGCTGGTGGCCGAGCTCGCGGCGGGTCTCGCCCCCGCCCTGACCGGCTCGGGAGGCGGTCCGTGAGCCTGTCGGAGAGCCTGCCGCCCCTGGTCGTCGTCGTCGGCTCGGGCGGGGTGGGCAAGACCACCCTCGCCGCCGCGCTGGGTCTCGGCCTGGCCCAGGAGGGGGAGCCGACCCTGGTGATGACCTTCGACCCCTCGCTGCGGCTCAAGGACGCCCTGGGGGTGGGGGAGAGCGCGCGCGATCGCGAGGTGGCGGTGGACGCCGGACCGGGAGTAGAGCTGGCCGCCAGCCTGCTGGACGCCCGCGGCACCTTCGATCGGCTGATCGCGCGCTACGCCCCCGACGACGAGGCGCGCGCCCGGATCCTCGGCAACCGGTACTACCACAACCTTGCCGGCAGCCTGGGAGGGATCCTGGAGTACATGGCCGTGGAGCGGCTCTTCGAGGTGGCCCGGTCGGGTCGCTACCGGCGCATCGTCCTCGACACCCCGCCCACCCGGCAGGCGCTCGACTTCCTCGAGGCGCCCCAGCGCATCGTCGGCTTCCTCAACAGCGGGGTGTTGAAGATCGCCCTCAAGCGGTGGTTCGACGACCGGGGACGGCTCAAGCCGGCGGCGATGCTGGGACCGCTGGGCAGCCGGGTGGAGCGGTTCCTGGACGAGGTGGTGGGCCTCGACCTCCTGCGCGACATGTCGGAGTTCTTCCAGGCTTTCGCGCCGCTCTACTCCGGCTTCGAGGAGCGCGCCGCCGAGGTCGAGAAGCTCCTCCGCGGCGCCGACACCCGGTTCGTGCTGGTGGCCGGACCGGGCGAGGAGAAGATTCCCGACGCGCTCTTCTTCGCCCGCAAGCTCGGGGAGACCGGCTACGGTCTGGGCCCCCTGGTGGTCAACCGGGTCCACCCCCGGCCGGACGGCGCGGCGCCGGAGGGCGGCGAGATCGATCCCTCCGACGGACGGCAGCTCCTCGCCTGGCTGGGGCGCCGTGACCACGACGGTCTGGCGGCGCTGAAGACGCTGCTGCCCGATCACCCCCTCATCGCCGTGCCGCTTCTGCCCAGCGAGCCCAGCGACCTCGCCTCCCTCTCGCGGCTGGCGCGTCGTCTGGCCGAGCGGCTGGGCTGACGCGCGAGCCGGTTTTGCCGCAGCGCGGAAGGGACTTGACAGTTTATGCCGCAGTGCGGTATAAAGTGGGTGTCGCTGCCGCAGGGCGGCATGACCGACCGAAACGGGAGACTACGATGGTTCGACTGATCAAGCGCTACGAGAGCCGCAAGCTCTACGACACCGAAGAGAGCCGCTACGTCTCGCTGGAGGAGATCGCCTCCTTCGTGCGTCGCGGCCAGGAAGTGCGGGTGATCGACAACGCCTCGGGCGAGGACGTCACCACCCACACGCTGACCCAGGTGATCCTCGAGGAGGGTCGCAGCGGCCGTTTCCCCCTCTCCGCCGACGTGCTGCACGAGTTCGTGCGGCGCGGCGAGCAGGCGGTGACCACCGGCGTCGAGCAGATGCAGCAGGGGATGGACCGGCTGTTCCAGAAGTCGCTGGAGCGGGTGGGTCCGCTGCGCCGGGTGCGCGAGGAGATGGAGACCCTGCGCTCCCGGCTGGAGGGTCTCGAGGCCTCTCTGAGCACCCTGGAGCAGGAGCCGGCGCGGCGGAAGACCCCCGCCCAGCGTCCGAAGAAGGCGGCCTCGGGAGTCGCCCGCAAGACCGCCGCCGCGGCGAAGAAGCGTCCGGCGGCCCGCAAGAAGGCCGCCACCAAGAGCGCGGCCAAGAAGAGCTAGAAGCAACCGACGAGACAACGGGAAAAAACCACAGGAGGAATCCCATGACCACGAAGAAGAAGCGTGAGAAGAACGTCATCCCCGCCGAGCTGCGCGAGTCGGCGCAGAAGATCTGGCTGGCCGGCCTCGGCGCCGTCGCCATGGCCGAGGAGGAGGGCGAGAAGCTCTTCTCCAGCCTGGTCGAGCGCGGCGAGAGCTTCGAGCGGCGCTCGAAGAAGCGGATGAAGGAGGTTCAGGAGAAGGTCGAGGATCGCGTCGAGGAGGCGCGGGACAAGGCCGAGTCGAGCTGGTCGAAGCTGGAGGACACGGTGGACGAGAAGATCGCCGCCGCCCTCAAGCGTCTCGGCGTGCCGACGCGCTCCGAGATCCAGAAGCTGACCAAGCGGGTCGAGGAGCTGACCCTCAAGATCGACGGACTGAAGTCGTCGGGCTCCAAGCGTCCGGCCGCCAAGTCGAAGCGCACCACGACGAAGACCGCCTGACCGCGGAGCGGCGAACCGTGACGGCAGCCGCGAGGCAGTCCAAGATCGGCATCGCCCTGGCCGGCGGTGGCCTGGAGGGCGCCATCTACGAGATCGGCGCCCTCCGGGCCATCGACGAGGCCTTCGACGGCATCGACCTGACCGATCTCGGGGTCTACGTCGGCGTGAGCGCCGGCGCCTTCATCGGCTCCAACCTGGTCAACGGAATCACCACCCGGCAGCAGTGCCGGGCCATCGTGCGTCAGGACCCGGGGCAGCACCCCTTCACCTCGGAGATCTTCCTCACCCCGGCGGTGGGCGAGATCGCGCACCGGATGGGCCGAGTGCCGCGACTGCTCTGGGAGTCGCTGTCGAAGTACCTGAAGAACCCCAGCGACCGCAGCCTCCTCGACTCGCTCACGCGCCTGGGTCGGGCGCTGCCGGTGGGGGTCTTCGACAACGAGCCGATCCGCGCCTACCTGGAGAAGATCTACACCCTCAAGGGCCGCACCGACGACTTCCGGGAGCTGCGCAGGCCGCTCTACGTGGTGGCGGTGGATCTCGACTCCGGCGAGGCGGTGCGCTTCGGTGAGCCTGGCTTCGACCACGTGCCGATCTCGCGCGCGGTCCAGGCCAGCTCGGCCCTGCCGGGGATCTACCCGCCGGTGGAGATCGACGGCCGGCACTACGTGGACGGCGCGCTGGTGAAGACGGTCCACGCCTCGGTGGCGCTGGACGCCGGCGCCGACCTGGTGCTGTGCGTCAACCCGATCGTGCCGGTGGACACCCGGCGCGCGGTGCACGACGGCGTCATGCGCCGCGGCAAGCTGATCGACCGGGGGTGGCCCTCGGTCATCTCGCAGACCTTCCGCACGCTGATCCACTCCCGCATGGAGGCGGGGATGGCCCGTTACGAGGGTCGGTACGGGGACGCCGAGGTGGTCCTGATCGAGCCCCGCCGCACCGACTACAGGATGTTCTTCAACAACATCTTCAGCTTCGCCTCGCGTAAGGACGTCTGCGAGCACGCCTACCGGGCGACCCGCCGGGACCTGCTGGAGCGCAAGGACGAGCTGGCGCCGAAGCTCGCCCGCCACGGCATCACGCTGCGGGTGGAGGTGTTGGCCGACCCCTCGCGCTCGCTGTGGGAGGGCGTGGGTCTGGACGAGGGGGGGCGCAAGCTACCGGTGGTGGACGAGCTCGGCCGGCTGCTCGACCAGCTCGACGACTACGTGGAGCACGGCGCCGCCGGCTGAGACCGGAACTCGTCGGGGGAAGTGCTACGGAATTCTGTACGACCACCCCGTCTTGCCGGTCCGGAGACCCTCTGCTACCCTGCCGACGGTTCCCTGCGGCGGACCCCCCGGTTCCCTTCATGCCCAACACGGTCGTCATCGGCATGCAGTGGGGCGACGAGGGGAAGGGGAAGATCGTCGATCTGCTCTGTCCGGCCTTCGACGCCGTCGTCCGTTTCCAGGGCGGCAACAACGCCGGACACACGGTGAAGTTCGGCGATCGCCACTTCGCCCTCCACCTCGTCCCCTCGGGGGTTCTCCACCCGGGCAAGAAGTGCGTCCTGGGCAACGGCATGGTCATTCACCCGGCGAGCCTCTTCGAGGAGCTTTCCGGGCTCGTGGCGGCCGGCGTCGAGGTCGAGGGGAGGCTCTGGATCTCACGGCGAGCCCACGTGATCCTGCCCCAGCACATCGAGCTCGACGCGGCCCGCGAGCGGGCGCGGGGTGGCGACGCCATCGGCACCACGGCCCGCGGCATCGGCCCCGCCTACGAGGCGAAGGCGGGTCGTTACGGGCTGCGGGTGCGGGACCTCTCCGCCCACGGCCTCGAGCGCCTCGTGGAGGTGGCGCTCGAAGTGATCGGTCCGCAGCTCGAGCACCTGGGCACCGAGACCGCCGGGCCGGGCGAGACGGTCGCGATCTGCCGCGACTGGGCGGCGCGGCTCGACCCCTACCTGGGGGACGTCGAGGAGCTGCTCAACGACTGGATCGACGCCGGCGAGAGCCTGCTCTTCGAGGGGGCGCAGGGGACCCTTCTCGACCTGGACCACGGCACCTACCCCTACGTCACCAGCTCGAGCGCCAGCGTCGGCGGTGCGGCCACCGGGACGGGGGTGCCCCCGAGCCGTCTCGACGGCGTCCTGGGCGTGCTCAAGGCGTACACGACCCGGGTGGGCGGCGGCCCCTTCCCGACCGAGCTGGCGGGCGGAGCGGGGGAGCTGCTGCGCGAGCGCGGCAACGAGTTCGGGACCACCACGGGTCGGCCCCGGCGGTGCGGCTGGTTCGACGCCGTCGTCGCGCGCCACACCCGCCGGATCAACGGCGTGGACGCCATCGCCCTCACCAAGCTCGACGTGCTCGACGACCTGGACGAGATCCTCGTCTGCACCGGCTACCGGCTCGGAGGGAGGGTGGTGCGCGGACTGCCGTCGTCGCTCGAGGAGCTGGCCACGGCCGAGCCGGTCTACCGCCGGCTGCCGGGGTGGCGGGAGACCACCGTGGGCACTCTGGACCACGACCGGCTGCCCGCCCGGGCCCGAGCCTACGTCGCCGCCGTGGAGGAGGAGGTGGGGGCGCCGGTGGCGTTGATCTCCAGCGGCCCGCGGCGCGAGGAGACGGTGGTGCGCGAGCTGCCCGTGGTCGGACGGCTGGTGCCGGGGGGCGCGGCGGGGATCCGCGCCCACCGCGACGCCGCCGTCTAGCCCCCCGCGGGCTCGGCGCCCTGCGGACCCGGACCGTCGATCCGGAAGAGGCCCCTGCGGGTGCGGATGAGCAGGCTGCTGCCGGCCACCGCGGGCGAGGCGTTGGAGCCCCGCTCGCCGAGCGAGTTCAGCGCCAGGAGCTCGAAGCGGGATCCCGCCCGCACCACCGCCGTCTCGCCCCGCATGTTGTTGGCGTAGACCTTGCCGTCGCCGGCCACCAGGGAGGACTCGTAGGCGGTGGAGGGCAGGCGGCGGGTGTAGAACGGGTTCAGGTCGTCCACCGGACGGGCGACCATACCTCCGGCGTCCGTGGTGCTGTACAGGAGGCCCTGGTAGACCACCGGGGAGGAGGTCTGCGGCACCACCCGGGTCGCCTGCCAGAGGGCCTCGGGGCGGGTCTCGGAGCCGGCGCCGGTCAGCCGAATGGCCTGCGCGACGCGCACCTGGTTGGCGCCGCTCAGGAAGACGAGCAGATCGGGCTCCGGAGTGACGGGGCTGGCCACCGGCTGGTTGACCACCAGCTCGTGGGTCCACAGCGTCCGGCCATCCTCCGCGGCGTAGGCGACGATCATCCCCTGCTGCGGGAAGATGATCTCCTCGCCGGCTCCGCGATCCCGGATCAAGGGGGTGGTGTAGGAGCAGCAGCGGTCGGTCCAGCTCTCGCGCCAGAGCTCCCTACCGGTCCGACGGTCGAAGGCGCCGATCCATCCGGCCGCCTTCTCACCGGTCTCGCGGTCCTGCGCGACGATGACCGCCTTCTCGGTGAGCACGGGCGAGCTGCCGGCGCCGTAGTGGGAGAACTCCAGGTAGTCCGGATCGATCACGGTGCTCCACAGCTCCTCGCCCTCCCGGTCCAGCGCCACCAGGACGTCGCCGAAGTGGGCGTAGACCACCCGTCCGTCGGTGACCGGCGTCGGTGCCGCGGAGGTGTTCAGCGGGTGCTTCTGCTCCTCCTCTCCCGCCGTGACCTCGCGCTGCCAGAGGATGCCCCCGCTGTCGAGATCGAGCGCGACCACCCGGCGGGAGAGCTGCCGCTCGCCGGTGTCGACGGCGGTGGTCAGGAAGACGCGGCCGTGGCTCACGATGGGCGACGAGTTGCCGATGCCGGGGATCTCGGTCCGCCAGCGGACGTTGGGGCTGTCGGCGCTCCACTCCACCGGCAGACCCGTGGCCTCGGTGACGCCGTTGCCCCCGGGACCGCGGAAGCGAGGCCACTCCCCGGGATCGGCCGGCGGCGCGCCGGCTCCGCCCCCACAGGCGGCGACCGTGACCAGGAGGCCGAGAGCGGCGAGCGGGGCGATGGCATTCGAGCTGGGACCGAGAGGTCTCATGACGGCTCCTCTTGTGGTGGGGGATCGGCGCGGCGTCGGCTTGCGGTAGGATTCGCGCCGGGAGGATGTTAGCAGCGGGGCGGGCAGGCTGACCGCGTCCATCCCGGCTGATCGTGAGATCCAGCAGATGGCGGCAGACGAGACAGTAGAGATCACCGGCTGGAGAATGAGAGCGATTCGCACCGCTGCCGTCTTGACGGCGCTGACGGCCCTGCCCCTCGCGTGGGCGGCGGCCGCATCCGAGGAATCGGGGTCGGAACGGACGGAGGAGGCGGCGCCGGAGGCGCGGTCGTCCTCGACCCGGCACTCCCTCGTCATCGCCGGCACCCGGGTCGACTACACCGCCACCGCCGGCTGGCTGATCCTCGAGGACGACCGGGAGAAGCCGATCGCCCGATTCGGCTACATCGCGTACACCCGCGACGGCGTCGAGGACAAGCGCCGGCGCCCCGTCACCTTCGCCTTCAACGGCGGCCCCGGCTCGTCGTCGATCTGGCTGCACATGGGGGTGCTGGGGCCCAAGCGGGTGGTCGTGGTGGACGAGGGCTACGCGCCGCCGCCGCCGGCCGAGGTGATCGACAACCAGCACTCCATCCTCGACGTCACCGACCTGGTCATGGTGGACCCGGTGGGCACTGGCTTCAGCAAGCCGCTGGGCGAGGCGACCGGGGCCGACTTCTGGGGCGTCGACCAGGACATCCGCTCGGTCGGCTCGTTCATCAAGCAGTACGTCAGTGAGAACGGCCGCTGGGCGTCGCCCAAGTACATCCTGGGCGAGAGCTACGGCGGCATCCGCACCGCCGGTCTCGTCTGGCACCTGCAGAGCGTCCACGGCATGAACTTCAACGGCGTCGTGGTGGTGTCGCCCTTCCTCGACATGGGGTCGGGGATCGACGGCGGCGGCATCGACCTGCCGCACGTGCTCTACCTGCCGACCCTGGCGGCCACCGCCTGGTACCACGACGCGATCCCCGACAAGCCGGCCGACCTGGCGGCCTTCCACGCCGAGGTGGAGCGCTTCGCCTACGACGAGTACGCTCCCGCCCTCCTCAAGGGCTACACCATCGACCCCCAGGAGAAGCGGGCGGTGGCGGAGAAGCTGGCCGCCTACACCGGGGCTTCGTCGGACTACTGGGAGAGGGCGGACCTCCGGGTCGGCCATCAGCAGTTCCTGCAGGAGCTGCTGCGCGACCAGCGCACCATCACCGGGCGGATCGACTCCCGGTTCATCGGCCCTTCGGTCAACCCGCTGGCGGAGGACATGGACTACGACCCGTTCTTCCCGGCGGTGGGACCCGCCTTCACCGCCGCCTTCCTCAGCTACCTGCACGACGAGCTGGAGTTCGGGCGCGACGAGACCTACCAGGTGATGGGCGGGGTTCGCGACTGGGACTGGGAGCACCAACCGCCCGACTCCCAGGGCTGGGCGGTGCCCTGGGCCAACCTGCGCGGCGACCTGGCCATGGCGCTGACCATGAACCCCGGTCTGCACCTCCTGGTGCAGCAGGGCTACTACGACCTGGCCACCCCCACCCTGGCCACCAAGCACGACATCGCCCACCTCGACGTGCCGCCCGAGGCCCGCGAGCGGATTCGTCTGGAGATGTACGAGGCCGGGCACATGATGTACCTGCACCCGCCCTCGCTCGAGAAGTTCCGGGACGACCTGGCCCGCTTCATCGAGGAGACGGACCGGCTCTGAGAGCCCGGCCACCACGCGGGGGCCGGTCGCGCACGGGGAGGGTCGGCCGCTTGCCGCGACGCGGCCGCTCCGCACTATGATCCCGTCCGCGCTGGCCGCGGCACCCGCGCCGGCGCCGTGAGATGAGAGACCCCAGACCCGAGAGCCCGAGCGCCGGCGACCCCGAGGAGAGGGCTTCCTTCCGGGATCGGGCGCGCCGCTTCTGGAACCGCCACCGGCGTCTCTTCTGGATGGTCCACTCGGTCTGGGCCCTGGTGACCGGGATCGCGGTGGTGGTCCTGGCGCACGAGCGCTACTCCTTCGTCCCGTGGGTCGTGGTCTTCCTGGGCGTCACCTGGCTGTCCACCCTCTTCTTCGGCGGCCGCCCCGACGGGACCGCCAGGGGGGTCGGGGACCGGATGGAGGACCTTCAGGCGCCGCCGGTAGGCGTCGAGATCACCTCCTACCTGACCCGAACCCTCTACCAGGAGACGCTCTTCTTTCTGATCCCCTTCTTCGCCTACTCCACGGTGCCGACCTCTCCCAACCTGGCGTTCACCGCTCTCCTGGTGGGTCTGGCCCTCCTCTCCTGCCTGGACCTGCTCTTCGACCGGCTGCTGCGCACCAGCCCCCTCTTCGGCATGCTCTTCTTCGCCACCGTGGCGTTCGCCGCGCTGACCCTGCTGCTGCCCATCGTGCTCCAGGTGGATCCGGCCGTCGCCAGCCGTGTGGCCGCGGTGGCGGCCGTCGCCACCGCGGCGCCGCTGGTCTGGCGCGGAGCGCGGGGTCTGTGGGGCCGGACGCGGATGCTGGCGCCCGGTCTGGCGATCCTGGTGGTGGGCTTCGCACTGCCCGTGCTGGTGCCGCCGGTGCCCCTGCGCATGACCGATGCCACGTTCGCCGCCGGGATCGACCCCGACTCGCTGGAGCTGTCGGCTCCGCTCGAGTCGCCGGCGCCGGCGGCCTCGGTCGAGGCGGGGCTGGTGGTGCTGGTCGAGGTCTTCTCGCCCAGCGAGCTCTCGACCACGGTGGAGCTCGACTGGTTCCGCGACGGCGAGAGGATCGGAGGCACGGGCGAGGTGCAGATCGCCGCCCATCCGTGGGGCTTCCGGGTCTGGGGTCTCTGGCGGCCCGAGACGGGCGCGACGCCGCCGGGCCGCTACCGGACCACTCTCAAGACCCGCGAGGGCCGGGTGTTCGGGGTGGCCGAGCTCGAAGTCCGCTAGCCGGTCGTCGCCGGCCCGGGGCGCCCTCCCGGGAGAGAAGAAGGGCCCGCCACCAAGAGGTGACGGGCCCTGGATCGGCGACGGATCGCGCCGGCGGAGCTTCGCCCGCCGACGCGACGCTCCCCCGGTCTAGTCCCAGGAGGAGGCGAAGCTGTACACCAGGCGGGCGTAGTAGAACGCGCCGTTGAAGCCGAACGGGGAGAACTGGCTGTAGAGGTTGCCCACCCCCGAGCGCGCCCCGGTGTTGACATCGGGGAACTCGTCCAGGATGTTCTGGCTGCCCACGATCAGGCCCAGGTTGTCGTTGAACTGGTAGCCGACCTCGACGTCCAGCACGTGCTTGCCGCCGTAGACCGCCACGTCCTCGGAGTCGAACCAGTCGTCGTAGTAGCTCAGCCGGCCCAGGAAGCGCAGGCCGTTGTCCAGACGGTGGTTGGCGGTGAGGTTGTAGCGCATCTCCGGCAGCGCCTCCTGCAGCTCCCGGATGCGGGTCTGGTCCAGGGTGGCGGGATTGAACTTCGTGACCTCCGTCTCCGTGTAGTTGAAGAGGAAGCTGAAGTCGGTGTTCCCGCCCAGGCCGGGCGGCAGCCAGGTGGCCACCACGTCGAAGCCCTGGGTCTCGGTGTCGAAGTCGTTGGTGAAGAAGCGGAAGTTCTGCAGGTTGGCGGCGCTGGTGATCCCCTCGGCCACGAGCTGGTCGACCTCCTCCTGCGTGAGGGAGAAGTTCTGGGTCACCGCCAGGCGGTCGGTGAGCTCGATCTGGAAGAAGTCCACGGTCAGGGTGAAGGGACCGTTGTCGTAGCCGAAGCCGAAGGCCAGGTTGGTGGACTCCTCGGCGGTGAGCGGCTGACCGCCCCGGAGCTGCGCCACGCGGGACGACGACGGGATGGTGCCGTTGTTGACCAGGTCCATCAACTGCAGGTCGAACTCGGTCGAGACGTTGAAGGCGTTCGACTGGCCCGGCGTGGGAGCGCGGAAGCCGGTCGAGATGCTGCCCCGGACCTGGAACTGATCCGTGGCCTGGAAGCGAGCCGAGAGCTTGCCGTTGGTGGTCGAGCCGAAGTCTTCGAAGTCCTCGAAGCGCACGGCGACGCCGTAGGTCCAGCGCTCGTCGGCGCTGGTGCGCTCGAGGTCGCCGTAGACGGCCCAGTTGCTGCGGCTCCACGAGCCGGCGGCGATGTCGCTGAAGCCGGGGAAGCCGTTGGAGGCGGAGCTGAAGCCCTGCGCCGCCAGCGGGCCGATCTCGAACGACTCGATCTGGCCGATGCCGATGGTGAACTCCTCCTCGCGCCACTCGATGCCGCCGGCCACGTTGGTCTGGTTGTTCAGGGCGTAGCTGACGTCGAAGTTGAAGTTGAGCTCCTCCTGCTCGTAGAGGCCGGGGTCGAAGGAGGTGGGCGTGTCGGGGCCCAGAGAGGCGTTGACCGTATTGAAGATGAAGAAGTCCACCTCGTTCGAGCCGTTGGACAGGCTGACGTCCCAGGCCAGGCCGCCCCCCGTCTGGCCGCGGACCCCCAGCAGCAGCGCGCTGTCCTGCACGTCGCCGCCGAAGTTGGGTGTGAAGCCGCCGGGGAAGAGCTCCTGGAAGGAGAAGCAGTTGGGGTCGGCGAAGACCTGCGCCAACGCGGCCGGATCGGGCACGTTGTTGGTGACGGTCACCGTGGGGCAGTTGGCCGACCCGTCCAGCACGCCGTCCTGGGCGTCCAGCAGGTCGCCGATGAGCAGCGTCTGGCCGCCGTCCAGGCTGAAGACGGAGCCCCGGGTGTTCGGGTTGCGGAAGAAGAAGCCGCCGGTGACGGTCTTCGAGACGTAGTTGGCGTGGCCGTAGAACTGCTGCCCGCTGTCGAAGACGTGGCCGAAGTTGGCCCAGAACTTGTAGTCGTCGTCGATCTCGGGGGAGCCCCAGATCTGCGCGGGGTCGCGGACGTGGGTGTTGCCGGCGGCGATCAGCGCGGCGGCGTCGTCGCGCTGGACGCTGCGGTCGGTCGGGTCGCTCTGGCCGCCCTCGAAGCTGACGTTGAAGAAGCCGGTGTCACCCAGCGGGAAGCCGGCGTTGGCCGCCACCGAGTAGGAGGTGCCGTCGCCCTCGGCGTACTGGCCGGTGCGCAGCTCGACGGAGCCGCCGGAGCTGGCATCCTTGAGCAGGAAGTTCATGACGCCGGCGATGGCGTCCGAGCCGTACTGGGCGGAGGCCCCGTCGCGCAGTACCTCGACCTGGCGCAGGGCGATGGCCGGGATGGCCGAGATGTCGGGGCCCTGGGCGCCGTCGGCGACGCCGTTGCCGAGCCAGTAGATGACGGCTGCGCGGTGGCGCCGCTTGCCGTTGATCAGCACCAGCGTGTGGTCGGGGGCCAGGTTCCGCAGGTTGGCCGGCCGCACCACCGTGGCCGCGTCGCTGATGGGCTGGGTGTTGACGTTGTAGGAGGGCGCCAGGGTGCGCAGCAGGCTGCTGAGGTCGGTGTCCCCCTGGGCCAGGAAGTCGTCGGCCTCGATCACGTCGATCGGCACCATCGACTCGGTGACGGAGCGCGGCTGTGCGCGGGTTCCCGTGACGACGATGATCTCGCCGAACTGGGGCTCTTCCGCGGCGGCCTCCTCCGCCTCTTCGGTGTCCGTCTCCGCGTCGCCCTCCCCCTGGGCCAGGGCGGCGGGCGTCATCCCGACGAGCAGTGCGATCGCCAGGGCGAAGATCCAGAATGTGCGTTGGAACGGGCTAGGCTGCATGCGTCACCTCTCGGTCTGGCGTTTACGGGTGCGTCGCACCCCGGGCCCTGGGGCCTCGAGGATGCGCCGTCTCGCTGAGCTCGAAGAGTCGAGTCGCCTCAAGCTAGCAGCGTGGCGGGAGGGCGTCAAGAGAGAAAACGCCCTCCGGCCCGGCGCCGGGCGTCCGACCCGTGGTCACGAGGAGAGCAGGGAGCGGATCTCGGGCATGCGCTTCCGGGCGGCGCGATAGCCCACGTCGAGAATCTCCCCCAGGTGCTTGGTGGAGAAGGTGCCGAAGTGGCCGATCTCCTCGGGGCAGAGCAGGAGGTCGCAGAGGTGGAACTTGCGCCGCGAGGCGTTGTAGCTCGCCACCTCGAAGGCGCGCAGGGAGACGGCGAACGAGCTCTTCAGATGCTTGCGATCCACCGTCCGGACCGGGTTGGCGTACACCCCCACGATGTGGTCGCACAGCCCGATCAGCGGCTCGACGGGCAGATTGTCCACGATGCCGCCGTCCGAGAAGAGCCGGTCGCCCACCGGAGTGGGCGTGAACACCGCCGGCACCGAGGCCGAGGCCACCACGGCCGGGATGAGCGGACCGGTGGAGAAGATCTCCAGCCGCGCGTTCTCGATGTCGGTGGCGGCCACGAACAGCTTCCTGTCCAGGGCCTCGAAGGAGTCGTCGGGGAAGAACTCGCGAAAGTCCCGCTGCACCTTCTCGGTGTCGATGAAGCCCGGCTTGCGCAGCGCCAGCTTGGACAGCCGGAAGGGGCTCCGGGTCTCGAAGAACTCCAGCATCTCCTCGGGCGAGTAGCCCGCGGCGGCCAGCGCCCCGACGATGGCGCCGCCGCTGGTGCCGGAGAAGCAGTCCGGCTCGATCCCCTCCTCGGCCAGCGCCTTGAGCACCCCGATGTGACCCGCGGCCCGCGCGCCGCCCCCGGACAGCACGATCCCGAGGCGATACTCCATGATGGTGACAGGATACTCATTTCCCGCCCGCCCGGCGGCTTGGCGGTATCGCGCGTGAGCTAGGATCGCCGAGAACGCCGCCAGAGCTTCCGGAGGCCCCATGGAGCCCAAGCCCGCGTCCCCCCCGTTCCGACCGCTCCGACTGTGGCCGGCTCTGCTGCTGCTGGCGCTGCTCTGGGCCCTTCGCGCCCTGCCCTCCCTCGCCGACGAGCTCTCGCCGGCGGTCTTCATGGCCGCCTTCTTCGGGCCCGCGATCGGCGCGCTCCTGATCCTGGTCTGGTGGCTCGCGGCCAGCCGCGCCCGCGGACGCGAGAAGCTGGCGGGGGCCGCCGGTCTCGTCGCGCTGCTGGTGGTGAGCACTCTCCTCTCGCACTCCACCATGCGCGGCTTCGGCACCCTGGGGCAGGCCATCCCATTCGGCTTCAGCGCCTTCGTGGTGGGGCTGGTGGCCGCCCGCTGGGTGGCGCCCGGCCGCCGCACCGCGCTGGCGCTCCTCGCCGCGACGCTGGGCTTCGGCTTCTGGACCCTCGTCCGCTCGGACGGCGTCTGGGGCGACTTCCGCGCCGAGCGAACCTGGCGCTGGGCGCCGACCGCCGAGGACCGCTACCTCGCGACGCGCGACGGCGCGGCGACCGCCGAGCTCTCGACGCCTCTGGCCGAGGCCGAGTGGCCCGGCTTCCGCGGTCCCGGGCGCGACGGCGTGGTTCCCGGCGTGCGTCTCGCCGCCGATTGGGAGACGCGCCCGCCGCGCGAGCTGTGGAGGATCCGCGTGGGCCCCGGGTGGTCCTCCTTCGCCGTGGCCGGACGCCGCCTCTTCACCCAGGAGCAGCGCGGCGAG
>JAWWBN010000078.1:0-14714 GCA_033720955.1 Thermoanaerobaculia bacterium | reverse complement strand
GGCCCCGGCCGGCGGCGCCGACGGCCGGCCGCAGCCCGGGGACAACGAGTTAGGCTTCGTGGAGGGCCGGCTGGGCCACTTCCAGAACCGGCCGCGGGTGGAGCGCGGCCAGCGGCTGGCCGACCGGGTGGTCGAGACCCTGGCCGGCGAGCGGCCGCCCTCGCCGGAGCGGGTGCGGTTGGACCGGACCCCCGTCGCGGTGGAGCCGGCCGGCGCGGCGGTGGAGAGCGCGCCATGAGGCGCCGTCTCCTGGCCGTCGCTGCCGCCCTCCATCTCGTTCTCCCCGGTGGCCTGGTGGCCTACCCGCTGAACGGATTCGAGCGCAGCGGCATCCGCCGCCTGCTGGGCTATCTGAAGCTGCAGCAGGCGGCGAGCGGCCCCAGGCTGCCGCCCGGGGCGCTCCTGGGGGTCGAAGCGGTCCGCCTGCACCTGGCGGCCGCGAACCCGGCCTGGGACCTCTCCGCCTCGCCCCGCGATCCCGAGCTCCAGGGGGCCCTGGAGTCGATCTTCCGCAACCGCGACCCCTCCTACGCCGTGGCGGTGGTGGACATCACCGACCCCGAGGCGATCGCCTGGGCGGCGCTGCGCGAGGACCGGGCGCAGCTTCCCGGCAGCGTCGGCAAGGTGCTCTGCATGATCGCCCTCTTCGACGGCCTGCGGCGGGTCTATCCCGACGAGCGCGACCGGCTCCGGGTGCTGCGCGAGCGGGTGGTGGAGGCGACCGACTGGACCCGGGGAGACCCCCACACCGTGCCCAAGCACGACCCCGCGGCCGGGGTCAACCGCTTCTCGGTGGTCGCCGTCGGCGACCGCTTCGCGCTCTCCGAGTGGCTCGACCACATGATCTCGGCGTCGGCCAACTCGGCGGGGGCCATGGTCTGGAAGGAGGCGATGCTCCTCCGTCGGTTCGGCGGCGACTACCCGCCCGACCCCGAGACCGAGCGGCTCTTCTGGCGCGACACCTCCGGAGCGGAGCTCACCCGTCTCTCCCAGGTGGTGATCGACGAGCCCCTCGAGGCCGCCGGGATCGACCTGGAGGGCATCCAGCAGGGCACCTTCTGGACCCGTGCCAGCTCGGCGCGGATCCCCGGGATCCGCTCCTTCGCCACCCCGCGGGAGCTGGTCCGGGTGCTGCTGCGCATCGAGCAGGGCCGGATGGTGGACGAGTGGTCGAGCCGGGAGATGAAGCGCTACCTCTACATGACGAAGAAGCGCTACCGCTACGTCTACGCGCCGGAGCTGTCTCAGGCGGCGGTCTACTTCAAGAGCGGCTCGTTCTACCAGTGCCGCCCGGAGCCGGAGTTCACCTGCGCCAAGTACCGGGGCAACGCGACCAACCTGATGAACTCCATCGCCATCGTCGAGTCCCCGGCCGAGCCCGGTCCCGGCCAGAAGCGCTACCTGGTGGCGCTGCTCTCCAACGTGCTCAAGGTGAACTCGGCGTGGGACCACTCGCGCGTGGGCGCGGCCATCGAGAAGGTGGTGCAGACCCGCCGGCCCACCGTCGTCCAGGACGAAGGGAGCGAGGCCGAGAAGCGGGAGGTGGGGAGATCCGACGGCTGAGCGCGCAGGCGGCGAACCCTCGGCCCCCGGATCGCGTACTCTCTGGGAACTCGGGCCCGCGCCAAGGGGCGGGTGTCGCATCAACTGGATCTTCTGGGAGCATCCGATGAGAAAACCGAACTCGTTCTACCGCCCGACGCTCTCTCTCGGCGCGGTCCTGCTGGCGGGGGCCACCGCCCTCTCCGCCGCCGACTGGCCACAGTGGCGGGGCCCGGCGCGCGACGGCAAGTCCCCCGAGACCGGTCTCGCGGCCACCTGGCCGGAGGGCGGGCCGCCGCTGGTCTTCCGGGCCAGCGGCCTGGGCCGGGGCTACTCCAGCCTGGCCGTGGCCGGCGACCGGATCTACACCATGGGCGACCTGGAGGACGGCCAGTACGCTCTGGCCCTCTCCCGCGTCGACGGCTCGTCGGTGTGGAAGACCCGGATCGGGCCGGCCTGGAGCGACCGCTACGGCGGCTCGCGGGCGACGCCCACGGTGGACGGCGACCGGGTCTTCGTCTTGGGCACCGAGGGGCACGTCGCCGCCCTCGACGCCGCGACGGGCGAGGTCGTCTGGCGGCGCTCGCTGGTGGAGGACTTCGGCGGCAAGCTGATGCAGGCCATGGGCACCACCGACTGGCGCTACTCCGAGTCGCCCCTGGTGGACCAGGGTCGGGTGGTCGTCACCCCGGGCTCGGAGGAGGCGGTGGTGGTGGCCCTCGACCGCGCCACCGGCGAGACCCTCTGGCGCGCGGCGCTTCCGGCCGACATGGGGCCGGAGGGGGTGCCGGGTGCCGGCTACTCCTCGGCGGTGGTCTCCGAGGCGGGGGGCGTGCGCCAGTACGTGCAGCTCGTGGGCAAGGGAGTGCTGGGCATCGAGGCTGCCACCGGCAAGGTGCTCTGGCACTACAACCGGGTGGCCAACGAGATCGCCAACATCCCCACCCCGCTGGTGCGGGGCGACCAGGTCTTCGTCTCCAGCGGCTACGGCACCGGCGCGGCGCTGCTCGAGATCGAGTCGGGCGACGGCGGCTGGACGGCGAGAGAGGTCTACTTCCTGCCGGGCAACGAGCTCCAGAACCACCACGGCGGCATGGTCTGGGTGGACGACCACGTCTACACCGGAACGGGCCACAACAAGGGGCTGCCGGTGGCGGTGGAGGTGGCCACGGGCAAGACCGCCTGGGGGCCCGAGCGCAACGACGGGCGCGACTCGGCGGCCATCGCCTTGGCCGACGGGCGTCTCTACTTCCGGTACCAGAACGGCCTGATGATCCTGATCGAGGCGACGCCGGAGGCGTACCGCGAGCACGGCTCGTTCGAGATCCCCGAGGTCCGCGACCCGAGCTGGTCGCACCCGGTGATCGCCGACGGCCGCCTCTACCTGCGCGAGCAGGACCACCTCTTCGTCTACGACCTCACGCCCCCGGCCGCCGGCTGATCCGCGGCGCCAGATTGGCCGCCGCCCGCGCCGCCGCGCGGTGCGCGGCCGGGAAGTTCCCCTACCCGCGGGGCTCTTGCGTCTGGCGTCGGGCTTGCACGGGTCGGACGGCAACGATGTCGGCCCGCCGCCGCGCGGGGAGGAGGTCGAGAATGCCGCAGAAGCCGTTCCCGCCGACCGCTGCCGGTCTGCTGCTCCTCCTCCTGCTCGCGCCGCTGGCCGCGGCGCAGCCGGCCGAGGGGCCCCTGCGTCTGCTGCGCATCCAGCCCAGCGGCGAGGACGTGCCGCCCGGGTCGCAGGTCGTCTTCCAGTTCGACCGCCCGGTGGTGCCGCTGGGCCGCATGGCCCGGGACGCCTCCGAGGTCCCGATCTCGATCACCCCCGACCCAGGCTGTGAGTGGCGTTGGCTCGACCGCTCGGCGCTGGCCTGCCAGCTCGCCGAGGAGCGTCCCCTGGCGCCGGCGACCCGCTAGCGGGTGGTGGTCCGCCCCGGCATCGTCGCCCAGGACGGCGCCGGCCTGGCCCAGGCCGTGGAGCACACCTTTCTCACGCGGCGGCCGCGGGTCGAGCACTACTGGTTCCGCACCTGGCGCTCGCCCGGCACCCCCGTGCTGCGGGTCACCTTCGACCAGCCGGTGAAGCTCGGGTCGGTCGTCGCCTCGCTCGCCTTCCGGGTGGCGGGCGAGGAGCCGGTGCCGGTGACCGTCGAGCCGGTCAGGGAGAGCGACCGGAGCTGGCACGTCCAGCCCGTCCGCGAGCTGCCGGAGCACGTCGAGGCGGCGCTCTGGGTGAGCCCCGGCGTGGCCCCGGTCGGCGGCTCGGAGGCCGGGGTGGAGGACCGCCCCGTGGTCGCCTTCCGCACCTTCCCGCCGCCGCGCTTTCTCGGGGTGCGGTGCTCCGACGGCGCCGGGGGCCAGCTCCGGATCCCCGTGGACGCCGCCCCGCTCCCGGTGGACGGAAAGAGCGGCTGCGATCCGCTGGGAGGCGTGTGGCTCCGCTTCACCACCCCGATCATCAAGGAGGTCCTCCGCGACCACCTGCGGGTGGAGCCCGACCTGGCCGGCGGCCGCACCGACTACGACCCGTGGGAGAACGTCGGCTCGTGGTCGCGTCTCTCCCGCCGACCGCCGCGGGAGCACGTCTACGAGGTGCGGCTGCCGGAGGTGCTCCGGGCGGCGGCGGAGTACCGGCTGCGCGGCGAGGGGGAGAAGCTGCGCGACGAGTTCGACCAGCCCCTGACGGCCGACGTGGACTTCACCTTCCCCACCCGGCACCGCCGGCCGCGGCTCCACGTCGACCACGACGTCTCGGTGCTGGAGTCGGGGGTGGACTCCCACCTGCCGGCGGTGGTCACCAACCTCGAGGCCATCCACGCCTCCTTCTCGCGTCTGGACCCCGGCGGGCTGGAGCGTGGCCTCCAGCAGGTCGTCGAGCCGCCGCGGGCGCAGGATGTCGCGTACCACTACCCGCTGCGGGTGCGCGACTGGGTGCGCAACGGCTCGGGCGCCGTGGTGGGGACGCTCGACTCGAGGCCGCCGATTCCCTACCGGGACGGCTGGTTCTTCTCCCAGGTGACCCCCTTCTCGGTGCATCTCAAGGTGGGCCACTACAACAGCCTGGTCTGGGTCACCGATCTCGCCACCGGGGAGCCGGTGGCGGGCGCCGAGGTCGGCGTCTCGCGCCGGGTGCTCGAGAGCCTCGAGCCGGCTCCCGCCGGCGAGGTCGCGAGCGCCGTGACCGGGGAGGACGGCATCGCCCGCCTCCCGGGCGCCGAGGAGCTGGACCCCCGCCGCGAGATCACCTCGTGGTGGACCCCGCGGGGCGAGCCGCACCTGGTGGTGACGGTGCGGCGGGGCGACGACTTCGCGGTGCTGCCGGCGGCCGACGTCTTCCGGGTGGACGGCAGGGGCCCCGGCGAGAGCTGGATGCCCACCGACTGGCGGAGCAAGTTCGGCCACCTGCGCGCCTGGGGCTTCACCGCCCAGGGGGTCTACCGCGCCGGGGACACGGTGCAGTACAAGCTCTACGTCCGGCAGGAGGGCAACCGCACCCTGCAGCCGGCGCCGGCCGAGGGCTACCGGCTGCAGGTCCTCGATCCGATGGAGAAGATCGTCCACCAGGTCGAGGATCTGACCCTGTCGGAGTTCGGCGCCCACGCGGGCGAGTTCGAGGTTCCCGCGACGGGGGCGGTGGGCTGGTACCGGTTCGAGCTCTCGGTGGGCTACGCCGAGGACCTGGTCCTCTATCCGCTGACGGTGCTGGTCACCGATTTCACCCCGGCTCCCTTCCGGGTGACCACGGACCTCAACGCCGAGCTCTTCCGGCCCGGTGACCGGGTCGAGGTCGCCACCCAGGCGGCGCTCCACTCCGGGGGGCCCTACGCCGAGGCGGCCACCCGGATCACCGCCACCCTCACCTCCCGCCCCTTCGCGCCGGTCTCCCCGGCGCTCGCGGGCTTCTTCTTCGACAGCGGGGCGGCGGACCCGGAGACGGTCCACGGCTCGGAGGGGACCCTCGACGGCGGCGGCGAGCTGGCGACCGCCTTCACCCTCCCCGAGGGACAGATCCTCTACGGTGACCTGGCCGTGGAGAGCGCGGTGCGGGACGACCGCGGCAAGCGGATCGCCGGGCGCGCCGTCGCCCGCTTCGCGGGCCGCGACCGCTACGTGGGCATCCGGCAGAGCGACTGGATCCTCCAGGCCGGCGAGCCGACGCGGTTCGAGGCGGTGGTGACCGACGACGCCGGCCGTCCCGTAGCCGGGGTCGAGGTGCTCTTCCGCGTGGAGCACCAGGAGACCCGGGCGTCGCGGGTGAAGGGAGCGGGCAACGCCTACCTCACCCGCTACGTCCAGAGCTGGGAGGAGATCGCCCGCTGCGTGGAGCCCTCCCTCGGCGAGACGCCGGCCGGCTGCGCCTTCACGCCGCCCCAGGCCGGCGTCTACCGGCTGACGGTCTCCATCGAGGACGAGAAGGGGCGGCCGGTGAACAGCTCGCTCACCCGCTGGGCGGCGGGACGCGGCCGGGTGCTCTGGGAGGAGCCACCCGGGCACCATCTCCAGATCCTGCCGGAGAGCGAGACCCTGGCCGTGGGGGAGACGGCGCGCTACCTGGTCCGCAACCCCTTCCCCGGCGCCCGGGCGCTGGTCACGGTGGAGCGGTACGGGGTGATCGAGAGCTGGGTGACGACGCTGGCCGACTCCAGCCCGGTGATCGAGTTCCCGGTGGGCCCCGACCACCTCCCCGGCTTCTACCTCTCCGTGGTGGTCGCCGCGCCGCGGGCGGCGCCGCCGCCGGAGGAGGGGGTCGTCGATCTCGGCAAGCCCTCCTTCCGCATCGGCTACGCCCGCACCGTGGTCAAGGACCCCTACAAGGAGCTGGAGGTCACGGCGACCCCGCGCGCCGAGGTCTACGAGCCGCGGCAGGAGGCGGTGGTGGACCTGGTGGCCAAGACCCGGCAGGGCGACGGGCCGCCGATCGAGCTGGCGGTGGCCGTCCTCGACGAAGCGGTCCTCGATCTGCTGGCCGGCGGCCCCCGGCTCTACGACCCCCACCTGGGGCTCTACGACCTGGGGTCGCTCGACCTCGTCAACTACAACCTGCTCAAGCGGCTGGTGGGGTGGCAGGAGTTCGAGAAGAAGGGGGCGAGCCCGGGCGGCGGCGGCGGACCCGACGCGGCGCTGCGCACCCTGTTCAAGTTCGTGGGCTACTGGAACCCGTCGATCCGCCCCGACGCCGAGGGCCGCGCCACCATCCGCTTCCCGCTGCCCGACAACCTCACCGGCTGGCGGGTGCTCGTGGTGGCCGTCACCGCGGAGGACCGGCTGGGCCTGGGGCAGGGGAGCTTCCGGGTGAACCGGCCGACGGAGATCCGCCCGGCGCTGCCCAACCAGGTCGTCGAGGGGGACCGATTCCAGGCCCGCTTCACGGTGATGAATCGCACCGACTCGCCGCGTCGGCTCGAGGTGACCGGGTCGGCGGCCGGCGCGGTGCAGGGGACGCCGCAGCTCGCCGCGGTGGTCGAGGCGGAGCCGTTCCGCCGCGTGCCGGTGAGCCTGCCGGTCGCCGCCGCCGGGCCCGGCGAGATCGTCCTCACCGTGGAGGCCGGCGACGAGCTCGACCGCGACGCCCTGCGGCTGCCGGTGCCCGTGCGTCGGCGCCAGGCGGTGGAGGCGGCCGCGACCTGGGGCTCGACCACCGGGGGAACGGTCGAGGAGAGCCTCCACTTCCCGCCCGGAATGCGGGACGACGTGGGCCGCGTCAGCCTGGTGGTCTCGCCCACGGTGATCGGCAACCTGGAGGGCGCCTTCGACTACCTGCGCCGCTACCCCTACCTCTGCTGGGAGCAGATCCTCACCAAGGGGGTGATGGCGGCCCACTTCGCCGCCCTTTCCTCCTACCTGGACCCCGAGCTCACCTGGCCGGAGGCGGCGGGGCTGCCGGAGAGGACGCTGGCCGCGGCGGCCGACTTCCAGGCCCCCAACGGCGGCATGACCTACTGGGTGCCGTCGGACGAGCACGTCAGCCCCTATCTCTCGGCCTACACCGCCATCGCCTTCGGCTGGCTGCGGGACCTGGGCCACCGGCCGCCGCGCCCGGTCGAGGAGAAGCTGCACGACTACCTCCTCGAGCTACTGCGCAAGGACGCCGTGCCCGACTACTACTCCCGCGGCATGGAGTCCACGGTGCGGTCCGTGAGCCTGGCGGCGCTGGCCAAGGCGGGCAAGATCACCCGCGCCGACGTCGCCCGCTACCGCGGCCACGTGGAGCGGATGAGCCTCTTCGGGCAGGCGCACTACCTCCAGGCGCTGGGCCACTTCTCGGGCACCGAGGAGCTGCGACGCGAGGCGCTGGGACGGATCCTCGCCCACGCGGTGGAGTCGGCGGGCAAGCTGTCGCTGGTCGAGACCCTGGACGACGGCTACGCCCGCATCCACTCCTCGGAGCTGCGCACGAGCTGCGCCGTCCTGTCGGCTCTCGCCGGGGAGGGTCAGGGCGAGCTGGTCCGCGCCGGCGCCCGCGAGCTGCCGATGAAGCTGGCGCGGACGGTCACCCTGGGCCGCGGCAGCCGCGACCACTGGGAGAACACCCAGGAGAACCTCTTCTGCACCCGCGCCCTGATCGACTACAGCCGCGGCTGGGAGCGCACCCCGCCCGACTTCACGGTGCGCGCGCGGCTGGGGGAGGAGTCGCTGGGCAGCGCCCGTTTCGACGACCTGCGCGACCCGCCGGCCGACCTCGAGAGGCCGGTGCGGGCCGGCGACCCGGGGCGTCGCACCGCCGTGGCCATCGAGCACGAGGGCGCCGGCAGGCTCTACTACGCCCTGCGGCTCTTCTTCTCGCCGTCGACCCTGGAGCGGCGGCCCGTGGACGCCGGCTTCGAGGTGCGCCGCGAGCTCAGCGTGGAGCGCGACGGCGGCTGGGTGAAGCTCGGCGACCCGGTGACCCTGGAGCGCGGCGAGCTGGTCCGCGTGGACCTCTACCTCTCGACCCCCGGGGCGCGCAACTTCGTCGTGGTGGACGACCCGGTGCCCGGCGGGCTCGAGCCGGTCAACCGCCAGCTCGCCACCGCCTCCCAGGTGGACGCCGCCAAGGCGGTCGAGAGCTACCCGCCCGACGCCTGGTACCGCCGCTACGACGACTGGGTCCACTTCGCCTGGACGCGGTGGAGCTTCTACCACCGCGAGCTGCGCAACGACGCGGCGCGGTTCTACGCCGACTACCTGCCGGCGGGCCGCTACCACCTCTCCTACGTCGCCCAGGTCATCGTGCCGGGCGAGTTCACCATGCTGCCCACCAAGGCCGAGGAGATGTACGACCCCGACGTCTTCGGGCTGGGGCTGCCCGGCACCCTGCGGGTGGAGGAGGCGGTCGAGGAGGCGGCGGGGGAGGCGGGCGAGGAGACCGCCGGGGAGGCGGGGCGGTGAGCGCGGGCCGGCGAGACGCCCGGCCCGGCTCCGGTCGGCCCCGCGCGCCGGCGCCGCCCCCGCCCGTGGGGGGGGCGCGCCCGTCCCGCCGCGATCGCCGGCGTCGGCCGCGGGTCGTCGCCGCGCTCCGAGCCCGGTGGCGGCTGGCGGCCGCCCTCGCGGTCACCACGGCGCTGGCCTCCGGACTCGCCCTGGCCGTGGCCACCGCGGCGTCGATGGCGCCGCTTCCCCCGACCCTGGCGCCCGACCCGGCCGCGGCGGCGCGGGCGCGGATCCTCGACCGCCGGGGCGAGCCGCTGGCGGTGACCCGCGAGAACCGGTGGAACCTGAACGACCAGGAGCCGCTGCACGAGATGCCGCCCCTCCAGGTGAACGCCTTCGTGGCGGCCGAGGACCAGCGCTTCCACCGCCACGACGGGGTGGACTGGCGGGCGCGTCTGCACGCCCTCTGGCAGAACCTGCGGGCCGGGCGGGTGGTCCGGGGCGCCAGCACCATCGGTGAGCAGGTGGCGGGCCTGCTGACGCCGCGGCCCCGGGGCCCCTGGTCGCGGTGGCTCGAGGGCTTCGAGTCGCAGCGACTGGAGCGGCGCTTCGGCAAGGGGGCGGTGCTCGAGCTCTACCTGAACCAGGTGCCGTACGCCGCGCGGCGACGGGGGGTGGCGCAGGCGGCGCGCTACTACTTCGACCGCGACCTCGACACCCTGGACCCGGCCGAGTGCCTGGCCCTGGCGGCGCTGGTCCGGAGTCCCGGGCGGCTCGATCCGCGGCGCGCCGGCGGCGTCCCGCCGACGCCTTTGGAGCGGGCTGTGGAGCGTCTGGCCCGGCGCATGGGGGAGCGGGGTCTGCTGAGCGAGGAGCAGGCCGCCGCCGCCCGCCGTCCGCTGACCCTGGCCGAGCCGGCGCCGCTCCTGGCCGCGCCGCACTTCGTGCTGGAGGTCCGCCGGCGGCTGGTGGAGGCCGGCGCCGGCCCGGTGGCGCGGGCGACGACCTCGCTGGACCCCGCCCTGCAGCGCCGCGCCCAGGCGCTCCTCGACCACCAGATCGACGTGCTGCGGGGCGCCGGGGTCTCCGACGGCGCCGCCCTGGTGGTGGACCACCAGACCGACGAGATCCTGGCCTGGGTCAACGCCGGCAGCTTCTACTCGTCGCGCGACGGCAGCCAGATCGACGCGGTCCTGGCGGCGCGTCAGCCCGGCTCGACCCTGAAGCCGTTTCTCTACGCCGCCGCGCTGGAGCGCGGCTGGACCGCGGCCACGGTGCTGCGCGACGAGCCCTTCGCCGGCCCGGTGGGGCGGGGCCTGCACGCCTATCGCAACTACAGCCGCCGCTACTACGGCCGGGTGCGTCTGCGCGACGCCCTGGGCAACTCGCTCAACGTGCCGGCGGCGCGGGTCGCGAAGGAGGTGACCCCCGCGGTCCTCTATCGGGTGCTGCGGCGCTTCGGCTTCGACAGCCTGGGCCGCCACCCCGAGGTCTACGGAGAGGGCTTGGCGCTGGGCAACGGCGAGGTGACCCTCTACGAGCTGGTGGGCGCCTACGCCGCGCTGGCGCGGGGGGGCGTGCTCGAGCCGCTGGTGGCCCTCCCCGAGCTCGAGCCGCGAGGCCCCGGGGTGCGGGTGATGGGCGCCGAGGAGAGCGCGCTGATCGCCGACATCCTGGCCGACCCGGAGGCGCGGCGACTGGAGTTCGGGACCGGCGGCGTCCTGGAGCTGCCGGTCGAGACGGCGGTCAAGACCGGCACCTCCAACGACTACCGCGACGCCTGGGCGGTGGGCTTCTCCGACCGGCACACGGTCGGGGTCTGGATGGGCAACCTCGACCGCCGCGAGATGGAGGGGATCACCGGCTCGCGCGGCCCGGCGCTGGTGCTGCGCGGTATCTTCGCCGAGCTGCGTCGCGGCCGGCCCTCGCGGCCGCTCGCTCGGCCGCGCACCCTGGTCCGCGCCCCGATCTGCCGGGAGACCGGCCTCGCGCCCGGCGACGGCTGCCCGAGGGTGGAGGAGTGGTTCCGACCCGGCCGCGCCCCGATCGAGCCGTGCCCCGAGCACGGCCGGCCGGCCGGTCCGTCGCCGCCCGCCCGCCCCGCCGCGGACCCTCTGGTGCGGCTGCTCCAGCCCACCCCCGGCCTCGACCTGGCCATGGACCCGCGGATTCCCGACGAGCTGGAGGCCTTCCCCTTCGAGATCGAGACGCCGTCACCGCCGGCGGGCGTGCACTGGTTGGTGGATGGCGAGGTGGTGGCGCGGACGGGGGACGGGGTCACCACCTGGCTCTGGGAGCTCGCGCCGGGGGAGCACCGGGTGCGCGCCCGGGTCTGGATGGCGGGGCGGGACGCCCCGGTGGAGACCGCGGAGATCGCCTACCGGGTCCGCTAGCCGGGAGTAGACTCGCTCCCATGGCCGACTACCTGGCCGGCGACCGCGACCTGCGCTTCCAGCTCTTCGAGTGGCTCGAGCTGGAGAGGCTTCTCGCCGAGGAGCCCTTCGCCGACTGGGACCGCGAGAGCGTCGAGATGGCGCTGCGCGAGGCGCTGGAGATCGCCCGTGAGCGACTCGCCCCGGGGCACGAGGAGGGCGACCGGGTGGGGGCGCGGTGGGCCGACGGAGAAGTGCGGCTGCCGGCGTCGTTCCACGGCGGCTACGCCACCGTCGCCGAGGGCGGCTGGGTCGGCGCGCCGTCGCCCGTCGAGCACGGCGGCCTGGGGCTGCCACTGACGGTGGCCTCGGCGGTGACCGAGATCTTCGCGGGCGCCAACCTCGCCCTGACCCTGGTCTTCCTGCTCACCCGGGGGGTGGGGGAGCTGATCCAGGAGCACGGGAGTCCGGAGCTCCAGCGGCTCTACTGCGAGCCGCTGATCACCGGCCGGTGGACGGGCACCATGTGTCTGACCGAGCCGCAGGCGGGCTCCGACGTGGGCGCCTCGCGGGCCACCGCGGAGCCGCTCCCCGACGGCCGCTACGCCATCCGCGGCGAGAAGATCTACATCACCTTCGGCGAGCACGACCTGACGGAGAACATCGTCCACGCCGTGCTGGCGCGGCTGCCGGGCGCTCCGCCGGGCAGCCGCGGCCTCTCCCTGTTCATCATCCCCAAGCTGCTGCTCGACGCCGAGGGGCGCCCGGGGGAGCGCAACGACGTGGTCTGCGCCTCGATCGAGGAGAAGCTGGGGATCCACGGCTCGCCCACCTGCTCGATGCTCTTCGGGTCGCAGGGGCGTTGCGTGGGCCACCTGCTGGGCGAGCCCCACTCCGGGCTGCCTCTGATGTTCGAGCTGATGAACGCCGCCCGCGTCGAGGTGGGGGTCCAGGGTCTCGCGGTGGCCGCCGCGGCCCACGCCGCCGCCCACGCCTACGCGGCCGAGCGGGTGCAGGGCCGGCACTGGACCCGGGCGGGAGATCGCGACGCGGAGCCGGTGGCCATCGTGGAGCACCCGGACGTGCGCCGCATGCTCTTCACCTCGGACGCCTACGTCCAGGGGATGCGCTCGCTGCTCCTGCGGACGGCGATGGCGGTGGATTGGAGCCGCACGGCGGCCGATGCGGAGGAGCGCGCCCGATGGGCGGGCGTGGCCGAGGTGCTGACGCCGATCGCGAAGGCGTGGCCCTCCGACTGGGGCTTCCGGGTGACCGAGTGGTGTCTCCAGGTCTTCGGCGGCTACGGCTACATCAGGGACTATCCGGCCGAGCAGTACCTGCGCGACGCGAAGATCACCTCGATCTACGAGGGCACCAACGGGATCCAGGCGCTCGACCTGGTGGGCCGCAAGCTGCGCCGGCATCCCGAGGCGGTGCGACGACTGCTCGCCGAGGCCGGGGCCACGGCGGCCGAGCTCGGAGCCGACCCCGAGCTGGGGGCGGCCGCGGGCCGGCTGGGGGAGGCGCTGGCGGCGCTCGAGAGCGCCCTGGCCGCCCTGGCCGGCGAGAGGGGGCCGCTGCTGGCCGTCCTCAACGCGGTGCCGGTGCTGGACATGACGGGGCACGTGCTGGCCGGAGAGGCGCTGCTGCGCCAGGCGGCGCGGGCGCGGGAGCGGCTCGCCGCCCTGCCGCCGGCCGAGCGGGAGGGGGGGTCGGCGGAGGCGGTCTTCCTGCGCAACAAGGTGCGCGCGGCGACCCACTTCGCCCACCGCGCCCTTCCCCTTGTCCGCGCCCTCGCGGCGCCCGTCCTGGCCGGCGAGACGGCGGCGGTGGAGGCGGAGCTGTAGACCGGTGTCGGCCCGCGTCCGACGTCCGGCCGGCCCCGGCTCCCGCGTCGCGGCGTCGGCTCTGGCGCTCGCGCTGGTCGCGGCGGCGGCGGCGGGGCAGACGGGCGCCGCCGGCGACGCGGAGCCCGAGGATCCGCCGCCTCGGGAGGCGCCGTCGCCCGAGGCGACCCCGGAGCCGGCCGCCCCGGCGGCGACCGACGAGCCCGGCCCGGCCGCCGACGCCGTCCTGGCCGACCGGTTCGAGGTCTGGCTGAGCGAGGTCGAGCCGCTGATCCTCACCCAGGAGCGACGGGTCTTCCTGTCGCTCAAGACCGACTACCAGCGCGAGGCGTTCATCGACCGCTTCTGGCGAGTCCGCGACCCCTATCCGAAGACCGCCCGCAACGAGCTCAAGGTGCGCTACACCCAGCGCCTGCTCGAGGCGCGGGGCCTCTTCCGCACCCTGGAGGACGACCGCTCGCGGATCTTCCTGGTGCACGGGCCGCCCACCGGCCGGGTGGAGGTGAAGTGCTCGGCCGCTTTCAAGCCGGTGGAGGTCTGGCTGTACGAGGGCAGCGAGCAGGTGGCCTTCTCGATCCTGCTGATCTTCGTGGTGCCACGCGACGACGGGCCGGCGCGGCTCTGGCACCCCAAGATGGTGGGCGGGGACAGCTCGATCCAGAGCGCCGCCCGCTGCATCAACGGCGAGCAGGCGGGGGCCGCCGCCGCGACGATCCGCTCCGCCGGCCTGGACTGGGAGCTCGGCTTCCGGCGCATGCTGGCCAAGCCGCTGCCCTCGAGCCAGGAGTGGCTGGCCACCTTCCAGGCGCTCTCCACCGAGCTGCCCCCCGAGGCGGCCACCTTCGCCGCCGAGCTGGCGCTGGAGTTTCCGGCGCGCTACCAGCAGCGCACCGTGGTCCAGGGGCTGATCACCGTGCCACGCGAGGAGGTCGTCGCGGGCGACTCGCTGGGATTCCGCTCCTACAACTTCGACCTGACGGGGGAGGTGGTCCTCGACGACGAGCTGTTCGAAAACTTCCGCTACAAGTTCACCTTCTCCGAGGAGCAGTTCGGCACCGACTCCATCCCGCTGGCCTTCCAGCGCTACCTGCGCCCCGGCAGCTACCGGCTGATCGTCAAGCTGGCCGACACCAACGGCGAGCGGTACTTCCGACTCGAGCGGCCGCTCGAGGTGCCGCGGGTGGAGGGCGCCTTCGAGCGTCCCGCGGCGCTGGCCTCGGAGGCTTCGAGACGCTTCGCCGAGGCCACGGCGGCGCTGGCGCGCGGCGAGACCTCCATCCAGATCGTGCCGCCGCGCCGGGCGCTGCAGAGGGGCTTCGTGCGCTTCGACACCCTGGCCGTGGGCGACGAGATCGACAGGGTGGCCTTCCTGCTCGACCGCCGGCCGGTGGCCACCAAGACGAGACCGCCGTGGAACGTGGAGATCGACCTGGGCGACTTCCCGCGTCCCCACACCCTGCGGGTGGAGGCGCTCGACGACCGGGGGGTGCTCCTGGCCTGGGACGAGCTCGAGATCAACGTCGCCAGCCAGGCCTTCGGGGTGCGTCTGCTGGAGCCCCGCCGCGGCGTCGAGTACCGGGAGAGCCTGCTGGCCAGCGCCCGGGTG
>JAWWBN010000077.1:0-14718 GCA_033720955.1 Thermoanaerobaculia bacterium | reverse complement strand
CTCGCCGATCTCGTCGAGGAAGAGGGTGCCCCCCCCGGCCTCCTGGAAGAGGCCGCGCTTCTCCTTCACGGCGCCGGTGAAGGCGCCGCGCTCGTGCCCGAACAGCTCGCTCTCCAGCAGGTTCTCCGGCAGGGCGCCGCAGTTGATCGACAGGAACCGCCCCGAGGAGCGCGGACTGGCGTAGTGGATGGCGCGCGCGATCAGCTCCTTGCCCGTGCCGCTCTCGCCGGTGAGAAGCACGGTGGATCCGGTCTTCGCCACCCTCTCGATCAGGGCGAAGATCTCCTGCATCCGGCGGCTGCGGCCGATGATGTTGGAGAAGCGGTACTTCTCCTCGAGCTCGCGGCGCAGATAGACGTTCTCGTCCACCAGGGCGGTCTTCTCGAGCGCCTTCTGCACCACGACCTTGAGCTCCTCCACGTCGAAGGGCTTCGAGATGTAGTGGTACGCCCCCAGCCTCATCGCCTCGATGGCGGTCTTGGTCGAGGTGTAGGCGGTCATCATGATCACCGCCGGCCGGCCGCCCTCCGGCCTGATCTCCCGCAGCAGATCGAGGCCGTTGCCATCGGGCATCATGATGTCGCAGAGCACCAGGTCGAAGGCGGCGTCGTCCAGCCGCTCTCTCGCCTGCTCGACCGAGCCGGCCGCCTCGACGTGGTAGCCGTCCTCCTCCAGAAGAAGCTGGAGAAACTCGAGGATGCTGTCCTCGTCGTCCACGAGGAGGATGCGGGCGTCGGTCATCAGCCCCCGGCCGCCCGCGTCTCGAGCGCGCCGGTGCCCATCGCTTGGGGCAGCTCCACGGTGATGTCGGTGCCCTCGCCGGGCCGGCTCTCCACCCGCAGCCGGCCGCCGTGCTCCTGGACGATCTGGTAGACGATGGCCATGCCGATTCCGGTGCCGCCGCCGAAGGCCGACTGGAAGGGGTGGAAGAGCCGCGCCCGCTCCTTCTCGGTCATACCGCGCCCGGTGTCCACGAACCGCATGTGGAAGACGTCGTCCTGCAGGGAGCCGAAGATCCGCAGCCGGCCGCCGTCGGGCATCGCGCGCAGGGCGTTGCGAGCCAGGTTCCAGAAGATCTGGCTGACCTGATCGGGGTCGGCGACGATCGACACCGAGGGCGGCGTGAGGTCGAGGAGCAGCTCGTGGTCGGCGGTGACCTCGGGGCTGTTGCGGAGCAGCTCGACGTGCTCGCTGAGAAGCTGGGCGACGTCGAAGCGGACGCTGGACCGCTCGCCGGGGCGGGCGAACTTGAGGAAGCTCTTGATGGTCCGGTCCAGCCGCTGGCTCTCCCGCAGGATGATCTGCAGCAGCTTGGCGTGGGAGGAGCGCGGCTCCAGGGTGCTCGACAGCATCTGCACCGAGCCCGAGATGGCGGCCAGGGGATTGCCGATCTCGTGCGCGATGCCCGAGGCCAGCTCGCCCACGGCAGCCATCCGGTCGCGGAGACGGAGCTCCTCCTGCAGGCTGCGCCACTCGGAGAGATCCTGAAAGATGACGATCCGGCCGGCCATCGGGCCGTCGGCGCGGGTCAGCCGGCTGACCGAGTAGCCGATCAGCCTCGGGCCGTCGGGAGTGGCCACCTCCACCTCGAGGCGGCCCCGCGAGGCCGGCGAGGCGTTGGCCAGCTCGAGCCATTCCTGCGGGCTGAACAGGCCGACCGACCAGACGGGCTGGCCCAGCAGCTCCTCTTCCGAGCGGCCCAGGATGTTGAGGCCGGCCCGGTTGATCGTCGCCACCGTGCCGTGCAGGTCGGTGGTCATCAGACCGCTGGGGATGGACTCCACGACGTCGCGGTGGGCCACCCGCAGGGCGGCCAGGTCCTCGCGCCGGGCGATCAGCTCCCTCTCGGTCAGGGTGGCGGTCTGGGCCAGCCGCGAGGTCATCATGGCCACGGCGTAGAAGCCGAAGAGGTGGGTGGCCAGGTAGTAGACGACGCGGCCGGCGGAGATGGGGTCGCTGGGCACGTGGGGGGGCTGCACCCAGCCGAGCTGCACCGACACCACCACGACGGCGTAGAGCAGCCAGGCGACGGTGGCCACCATCATCCCCGCCCGGCGGGCCAGAAGGCTCGAGGCGACGATGACCACCACCAGGTAGAGGATGGAGAAGGGGCTGGAGATGCCGCCGAAGTAGTAGACCAGTGCGGTGATCAGCAGCAGGTCGCCCAGGAACTGGAGGTGGGCCTGGAAGACCACCCGGTGGGCGAGGACCTGGAGCAGCAGGAGGTAGAGCAGGCTCGCGGCGTAGGTGGCGCCCGCCAGGAAGTAGACGAAGTCGAACTGGACCTGCGGCGCGCCCACCTCCGAGAGCGACACCCACTGCAGGAGGATGTAGGGCAGGAGGACGCTGGTGGCGACCAGCAGCCGGGTGGCGATGAGCCACCGCAGCCGCCGCGCCAGCCGGGTCAGCAGGCGGCGGGAGGTGGGCCCGGCCGCCCCGCGCTCGAGGCTTCCGGCCACCGCGGTCACCTAGCCGATCGCGCTGAGGATCGAGTAGAGCGGCAGGTACATCGCGGCCACGATCACGCCGATGATGCCGCCCAGGATCACGATCATCAGCGGCTCGAGCAGCTTGACCAGGCCGGCCACGGCGGTGTCCACCTCGTCCTCGTAGAAGTCGGCGATCTTCGACAGCATCTGGTCGAGGGCGCCGGTCTGCTCGCCGACGTTGATCATCTGGACCACCATGGCGGGGAAGATCTTGGTCTCGCGCAGCGGTCCCGAGAGGGTCTTGCCCTCCTCGACGCTCTTGCGGACCGCCATCACCGCGTCTTCGATCACGGCGTTGCCCGAGGTCTTGGCGGTGATCTCCAGCCCGTCCAGGATCGGAACCCCGGAGGAGGTCAGGGTGGCCAGGGTGCGGCAGAAGCGCGAGATGGCGATCTTCTGCAGCAGCATGCCGATGACCGGGATCTTGAGCAGCAGGTTGTCGATGACCCGCCGACCCCCCTCGGTGCGATGGTAGGACCGCAGCGCGAAGTAGAGCAGACCCAGGCCGATGAGGATGAAGATCGAGTACCTCCCCACGGCGTTGCTGGCGGCCACCACGACGCGGGTGAGGAGCGGAAGCTGGCCGCCCAGGCCGGCGAAGAGCTGGGCGAAGACGGGGATCACCTTCCAGAGGATGATCCACACCACCACCACGGCGATGGCGACCACCGTGACCGGGTAGATCAGGGCCGACTTGACCTGGTTCTTGAGCTTGACGGTCTTCTCGAGGTAGGTCGAGAGCCGCTGGAGGATGATGTCGAGGATACCGCCGGCCTCGCCCGCCGCGACCATGTTCACGAAGAGGTCGTCGAACGCCTTGGGATGCTTGCGCATGGCCTCGGCCAGCGAGGCGCCGGCCTCGATGTCGGCCCGCACCTTCTGGATGATCTCGGCGAACTTGCGGTGCTCCTGCTGCTCGCCCAGGATCTCCAGGCACTGGACCAGGGGCAGGCCGGCGTCCAGCATGACGGAGAACTGGCGGGTGAAGATGGCGATGCGCTTGTCGCCGATGCGGGTGGGCAGCTTGGGCAGGAAGGCGATCTCGCGGCCCTTCTCCTTGACGCTGGTGACCTGGATCTGCTGCCGACGCAGCGAGGCCACGGCGGCGTCGCGCGAGTCCGCCAGCAGGACGCCCTCGGAGAACTGGCCGAAGCGGTTTCTGCCCTTCCAAACGAAGCTCGGCATCTCGTCAGCTCCTCGCCGCCTGCGTCGTCAGGTTGGCGCCGACCGCGGAGGCGCCGCGGTTGATCAGCTCCTGGAGCTCGTCTTTGGTGGAGGAGCGGGACAGCGCCGTCTGCAGGGTGATCTGGCGCCGGAAGTAGAGCGCCGCCAGCGACTGGTTGAACGTCTGCATGCCGTACCGGGCCTGGCCGGTCTGCATCATGCCGTAGATCTGGTGGATCTTGTCTTCGCGGATCAGGTTGCGGATGGCCGAGTTGGGGATGAGGATCTCCATCGCCAGCACCCGCCCCTGGCCGCTGGAGCGCGGGAGCAGGCTCTGGCAGAGGATGCCCTCGAGCACGAAGGAGAGCTGCACCCGCACCTGGGACTGCTGGTGGGCCGGGAAGATGTCGATGATCCGGTTCATCGTCTGCACGGCCGAGTTGGTGTGCAGGGTGGCGAAGGTCAGGTGGCCGGTCTCGGCGATCCGCAGCGCCGCCTCCACCGTCTCGCGGTCGCGCATCTCGCCCACCAGCACCACGTCCGGGTCCTGGCGCAGGGCCGAGCGCAGGGCCGAGGAGAAGGAGTGGGTATCGGCGTTGAGCTCGCGCTGGTTCACGATGCACGACTTGTGGGTGTGCAGGTACTCCACCGGGTCCTCGATGGTCACGATGTGCTCGTGGCGCTCCCGGTTGATCTTGTCGATCATCGCCGCCAGGGTGGTGGACTTTCCCGAGCCGGTGGGGCCGGTCACCAGGATCAGCCCGCGCGGCTTCTCGCACAGCTTCTCGACCCCCTGCGGCAGCCACAGCTCGCGGAAGCCGCGGATCTCGTAGGGGATCTGCCGGAAGGCGGCCGCGATCGCCCCGCGCTGGTGGAAGACGTTGGCGCGAAAGCGGGCGAGCCCCTTGATGCCGAAGGAGAAGTCGATCTCCAGAGTCTCCTCGAGCCGCTGCTTCTGCTTGTCGGTGAGGATCGAGTAGGCCAGCCGCTTGGTCTCGGACGGCGTCAACTGCTTGTAGTCGAGGGGCCTCAGATGGCCGTCGATCCGGATCTGGGGGGGCGAGTTGGTGGTGATGTGCAGGTCGGAGGCGCCCTGCTCGACCATCTCCTGGAGGAGGTTGTTGAGGGTCGGCGGCATCGTCATGCGGTCTTGCGTCCCGGCTCGAGCTGGGCGTGAGTATAGCAGGCGCAACTCCCATGGCTGTGGAGGATTCGGCTCTCTCGCGCCGTCGGCGCGCCGGCCGCGCCCCGCGGCTGGTATCTTGCGCGCGTGAGCGAGGCGAGCTTCTCCGAGGAGCCGGTCGTCGGGACGGCCTACGATCCGAAGCTCCTGGGCCGGCTGCTGGCCAACGTCTGGCCCGTGCGCGGCATGGCGGTCGGGGCCGTGGCGCTCATCGTCCTCTCGTCGCTGCTACAGCTCGTCGGTCCGCTGCTGACGGCGGTCGCGCTCGACCTCTTCATCCGCCCCGGCGGCGGCGCCGGGGAGCAGCTCTCGGCCACCGGCCGCTGGGCGCAGGGCGTCCTCGCCGCGGCCGGAGTCGAGCCGACCTCCGCGGAGGGCCTGGCGGCGGTCTCGATGCTCTACCTGGGATCCCTGGTGGCGAGCTTCTTCGTGCTCTACCTGCAGACCTTCGTGATGGACCTGATGGGCCAGAAGATCATGTTCGATCTGCGCAACAGGATCTTCGCCCGTCTGCAGCGGCTGCCCGTGCCCTTCTTCGACCGCCACCCCATCGGCCGGCTGGTGACCCGGGTCACCAACGACGTGGACGCCCTGAACGAGCTCTTCACCTCCGGGGTGGTGTCGATCTTCGGCGATCTCGCGCTTCTGCTGGGGATCGTGGCGGTGCTCTTCTGGCTCGACTGGCGGCTGGCCCTGGTGACCTTCTCCATCCTGCCGCTCCTGGCTCTGCTGACCCTCTGGTTCAAGATCCGGGCGCGGCAGAGCTACCGCGACGTGCGGGTCAAGCTGGCCGGGATCAACACCTTCCTGCAGGAGCACCTGACCGGCATGGCGGTGGTGCAGCTCTTCAACCGCGAGCGCCACGCCATGCGGGAGTTCCAGCGCATCAACCGACGCCACCGCACGGCCAACGTCCAGGCGATCTTCTACTACGCCGTCTACTACCCGATGGTGACCCTGATCACCTCGCTCGGGATCGGCCTGATCCTCTGGTACGGCAGCGGCCAGGTGCTCGCCGGGGCGCTCTCCCTGGGGGCCCTGGTGGCCTTCCTCCAGTACGCCCAGACCTTCTACCAGCCGCTCGCCGACCTGTCGGAGAAGTACAACATCCTGCAGTCGGCCATGGCCAGCTCGGAGCGGATCTTCGAGCTGGTGGACCAGCCGCTGGTCATCGAGTCGCCGGAAGGGGCGCACCGCCCCGAGCGGGTCGAGGGCCGGATCGAGTTCGACCGGGTGGAGTTCTCCTACGTCCCGGGGGAGCGGGTGCTCAAGTCGGTCTCCTTCCGCGTGGAGCCCGGGGAGACGGTGGCGGTGGTGGGGCACACCGGCGCCGGCAAGAGCACCCTGGCGAACCTCCTGCTGCGCTTCTACGACGTGGACTCGGGCGAGGTGCGCCTGGACGGCGTGGACGTTCGGCGCTGGGACCTCGAGCGGCTGCGCTCGGCCATGGGGATGGTGCTCCAGGACGTCTTCCTCTTCTCGGGCACCGTGGGCGGCAACATCGGTCTGGGGGCCCCCGAGATCGACCCCGAGCGGCTGCGGTGGGCGGCGCGGGAGGTCCACGCCGACCGCTTCATCCGACGGCTCTCCCACGGCTACGACACCCGCGTCGAGGAGCGCGGCGGCGGCCTCTCGGTGGGTCAGAAGCAGCTCGTCTCCTTCGCCCGGGCGCTCGCCTTCGACCCCAGGGTGCTGATCCTGGACGAGGCCACCTCGTCGGTGGACACCGAGACCGAGCAGGCGATCCAGCTCGCCCTCGAGCGGCTGCTGGCCGACCGCACCAGCCTGGTCATCGCCCACCGCCTCTCCACCGTGCAGCGCGCCGACCGGATCCTGGTGATGCACCACGGCGAGGTGCGCGAGGAGGGGACCCACCAGGAGCTGCTCGCCCGGCGTGGGATCTACTGGCGCCTCTACCAGCTCCAGTACAAGGACCAGACCGCGGCGGCCTGAGCCCTGCGGCTAGCCGCCGGGGAAGCCGATCCCCTCGACCTCGCCGAGAACCGAGATCAGCTCCTGGACCCGGGTCTCCGCTTCGCCGGGGGGATAGGCGTAGGTCAGGGTGAGCAGCCGGTTGGCGGAGGGGTGGAGGGCGTAGACGACAGTCTCCTCGACCGCCTCGCCGTCGCGCTCGAAGCTGCCGCGGGCGGTGAAGGCGGTGCCGATCGGGGTCATCAGCTCGCGGTTGCCCAGATAGACGCCGCCCGGGGCCGCCTCGATCTCGGCCCGCCGGGCCTTGACCGCCTCGACCAGGTTGATGCCGGCCCTCTCCGCGGGACCGATGGCGATCCGGAGCCGCGTCTCCCCCGGGCCGCTCAGGACCAGGGCGCGGGCGTCGTTCTCGACCACCTCGAATCCCGGGGGAAGGGCGGCCACGGCGAGGCCCAGCTCGGCGGCCTCGACACGCTCCGCCGGGGGCGTCGCCGGCTGCGGAGCCTCGGAGGCGCAGCCGGCGGCCATCGCCATCGCCAGGAGGAGCGCGGGCGGGACGATCGCAGATGCTCGTCGGGTCATGGGGGGCGATCTTAGCGGCTCGCGCCGGCCGCCGCGGTCTTCACTCCGCCGGGCCCGCGCTCTCCTCGGTCTCTCCCTCCAGGAAGTGCTCGAGCAGGTCGCGGGCGACGCCGATGAAGTCGCGCTCGGTGATGATCCCGGCGAGCCGGTTGTCGTCGGTGACCACCGGCAGGCAACTGATCCGGTGCTGGCGCATCAGGCCCAGCGCCGTCAGCGAGGGTGTCTCGGGCCGCACGGTGACGAGGTTCGTCTGCATGATCTCGCGCACCGGCGTCTCCACCGACTGCGAGCCGCGGCCGAGCTTCTCGACGAGGAGCTTCAGCAGCGCCCGGTAGGTCACCAGCCCCACCAGGCGGTGCTGCTCGTCCTCCACCGGCACGTGGCGGATGTGCCGCCAGTGCATGACGTGGGCGGCGAGGTCGACCAGCTCGTCCTCGCCCACGGTGAACAGGTCGGTGGTCATGAGCTGCTCCACCCGCAGGTGGTGGCGGTGCGAGCGGCCGGCCTCCTCGAGCCGCGCCGGGGTCCACTCGTGCGCCGGCTCGGACCCGGCCTGCCGGCTGGCGAGGCCCGCGGTGAGCGCCGCCAGCCGCTCGCTCAGGCTGCCCTGATCCCCCATCCGTTGGAGCGAGTCGAGCTGCCAGCCGGCGCCGGTGCGCGAAGAGGCGGTCCGGCGGTCGATGACGTCGAGGTAGAGCTCGGCGTCGGAGGCGTCGATCCCCAGCTCGGCGAGGCCCTGGCGCGCCAGGGGGAGGAGGGTCTCCCGGATCAGCACCGGCCCCGGGGTGGGACCGCGGCCGGGCCAGTCCAGGTTGGCGCCCAGGCCGACGCGGGCGGCGCGCACGAAGTTGTCGTGGGCCGCCGAGAAGGCCATCCGGCTGGAGATGTCGCCGTACTCCTGGGAGACCCCCTCCATGAGCCCGAACCAGAAGGCGGCGTTGGCCAGCTCGTCGCGGGCGCTCGGGCCGGCGGGCAGCACCCGGTTCTCGATTCTCAGGTGCGGCTTGCCGTCCGAGATGCCGTAGCAGGGTCGGTTCCACCGGTAGATGGTGCCGTTGTGCAGCTTGAGGGCGGGCAGGTCCGGAATCTCGCCGCGGTCCAGCACCTCGAAGGGGTCCTCGTCCACCTCGCGGGCCATGAGAACCCGGAAGCGGGCGATGTCCTCGTGGAAGATCTCCAGCACCGACTCCCGCACCCAGTCCCGCCCGAAGCTCACCCGGGGGAGCTGCTCGCGCAGGGTCTCGCTCGGCTGGCGGGTGTCGATCGACTGCTGGAAGAGGGCGATCCGGGTCTCGAGCCAGAGCTGGCGGCCGAAGAGAAGGGGGGAGTTGACGGCGCAGGCCAGGGTGGGGGCGGCCACCGCCTGGGCGATGTTGTAGCGCCGCGCGAACTCGTTCTGGGGGACCTGGAAGTGGAGCTGGAAGCTGGTGTTGCAAGCCTCCAGCATGACGTTGTCGTGCTCCACGATGAGCTCGTCGCGCCCCTTGATCCGGAGCTGGTAGACCCCCCCGCGCAACCGGTTCATCGCCTCGTTCAGGGCGTAGTAGCGGGGCATCGGTGTCATCCCGTCCAGGGTCAGGTGCGATTTCTCCAGGGTCGGCAGGATGCCGGTCATCAGGGGCCGGATGCCCAGCGGCTCGCCGGCCTCGCGGGCCCGGGCGAGCAGATCCGTCAACTGTCGCTCGAGCTGCCGCAGACAGTCGCCTGCGAGCCGGATCGGGTCGAGGTTGAACTCGACGTTGAAGCGTCCGAGCTCGGTGGTGAAGTGGGGGTCGTCGATCGCCTCCAGCAGCTCCATGGAGCGCAGCGCCGGACGCCAGTGCTGGTCCACCAGGAAGAGCTCCTGCTCGGCGCCGATGCGACCGATGTCGGACTCGATCAGCTCCTCCGCCAGCATCCGCTCGAGGGCACGCAGGTCGAGCAGCAGCTTGCGGGTGAAGCGCTGCAGCTCCTCGCGATCCTGCGCCTGCTTGACTTCGTGCTCGCCCATGGGAGCGACTCGCTACCCGGTCCCCGGCCGCGGGCCGCCTCTCGGATGCGGGTCGAGTCTAGCCAAGACGACCCGTCAGGCGGCCTTCACCAGCTCTTTGAGCTCGGCGACGATCTCCTGCAGGACCTTCTTGGCGTCGCCGAAGACCATCATGGTGTTGTCGCGCTCGAAGAGCTCGTTCTTGATCCCGGCGAAGCCGGGCGACAGCGAGCGCTTGATGACGAACACGGTTCCCGCCTTGTAGACCTGGAGGATCGGCATGCCGGCGATGGCGCTGCCCGGGTCCGTCTCGGCGGCGGGGTTGACCACGTCGTTGGCGCCCACCACGATCACCGCGTCGGTGTTCTCGAACTCGGGGTTGATCCGGTCCATCTCGACGAGCTGCTCGTAGGGCACGTCGGCCTCGGCCAGGAGCACGTTCATGTGCCCGGGCATGCGGCCGGCCACCGGGTGGATGGCATAGGTGACCCGGACGCCCTGCTTCTCGAGCAGGCCGGCCAGGTCGCGCACCGTGTGCTGGGCCTGCGCCACCGCCAGCCCGTACCCCGGCACGATGATCACGCTGCCGGCGGCCTCGAGCACCATGGCCGCCTCCTCCGGGCCGCAGGAGGTCACCCCGACGTACTCGCCCGAGCCCGAGGCCGCGGCCTCCTGACCGAAGCCGGCGAAGAAGACGTTGGCCAGCGACCGGTTCATGGCCGAGCACATGATCAGGGTCAGGATCATCCCCGAGGCGCCCACCAGGGCGCCGCTGATGATGAGCACGTTGCTGGCCAGCACGAAGCCGGTCATGGCCGCCGCGATGCCGGACAGGGAGTTCAGGAAGGAGATGACCACCGGCATGTCGGCGCCGCCGATGGGGATCACGATGAGCACCCCGAGGGCCAGGCTGACCGCCGTCAGGGCGAGGGCGACCCCCGCGCCGGCGCCGGCGGCGAAGGCGAGCCCGACCACCCCGATGGCGGAGGCCAGCAGCAGGGCGGTGTTGACCAGGTGCCGCCCGGGCAGCAGCACCGGGCTGCCGCCGATGCGGCCGGCCAGCTTGAGATAGGCGACCAGGCTGCCGGAGAAGGTCACCCCGCCGACCAGGATCGAGAGCCCGACGGTGATGCCCGACTCCGGTCCCAGCACGGCGGCCGCCGCGCCGGCGTGCCCCGTCTCCACCACCTCCAGCCAGAGCACCGAGAGCGCCACCAGGGCCGAGGCGCCGCCGCCGAAGCCGTTGAACAGCGCCACCATCTCCGGCATCGCCGTCATCTCGACCCGCAGGGCCGCCACGGCCCCGATGAGCCCGCCGACCACCAGCCCGGCGACGATCCAGCGGTAGTCCACGAGACCCATCTCGAGCAGGGTGGTGACGATCGCCAGCAGCATGGCGAGCGCCGCCAGGCCGTTGCCCCGCTGCGCCGTGCGCACCTTCGTGAGGCCCTTGAGGCCCAGGATGAAGAGGACCGCCGAGATCAGGTAGAAGAGCGGCACCAGGACGCCGCCGGTGAAGCCGCTCATCGCTTCGCCTTCTTGCGGGAGAACATCGCCAGCATGCGGTTGGTGACGAGGAAGCCGCCCACCACGTTGATGGTGGCGAAGACGATGGCCAGACAGCCCAGGATGCTCGACGCCGTCACGGCGCCGTTACGGGCGGCGTAGAGGGCCCCCACCACGGTGATGCCCGAGATCGCGTTGGCCCCCGACATCAGCGGCGTGTGGAGGGTGGGCGGGATCTTGGTGATGATCTCGAAGCCCACGAAGATGGCCAGCACGAAGACGTAGAGCCCGATCAGCAGGGTTCCCATCAGCCCTCCTTCTGCGCCAGCGCGGCGGCGACCCCGGGGTGGACCACCTGCCCCTCGTGGGTCAGGAGCATGGCGCCCACGACCTCGCCCTCGCGGTCCACCACCGGCCGCCCCCCGTCGTCCAGCAGCTCGCCGAGCAGCTCCAGAACGTTGCGGGCGTAGAGGCTGGAGGCGTCGTGCGACACGGTGGCCGGCAGGTTGCGCGGCCCGAGGACGATCACGCCGCCGTGCACGACCTCCTCTCCGGCCCGGGTCAGCTCGCAGTTGCCGCCCTGGGGCGCCGCCAGGTCGACGATCACGCTCCCCGCGTGCATGGCCTCGACCATCTCCCGGGTGAGCAGCCGCGGAGCGCGCTTGCCGGGCACCTGGGCCGTGGTGACGACCACGTCCGCGGCCGCCACCCGCTGGGTGAGGATCTCGCGCTGGCGGCGCAGGAACTCCTCGCCCATCTCCTTCGCGTAGCCGCCCTCGCCGCTGCCGCTCTCCATCTCCGGGAGGTCGATGAAGCGGGCGCCCAGGGAGGCCACCTGCTCCTTCACCTCGGGCCGGATGTCGGAGACCTCGACCACCGCGCCGAGACGCTTCGCCGTGGCCACCGCCTGCAGCCCCGCGACGCCGGCCCCCATCACCACCACCTTGGCCGGGCGGATCGTCCCGGCGGCCGTCATCAGCAGGGGCAGGTACCGGCCCAGCCGCGCGGCCGCCACCAGCACCGCCTTGTAGCCCGCGACGCTGGCCTGGGAGGAGAGAGCGTCCATGCTCTGGGCGCGGGTGATGCGGGGGATGAACTCCATGGGCAGCGCGGTCACCCCGGCCGCCGCCAGGGCACGGACCGTGTCGGGGTGGCTGTACGGGTCGAGCAGCCCCACGACCACCGATCCGGAGCCGAGACGCCGGGTCTCCTCCGCGGTGAGGGGGCCCACCTTGCAGACGATCTCCGCATCCCAGCCCGCTCCCGGGGGGGCGATCTCGGCGCCGGCGCCGGTGTAGTCGTCGTCGGCGAACCAGGAGGCCTCGCCGGCGCCCTGCTCGACCGCCACGGCGAGGCCGCGGCCGGTGAGCTTCTGCACCGTCTCGGGGGTCGCCGCGACGCGGGCCTCGTCCGAGCCGGTCTCTTTCGGGATGAGGATTCGCGTCACGAAATGGCTTTCACCGCAGGGGCGGGTGGAGGGGCGGGCCGGTGGCAGATCCTGGTCAACGGGGGTCGGAAAGTCAAGGACGGTCGGGCTGCCGGAAGGGCCGTCCGACGCGGTAGCCGGCGAGGCGGGCGGCGATCTCCCGGACGCCCGCCGGCGACCCGCCGCGTCGGGCCAGGGCGAGGGCGGTCTCGGCCTCCCGGCGCGCGCCCTCGTAGTCGCCCGTCTCGGCCAACGCCGCCGCCAGGACGTCGGCGGGCCGCGGCTCCGACGGGTAGGCCTGCCGCACCCGCTGGGCCAGCGCCACCGCCTCCGCGCCGTCGCGCAGCGCCGCCTGCGGCGCGGTCGCCAGCTCCCACGCCAGGGCGAGGGCGATCCGGGAGCTGTTGGGGGCCGTCCGCGTCGCCCGCCGGAGCCGCTCGATCGCGCCGCGGTGGTCGCCCGCCTCGGCCTGGGCGATTCCCAGGTTGTAGAGGGCCGCCAGATCGTCGGGATCGAGCTCGAGCACCCGCTCCCAGCAGTCGATCGCCTCCTCCGTCCGGCCCAGGCCGGCCAGCGAGCTGCCGAGGTTCTGCCAGGCGTCCGCCAGCGAGGGCTCGATCTCGAGCGCTTCCCGGTAGAGCTCCACCGCCCTCTGGTGGTCGCCGGCGCGCGCCCGCACCAGACCCAGGTTGAGCTTCGCCCGCGCCGAGCGCGGGCTCGCCGCCAGCACCTTCTCCAGGTGCTCGGCGGCGGCGGCGAGGCTGCCCCGGTCGGCCTCGGCCATCGCCAGGTTGTTGAGGATCGCCGGATCGTCGGGGTGCCGCCGGAGCCCCTCGTGGTAGACCTCCACCGCCTCCGGAAGCCGTCCCTGGCGCGCCAGGGCGCCTCCCAGGTTGGCGTAGTCGGCGGCATTTCCCGGGCGGATCGCGAGCACCCGGCGAAACTCGCGCTCGGCCTCGGCGAAGCGCCCCGCCTCGGTGAGGGCGAGGCCGCGGGCGGTGTGGGCGCGCGAGCTCATCCCCTTGGCCTCCATCTCCTCCACCACCGGGTCCGCCGGCCGGGTGACCCCGGGGTGGGCGCGCGCGAGCATCTCGTGCCTCCGGGCCCCCTGCTCGTCGCCGAGCCTCTCGAGCACCTGGGCGAGGCGGCTGTGCGCCTCGCCCTGGCCGGGGTCGATCTCGACCGCCTCCAGCAGCAGGTCGCGCGCCCGGTCGAGGTCGCCCTCCGCGAGGGCCACCCCGGCCAGGCCGTAGAGGGCGTGGCTCGACCGCGGGTCGATCTCCAGGGCGCGGCCGAGCTGCTCGGCGGCCGCCGCGGTCTCGCCCGAGCGCAGCAGCAGGTCGGCGAAGGCGATCCAGAACGAGGCCCGACCGGGCGAGCGCCGTGCCGCCCGCCGGAACGCCGCCCGCGCCTCCGCCACCCTGTCCCGGGAGAGGACGAGGGCGCTCAGGTAGGGCCACCGGTAGTCCTCCGGGTCGAGGGTCTCGGCGTGGCCGTAGGCGGCGAGCGCCTGCGGGTAGAGGGCGTGGGCGTGGTAGACCATTCCCAGGGCCCCCCACCGGCTGGGGCTGCCGGGGTCCTCGCTCGCGGCGCGGAGGGCCGAGTCGATCGCGGCGGCCACCGGCGTCTCCATGCCGGCGAGGTCCAGCGGCGGGATCTCCGGCGGCCGGGCGCCGGTCTCGCTCCCGCCGCCGCAGGCGAGGAGCGTCGCCGCGAGGGCCGCCGCCAGGCCGACGCGGCTCACCGGAGCCTCCGGGCTGCGATCTCGTAGACGCGGTCGGGCGGCAGATCGCGGAGCTCGGCGCGCCGCCCGTCGGGCCACCTCACCGCCAGGCGCTCGACGCGCTCGACCCGGCCCAGCCCCAGATGGGCCGGCACCGGCGCCGACGAGAGATAGCCGCGGCCGCTGGTCTGCAGCGCCAGGCGGAGGACGCCCCCGGCCTCGGCCGTGACCCGTGCGCCCTCCACGGCGGTGCCGCCGGGCCGGTCGAGGACCCGCGCCGCCACCCAGCGGCCGGCGCGCGGGGCGTCGTTGCGGAAGAGCCGCGCCGGCCCGTCGCACTGGGTGAGCAGGGCGTCCAGGTCGCCGTCGTGGTCGAGGTCGCCGACCATCACGGCGCGGCTGACCTCGGCCCGCGTCGCGAGCTCGCCCGCCGCCTGCGAGCGGTCGGCGAAGCGGCCGCCCCCGTCGTTGACCAGCAGCAGGTTGGGCTGGGCGTATTCGGCCAGCGGCTGGCCGGGGGGAGGGCCCCCGGGGAGGGCCGCCTCGCCGCGGCGCACCCGGCCGTTGGCGACGAAGAGGTCGAGGTCGCCATCCAGCTCGAGGTCGAAGAGCACGGCGCCGAAGCCGGTGTGGGGATAGGAGGGAGGGCCGGCGGCGCTGTCGCCGCTGGCGTCGGCGAATCCCGCCGGCCCGAGGTTGAGGTAGAGGGTGTTGGTCTCGCGGTCGAGGTGGGAGACGACGAGG
>JAWWBN010000076.1:0-14812 GCA_033720955.1 Thermoanaerobaculia bacterium | reverse complement strand
GGAGCGCTGGGCTGTGGCACCGGCTGCGGCTCTGGCCGGGCTGGCGGCCCGGGGCTGGACTCGGGCACCGGCTGGGGCTCGGGCTGAGGCAGGGGATCGACCGGGGACGCCGGCGGCGTCGGCGCCGGCTCCGGGGTCGGCGCCGCGGTGGGGGCGGGCTCCGGCTCGGGCGTCGCCTGGGGTCGATCGGCGGCGCCGGGGTCGGGCTGGCCCTCCGTCGTGGCCGGAGGCGATGGCGTTGGCGCGGCCGCCGGCTCGACCGGGGGCCGCGAGCTCGGCTCCGCCTCCGGCGCGGGTTCGTCGGGTGTCGTCACGGGTGGGGGCTGCGGCGCGGGCTCGGGAGCCGCGGGCGGACCGGGATCCGGCGGCGGCTCCGGGCTCGGCTCCTCGGGCGGTGCGGTGCCGGGCGGGGTTGGCGGCTCGGGCCGTGGCTGCTCGGCCGGAGGCGGCGGCGCCGGGCGCGGGTCGGGCTCCGGGGCCGAAGGCGGCGCGGGAGCCGGCGTGCCGGCGGCGGAACGAGCCCGGAACAGCTTGACGCGCAGCGGGTTGCGGCCGCTGCCGGTGGCCTGGAGGAAGGAGGCGGTGGCCTCCGGCTTCTTGCCGGCGCGGAGGGTGACGGCGGCGACGTAGGAGAGATGGTCGGGGTGGCTGACCTCGACGCTCCAGGCGCCCGCCGCCAGGCTCACGAAGGCGGCGCGGCCGTCGGCGCCGGTGACCACGGCCGGGGGTCCGCCGTCGCCGTCGCGGTAGAGGATCTCGACGCGGGCGCCCGGCAGATCGCGGCCGCGCTGGTCGTTGACCTCGATCCCCAGGGCCGCCGAGCCGCGCCAGGACTGGGCGTGGACGGCAGCGGCGAGCAGCGGCAGCAGGAGGATTCCGGCGATGCGGGACACAGAGGGCTTCATGCTGGGCTCCGGCGGGCAGGCGGACGGTTCGGGGAGAAGCTTATCCCGAGCCGCCCCGGGGCCAAAAACTGCGCCGTGCGGCCCGGCCCGGGCCCTGTGGGTCCGGTGTAGGATCGGCGCGACGAGAGCCAACCGGGGGAGATGGCCATGAATCGACTGCGAGCCTTGAGCGAAGCTGGACAGGCCGTCTGGCTCGACTACATCCGGCGCGACGTCCTGACCGGCGGCGAGCTGGCCAAGCTGGTCGAGCGGGACGGGGTCTCCGGGGTGACCTCCAACCCGGCGATCTTCCAGAAGGCGATCGGCGAGAGCGACCTCTACGACGAGGAGATCGGCGCGATCCTCCTGGAGAATCCGGAGATCGGCACCGTGGAGCTCTACGAGCGGATCGCCATCCACGATATCCGGCTGGCGGCGGCGATCCTGCGGCCGGTCTGGGAGCGCACCGGGGGCCGGGACGGCTACGTGAGCCTGGAGGTGTCGCCCCACCTGGCCCGGGACACGGGCGGCACCGTCGCGGAGGCGCGCCGGCTGTGGAAGGCGGTCGGCCGGGAGAACCTGATGATCAAGGTGCCCGCGACCGCGGAGGGGATCCCGGCCATCGAAGAGCTCCTGGCCGGCGGCATCCACGTCAACGTGACCCTGATGTTCTCCCTGGCCGACTACGAGGCGGTCGCCGGGGCCTATCTGCGCGGCGTCGCCCGCGCCCGGCGCCCCGAGCGCAGCGCCTCGGTGGCCTCCTTCTTCGTCAGCCGGGTGGACTCCAAGGTCGACGCGCGGCTGGCGGAGATCGGCGCTCCCGAGGCGTTGTCGCTGGCGGGCAAGATCGGCATCGCCAACTCCAAGCAGGCCTACCGACGCTTCCGCGAGATCTTCCACGGCGACGCCTTCGCGGAGCTGGCCGGTCGGGGCGCCGCGCCGCAGCGGGTGCTCTGGGCCAGCACAAGCACCAAGAACCCGGCCTACCGCGACGTCCTCTACGCCGAGGAGCTGATCGGACCGGAGACGGTCAACACCCTGCCCCCCGAGACCCTGGAGGCCTTCCGCGACCACGGCGTGGTGGAGCCGCGGCTGCTCGCCGGCCACGAGGAGGCGGCGGCGCAGCTCGAGCGCCTGGCCTCCGTCGGCGTGGATCTCGACGAGGTCACCGCCGCGCTCCAGCGGGAGGGGATCGTCAAGTTCGCCCAGCCGTTCGACCGGCTGCTCGAGACCCTGGACGGCAAGCGCGCCGCGCTGCTGGTGCGCGGGTAGGGGGCGGGCGCGGCGATGGACCCCGGCCGCTTCGGTCCCCGGGGCCCCGCGGGGGGCGGCTTCGGGCTGGGGCTCTCCGGACCGGTGCCACGGGACGTCTGGGTGCTGCTGGGGACCATCTTCGTCACCTTCAGCCTGCAGTTCTTCCCCGCCACGGCTCTCCTGCCGGCGTGGCTGCGGCTGACGCCGGCGGTCTGGAGGATCGGCGCCCTCTGGCAGCTCGTCACCTATCCCTTCGTGGGGGCGGGGGCGCCGGGTCTCTGGTTCCTGCTCGAGCTCCTCATCCTCTTCCTCTTCGCGCGCCAGGTGCTGACCGTCCTGGGCCGCCGGCGGTTCTGGAACCTCCTCCTGACCGTGGCCGTCGCGGCGGCCCTGGTGGCGGTGGCGGTGGAGCTGGTGGGCACCTGGGTGACCGGCCGCCCGCCGGGGCCCGGGGCCTTCCAGCTCCTGCAGGGCCAGCACACGGTTGTGGCCATCCTGATCGCGGCCTTCGCCACCCTCTACCGCGACGCCACGATCTATCTCTTCTTCGTGCTCCCGATCCGCGCCTTCTGGTTCCTGGGCCTGGAGATTCTCTTCGCCTTCATGGGCTTCCTCTCCACCCGCGACCTGGCCGGCTTCCTGGGGCTGTGCGCCGCGGTCGGCCTGACCTACCTGGTCCTGGTCACCGGGGGCGGCCGGCGCGGGCTGCGGGAGGCGTGGCTGCGGCTGCAGGCGCTCTGGATGCGCTGGCGGCTCGCCTACCTGCGCCGGCGCCGCGGCTTTACGGTGGTGCGCGGCGAGAAGGGCGACGGCCGCGACCCCTGGGTCCACTGAGGCCTCCCGCCGGTCGGCGGGGGAATTTTCGGGCCTTTCCAGCGTTTTCTACGGGCGAGCGCTCACACCGGCGCCCCGCGGGGCAACCGGTCCACCTGGGAGAACGAAGAGAAGAGCATGACCGATCCGCTGACCCTTCCCGTGCTGCCCCTCCGCGACACCGTCGTCTTCCCGGGCGTCACCGTGCCCATCCAGGCCGGCCGGCGCTCGACCCTCGAGGCCATCCAGAAGGCGACCAAGGGGGAGGAGAAGCTGGTCTTCGCCGTGGCCCAGCGGGACAATGTGGAGGAGATCGCGGCCGACCGGCTGTACACCATCGGCACGGTGGCCCGGATCGGGCAGATCCAGCGCGGACGCGGCTTCGTCCAGCTCATGCTGCGCGGTGAGCGGCGTGGCATCGCCCTGCGGATCGTGGAGACCGACGGCCATCTCGAGGCGCTGGTGCGGTCGGCCGAGGAGATGCTCCCCGTGGACCCGCGGGAGGCGGCCTTCGAGGGGCTGCAGCGCGAGCTGCGGCAGCGCGCCGCCGAGCTCGGACAGAAGGCCGGCTTCCCCGAGGAGGTGGTCACCCAGGTGCTCTCCGAGGCCAACGAGCCGGCTCTTCTGGCCGACCTGGTCGCGAGCTACCTGGAGATCGAGCTCTCCGACCGGCAGGCGCTGCTCGAGACCCTGGCCGTGGACGAGCGGCTGCGGCGGGTGCTGGTGCACGTCCAGCGGCAGATCGGGATCCTCGACGCCCAGGCCGACATCAAGAGCGAGGTGCAGCGCGAGCTGGGCGACCGGCAGCGGGAGATGGTCCTGCGCGAGCAGCTCCGCGCCATCCAGAAGGAGCTGGGGGACGGCGCCGACGGCGAAGAGGTCGACGAGCTGCGCGAGAAGATCGAGAAGCTGGACCTGCCGGAGGAGGCGCGCAAGGAGGTGGACCGCGAGCTCAGCCGCCTGGGGCGGATGAACCGCGAGTCCATGGAGTACCAGGTCATCCGCAACTACCTCGAGACCGTGGCCGAGCTGCCCTGGAACGAGCGCAGCGACGATCACCTGGACCTGGCCGAGGCGGCCCGGATCCTGGCCGAGGACCACTATGCGCTGACCGACGTCAAGGACCGGGTGCTCGAGTTCCTCGCCGTGCGCCAGCTCCGACAGGCCTCCGAGGAGCGGGCGACGGCGGAGAAGAGCGACGCCCCCGACGCCGGCTCGGAGAGCGGCCCAGCGGCCGCAGCGGGCGACGGCGAGACGGCGCCGGTCCCGGGCAACGAGGACGACCGCACCGCCAAGGGGCCCATCCTGCTCTTCGCCGGTCCTCCGGGGGTGGGCAAGACCTCCATCGCCAAGTCGATCGCCCGCGCCATGGGCCGCAAGTACGCCCGCATCTCGCTGGGCGGCGCGCGCGACGAGGCCGACATCCGCGGCCACCGGCGCACCTACGTGGGTGCCATGCCGGGTCGGATCATCCAGGCCTTGAAGCAGGTGGGGTCCAAGAACCCCGTCTTCCTGCTCGACGAGGTGGACAAGCTGGGCGTCTCCTACCAGGGCGACCCCGCGTCCGCCCTGCTGGAGGTTCTGGACCCGGCCCAGAACGACAGCTTCACCGATCACTACCTGGGGATCCCCTTCGATCTCTCCGAGGTGCTCTTCATCGCCACCGCCAACTTCCTCGAGAGCATCCCCGAGCCGCTGCGCGACCGGATGGAGATGGTGGAGTTCACCGGCTACACCGAGAAGGAGAAGCTGGAGATCGCCCGGCGCTACCTGGTGCCCCGGCAGACCCGGGCCAACGCCCTGACCGAGGAGCAGCTCGAGATCGGCGACGAGGCGATCTCAGAGACCATCACCGGCTACACCCGCGAGGCGGGGGTGCGGCAGCTCGAGCGCGAGATCGGCAAGCTGGCCCGCAAGGTCGCGCGCCGCATCGCCGCCGGCGACGGAGACCGCTATGCCCTCGGCCCCGCGGACGTGGGCGAGCTCCTGGGGCGGCCCCGCATCCATCCCGAGAAGGCGGCGGGCGAGCCGCAGGTCGGGGTGGCGACCGGCATGTTCTACACCCCGGTGGGCGGCGACATCCTCTTCGTGGAGGCGTCGACCATGCGGGGCAAGGGCCGCCTCGTGCTCACCGGGCAGCTCGGCGAGGTGATGAAGGAGTCGGGCCAGGCCGCCTGGAGCTACGCCCGCTCGCGGGCCGGCGAGCTGGGGATCGACGAGGCCGAGTTCGAGCGGGACGTGCACATCCACGTGCCCGCGGGCGCGGTTCCCAAGGACGGCCCCTCGGCGGGCGTCACCATCGCCACGGCCCTCGTCTCGGCTCTCTCCGACCGCCCGGTGCGCAACGAGCTGGCGATGACCGGCGAGATCACCCTCACCGGCCGGGTGCTGCCCATCGGCGGCGTCAAGGAGAAGGTCCTGGGCGCGGTGCGGGCCGGGATCCGGACCATCGTCCTGCCCAGGCAGAACGAGGCCGACCTCGAGGACCTGCCCGGCGAGGTGCGCGAGACCCTGGAGATCCACCCGGTGGAGGATCTCTCCGAGGTGCTCGAGCTGGCCCTCACCGGCTCCCCGCGCGAGCCTCGCGTCGAGCCGGTGCGCCCCGGCGCCGGCGACGGCAGCGCCCTGTCGCACTGAGCGACCGGGCCGCTCTCCGGCCTACCCGGCCGGCGTCTCTGCGCCCCTAGCTATCGCGCGCCTTCTTCAGCGCCGCGGCGAGGGCGTTGAAGCCGCCCTGGGCTTCGCTCTGCGCCTGCTTCTTGTACTGCTCGTAGTCGGTGCGGCTGCCCTCGAGACCCGAGCCCTCGAGCGACAGGGAGATGCGCCGGCGCCGCGGGTCCACGCTCATGATCTGGACCGTGACCTCCTTGCCGACGGGGAAGCGCCGGGCGAGGGAGGTGCCCATGGGCAGCTTGACGGTGGAGCCGGGCAGGAGGCCGGTGATCCCCGGCTGGAGCTCGATGAACACCCCGAACGGCGCCACCTTCTCGACCTTGCCGTTGACCACCGATCCGGCGGCGAACTGGTCCGCCGACTCGCGCCAGGGATCCGGCTCCAGCGCCTTCATCGACAGGGAGATGCGCCGGCCGCCGTTCTCGACCTTGAGCACCTTGACCTCCACCGTCTGGCCCATGCTCAGGACGTCGGCGGGCTTGTTGACCCGCTCGCGGCTGATCTCCGAGACGTGGACGAGGCCCTGGACGCCGCCCAGATCCACGAAGGCGCCGAAGTCGGTGAGCGACGCCACCCGCCCCTTGAGCACGGCGCCGGGAGCCACCTTGGAGCGCGCCTTCTTGCGCTTCTCGGCGCGCTCCTGGCGTTGCACGGCCGCCCGCGACAGAACGATCCGCCGCCCCTCCTCCTCGATGCGGAGGATGAGGAAGCGGTACGAGTTGTCCAGGTAGGTCTTGGGCGCCTTGGGCCGGGTGACCTCCATCTCGGAGCGCGGGCAGAAGGCCGGGACCTCGCCCAGGGCGACGTGGAAGCCCCCCTGGTTCCAGCCGATCACCTTGCCCTCGATGGGCGCCCCCTCCTCGTGGGCCGCGATCAGCGGCTCGAGCAGGGGCGGCGCCGGTTTCTCGAGCACGGGCTCGTCGTCGCCGCCGGAGTCGTCGTCGGCGGTCTCGCTCGCGGAATCCGGCCCGGCCGGGTCCTCGATCTCCGACGTCCCGGGCTCCCCCTGCGACGCCGCGGCGACGGACGCCGTCTCCACCTCGTCCTCGACCTCCGTGTCCTGGGCTTCGGCCTCGGCCGCCGGCTCCGTCTCTCGGGGCCCCTGCGGGATCTCCTCGGCGGAGACGGCCGCCGAGCTGTCGGCGGTCTCCGGCTCGGCGGCCGCGCTCTCGGGCGCGGTCTCGACGGCGGTGGCGGTCTCCTCGGGGAGGGTGTCGGCGGACGAGGCTTGCGCGTCGGTCTTCGTGGCTTCAGTCATGGAGAACGGATCTCCTCGGGTCGGGTGGGGGTTGTCGGGGAGCGACGGGAGGCCGCAACAGCCGGGACGGTGAGTGTACCTCATTTCCGCGCGGAGGCGAAGGGGGCAGAGTGAGGGCGGAGATTCGACGAGATGCGGCGAAAGAGGGGGGAGCCGCGAGCGTGGAGACGATCCGCCTCGAGCGGTCCTCGGTGGGTGCCGCCGCCGGCGCCGGCCCCGGCTCTTGACGAGAGGTCGCCGAAACTGGTTCCCTCCCGTGGGAGAGAACAGGCTCCGGACCTGGAGCTCGACCGAAGGAGGGATCATGAGAGGGAGAAGTGTGCTCGGCGGGATCGCGACCGTGGGAGTGTTGCTGGCCGTCGTGTCTCTGGGGATGCACTGGCCTTCCCGGCCGGCGTCGGCGCAGCTCGGCGGCAGCTCGGAGGTCACCCGGCTCGAGCTCCAGTATGAGCCGTCGAGTGGCGCCGTGACGGCGAGATTCCATCTGGCTTCGGGCATCGCCCTGACCGCCCCGGCCTCCGGCGAGGCCGCGGATCGGCTCTTCCAGGCGGCGCACGTGCTGGCCGGTGGAAACGCCCGGATGCTGGTGTGGGCAAGGAACGACAAGGTCGTCTCGTGGCATCTCTCCGTGCCCTGAGGGGCGGCGGTGGGAGTCGCTGGGGCGGCCGCCGAGGAAGGGCCGCGGGGTAGACTCCACGCCCTCGGGAAAGGAGCCGTCGCCATGGAGTTGACACCGGCCGAACAGCATGTCCTCGGACGCTTCGCGGAGAAGTGCCGCATCGCGGGGGGCCCGCGGGTGGGCTTCGTGCTGCGCAAGGCCTCGATCTGCTACTACGCGGACGAGCATCCGGAGCTGGACCTCGAGGCGGGTCTCGGGGGGCTCGTGGAGAAGGGACTGCTCAAGGTGAACGAGGAGGGGAACCTCTACTTCCTCACCGCCGCCGCCGCCGAGCGGCTGGCGGCGGCCGGCGAGACGGTGGGCGCGTAGCGCCTTGACGTCTCGGCCGCCGGAGAGGGGGTGCCGCCGCATCGCCGTCTCCCGCCTCCCTCGGGGACTGCGAGAATTCGCGCTGGTGGCCGCGGTCGCGGCGACCGGCGCCTGGGCCGCGCCCGACGGGTCCGACCGGCTCGCCATCGTGGACCGGGCCATCGAGCACCACGGCGGCGATCTCTACGAGCGCTCGCGGACCACTCTCCAGCTCTGCTCGCGCTCCGGCTGCTACGACGTGGAGTCCGCGATCTGGAGGGGGTGGTACTCCCACACGGTGGAGCGCGACCGCGACGACGGGCGGCTCTCGGTCCAGGCCACCAACGACTGGGTGCGCCGCTGGCGGGACGGCGAGCCGGTCCCGGTGCCGCCCGAGGAGGAGCAGAGGCTCCGCGACTTCGTCATGGAGCGGGTCTACTTCGCCTTCCTCCCGTATCGTCTCAACGACCCCTCGGCCCGTCGGTGGGACCAGGGTGTGGAGGAGTGGGAGGGGCGGAGGCTCCACCGCGTCAAGGTCACCTTCGAGCCCGGCTCGAGCACCGACGCCCAGGACGAGTTCGTCTACTGGTTCGACCTCGAGAGCGGCCGGCTGGAGCAGTTCGCCTACACCTACGACCGCGGCGAGGGCGGTCTGCGCTTCCGTCGCGCCGTCGACCACCGGCGGGTGGGCGGCATCCTCTTCTTCGACCAGGAGAACCTGGGAGTCGACGGAGACGGCCTCTCGGTGGACGCGCTGGACCCCGACTACGTGCGCGACCGGCTCGAGCCGATCTCGCGGGTGGTGCTGCGGGAGGTGGGGGTCGAGCCGCTGGAGGCACCGCCCTACTTCGTCGAGCCGGGCCGGCGCCGGTCCCGCGCGGAGGCCCCGGAGACCCGATAGGCCGCCCCGCCGCCTCGGCTCGCCGTCCGCGGGCACCGGGTCTCAGCCGGGCGGCTGGGCCATCCGGCCGTCCAGCTCGAGCCTCTCCGCCTCCCCCTGCATCGCCTCCAGCACGTTGCCGACGTGCTGCCAGAGCCCGAGCTCGCCCCCGAAGCAGACGCGGCCGAAGTCGGCCGTGGCCTCCTCGACCTCCTCGCGATCGACCCCGGCCGCGAAGACCTTCGACTTCCACCGCTTCTTCACCGACTTGAGCTTCATCTGCCGGATGTCCTTGTCGGGGCGCACCAGGGTGCCGGCGATGATCAGCCCGGTGATCTCGTCGCAGGCCAGGAGAGCGAAGTCGATGGGGTCGCGCCGCTCGACCCCGGTGCCGGCGGTGTTGTGCGAGAGGATGGCCCGTACCACCTCCTCCGGGCAGCCGCGCTCGCGCAGGATCGGCGCGCCCTCGGCGGGGTGGGCCTCCAGGGTGGGGTGGATCTCCCAGTCGAAGTCGTGCAGCAGGCCCGCCAGGCCCCAGAGCTCCGGGTCGGCGCCCAGCCGGGGCGCGTACCAGCGCAGGGCGGCCTCCACCGCCAGCATGTGCCGGCGTAGACCGGCCGCCTCCACCTTCTCGCGCACCAGCGCCCAGGCGGCCTCTCGGTCCATCGTCATCGTCTACCCCTCCAGCACGGCGAAGGTCACGGTGGCCTTGGCGACCAGGCGGCCCTCCTGGGTGACCTCGCCCTCGGCCACGGCCAGGGTGCGGCCGCGCTTCAGCACCGTGCCGCGACCGACCAGCTCGCCGGGGGCGGCCCGCCGCATCAGGTTGAGCTGCACCGTGGCCGGGACTACCGCCGCTCCCACGGCGGCGGCGGCGGCCACCTCGGCCAGGGTGGCCAGGACCGCGAAGTGGACCGTCCCCGGGGCCACCTGGTGCCGGGGTCCCGCCTCCAGCCGGACGCTGCCGTCGGCGGCGCTCTCCAGACCCAGATCGGCGTTGAAGCTCATGACGCGTCGTCGCGCGGCGGTAAGATGCCGCCGCCCCGACGGAGGAGACCCTACCAGACCGAGGAGGCCCCCTTGGCGCCGCGACTGCTCCTGATCAGCAACTCCACCCAGCACGGCGAGGGCTACCTCGACCACTGCTTCGCCGAGATCGAGGACTTCCTGGGCGAGATCGACCGGTTCCTCTTCGTGCCCTTCGCCCTCGCCGACCGCGAGGGCTACTGGCGCGCCGTGCGCGACCGCTTCGCCCCCTCCGGACGCGTCGTGGACCAGCTCGTGGAGGACGAGGAGGGAGGGGCGCTCCTCCGGCGGGCGCGGGCGGTCTTCGTGGGTGGTGGCAACACCTTCCGGCTTCTCGCGACGGTGCGGCGCAGCGGCTTCCTGGAGGAGATGCGCAGGCGGGTCTTCTCCGGCGAGCTCGTCTACTTCGGCGCCAGCGCCGGCTCGAACCTGGCCTGCCCGACCATCCGCACCACCAACGACATGCCCATCGTGGAGCCCGGCTCCTTCGACGCCCTGGGCGCCGTGCCCTTCCAGATCAACCCCCACTACCTCGATCCCGACCCCGGGTCACGACACATGGGGGAGACCCGCGAGCAGCGGCTGATGGAGTACCTGGAGGAGAACGAGCGCGCGGTGGTGGGACTGCGCGAGGGAGGGTGGATCCGGGTGGAGGGGCGCTCCGCCGGTCTCGGCGGGAGGAACGGGGCGCGGATCTTCCGCCGCGGCACCGACCCCGAGGAGCGCCCTCCCGGCGCCGATCTCTCGGACCTCCTGTGAAGAGGTCGCCCCGCTCCGGCGTGGACCGCCGCCGCAGAACCCGCCGCCCGCGATCCCGTACCTAGGTGAGGTGGTGTCGCAGCGGAGAGAACGGCCAGCGGGAGGGGAGCCGCCCCTGTCCGGGGGCTCGACCCGGGCGCTGGCCGTCTGCGTCGTCCTGCTGGGACTGACCCTGCCGCCGGCCGCCGCCCAGTGGACCCAGTGGCGGGGGCCGGAGCGCGACGGACACGCCCCCGGGCTCGCGGCGCCCGACGCCTGGCCCGCCGAGCTCGAGCGGCGCTGGCGGGTCGAGGTCGGTCGCGGCCACGCCTCGCCGCTCGTCGATGGGGGCACGATCTACCTCTTCGTGCGCGACGGCGAGGCCGACCGCGTCGAGGCGCGCCGGCTCGAGGACGGCGGGCTCGTCTGGCGTGCGGAGGACCCGGCGCCGTACCGCCCCTCCCACCACGCCGCCGAGCACGGGGCGGGGCCGTTCTCCACCCCGCTGCTCCACGGCGGCGTGCTCTACACCTACAACATCCGCCAGCGTCTGAATGCCTGGTCCGCCGCCGACGGCAGCCGCCTCTGGAGCCGCGACTTCGGCGACGAGTTCGAGCACCCCCACCCCACCTACGGCAACTCGCAGTCACCGGTGATCGCCGACGGCGTCCTGGTCGTCCACGCCGGCAATCCCGGCGACGGAGCGCTGTTCGGTCTCGACCCGCTGAGCGGCGAGGAGCGCTGGCGGATCGACGGCGACGGCGCCGCCTACGGCTCCTTCCTGCCGACCTCTCTGGGCGGCGTCGAGCAGCTCGTGGGCTTCACCCAGCGCCGGCTGGTGGGGCTCGACGCCCGCCGCGGCCACCTGCTGTGGGAGGTGGCCTACGACGTCCCGTACGACAACACGGTGGTGACCCCCGTGGTCCACGGCGACGCCGTCGTCGTCGCCGCCTGGCAGACCCCGCTGCGCGCCTACCGGGTGAGCCGCGGCGCCGGAAGCTGGAGCGTCGAGGTGGCCTGGGAGAACGACGAGATCGCCGTGCAGCACGCCTCCCCGGTGCTCGTCGGCGGGCGGCTCTTCGGCCACTCCCACCGCAACGGCGGCCAGCTCTACGCCGTCGACGCGACGGGCGGCGTCACCGTCTGGCTGGGGCCGCCACGCCAGGGCGACGAGCAGGCGGTGCTGGTCGCCGCGTCCCCCTGGGTGCTGACCTTCCGCCAGGACGGCCAGCTCGAGATCCTCGACGCCCGGGCCGCCGACTATCGGCCGGCCCGGACCTACCGGCTCACCGACGCCGAGCTCTGGGCCCACCCGGCGGTCTGGGCCGGCCACCTGCTGGTCAAGGACCGCACCACCCTCGCCCTCTTCGGGCTCGACGCCCGCCGCGAGGCGGCCGTCCGTCCCTGACCGGGGACGGCGACCCGAAGGGCTAGTCCGACGACGGATCGAGGAAGAGGTCGATCAGCAGCTCCTGGCTGGGGTCCACCGCGTAGCGGTCGAAGTCGGTGACCCCCTCCTCGGCGAGCACCTCGTCGTCGATGAAGAAGTTCCCGGTGCACTCGCGGCTGGGGCGGGCCAGGATCGCCACCGCGGCGTCGGCCACGATCTCCGGCTCGCGGCAGGCCTCGGGCTCGACGTAGCCGGGGGGCAGCATGGCCAGCGCCGCGGTGCGGATGACGGTCCGCGGCCAGAGCGCGTTGACCGCGATGCCGTCGCCGGCCAGCTCGGCCGCCATCCCCATCGCGCACATGCTCATCCCGTACTTCGAGATGGTGTAGGCGGTGTGGTTGCGGAACCAGCGCGGGTCCAGATCGAGCGGCGGCGACAGATTCAGAATGTGGGGGTTGTCGCCGCGCCGGAGATGGGGGATGGCCGTGCGGCTGCAGAGGTACGTGCCGCGGGCGTTGACCCCCCACATCAGGTCGAAGCGCTTCATGGGCGTCTCGGTGGTCGGAGCGAGCCAGATGGCGCTGGCGTTGTTGACCAGCGCGTCCAGACCGCCGAGCTCGGCCACCACGGTCTCCATGGCGACGTGCACCTGCTCCTCGTAGCGGATGTCGGCCTGCACGGCGAGGCCCCGGCCCCCGGCGGCGTCCACCTCCTCGGCGACCGTGTGGATGGTCCCGGGCAGCTTGGGGTGCGGCTCGGCGGTCTTGGCGACGATGGCCACGCTCGCCCCCTGACGGGCCGCCGCCAGGGCGATGGCGCGGCCGATGCCGCGGCTGGCGCCGGTGATGAAGAGTCTCTTTCCTCGAAGGTCGCTCACGGGCGTTCAGGTCTCCTCGTCGTGCTGGGCCGGGTCCTCGAGGACCCGAAAGTAGTGGTTCGAGCCGTAGCGGGCGAAGTTCCTGACGTGCGAAGTGTAGAGGCAGGCGAAGCGCTCGAGCTGGGCGGTGAAGAGGGTCTTGCTCTCCCCCTGCTTGAAGAAGGAGCCCCACCAGGGGTTGAACCGCTTCTCGGTGGCCTCGGCCAGGGTCCGCGTCTCCTGCAGGAGCTCCTGATGGCGGCGCCGCCGGCGCGTGTGGCGCTCTCGGATCTCGCGCTCGAGCTCGGCGGCGATCTCCTCGCCCGCCCGCTCCATCCGTCGCAGCACGGTCACCGCGTCGGCGAGGAGGTCCATCTCGGCGCCCGAGACCGACAGCCGGTGACGCAGGCGCGACAGCTTGTCGAGCTCGGGCCGCGTCTCGGCGAGAAGCCGGATCTCGTCCTCCAGCTCGGCCACGATGAGGGCGGTGCGCCAGGTGGAGCGGCGCTTGGAGGTCACGATGTCGCCGTAGATGTGGTCGCCGATGTAGAGCACCTGCTCGCCGGGGCAGGCCAGCAGCTCCATGAGACCGGTCAGGGAGCCGCCCGAGTACGCGCCGCCCCACTCGGGGCGGCGGTACTCCCCCGTCGGCTGGCCGGCGGCGTCGAGCTCGACGAAGGGGCGCCCGTCGCGGAAGAACCCCGGCTTGGCCGCGTCCACCACCACCAGGTCGAAGAGCTCGCGCCAGGAATCGAGCCCCGGCAGCAGGCCGTCGAACAGGTAGGAGCAGACCCCTTCGGTGTAGTCCCAGGGCGAGTTGGTGATCAGGATCAGCCGCCGGCCCCCCAGGGCGAAGCGCTCCAGGGCCAGGGCCAGCTCGGGGTCGCGGGCGAGGAAGCGCTCGGGGCTCGCGAGCACCGCCCGCTTCATGCGTCCCTCGCGGTGAACCCAGTCGATGGCGTCGCGGAGCTCGTGAAAGAGCTGGGCGTAGCTCTTGGACGGGCCTCCGGGAGCCCGCCGGGCGAGCTCCACCAGACCGCTGTAGAGGCTGGTCTCGGGCAGCTCGAAGAGGGAGTCCACGTGGTAGAAGCGCGGGTCGGCCGGGTCGATGGGCTCCTGGCGGTACAGGGGGACGAGCTCCCTCGGCTCCAGGCGGCGGTGCCCGAGGTAGGCGCGGCCCACGAACCGGTGGCGGTTCATCCGCAGCACCAGCCCCTCCTGGCGGTCGATCAGCAGGCCGCGGCGGGGGAAGTCGGGCTTGAGCTCGAGGTCGCGGATGGCCTCGGGCTGGTGCCCCGACTCGATGAGGCGCTCGACGGTCAGCTCGAAGGTCAGCCGGTCCAGCCGCGGCCGGTTGTAGTCGGCGAGAGTCCAGTCGAGGTCGAAGCCGACGTGGCGGATGGTCTCGAGACGCAGCGTGCGGTTGACGAAGACCCTGCTTTCGGGGGGCGGCAGACCGGGGGCCAGGGCCTGTCGTAGCAGGCGGCCGTAGCGGCTCTCGCCGAGAGGGCTGCCCTCCAGCCGGTCGAGGGCGCCGGCGGGGTCGCTCAGGCCGTCTCCTCCCGGCCGCCTGCGAGCTGCCCCACGACCTCGGGCAGCGCCTCCTCCGCCGGCCGGGGGATCGAGATCACCCCGGCCACGGGCGGCCCCGCCGCTCCCGGGTCGATGGAGTAGACGGGCACCCGGCGGCCCAGGGCGAGCCGGAGGGCCAGGTCGGTGATGCCGACGGAGAACGAGGTGCCCACGAAGACCAGCAGATCCGCCCGGGAGAGCGCCTCGACCGTCTCGTCGAAGCGGTAGTCGAGGTGCTCCTGGTAGTGCTCGTCGAACAAGAGGACGTGGGCACGCAGCGCGCAGCCGCACTCTGGACAGAGGGGCAGGTGCCGCCGGCGGGGCTCGGCGAGGAAGCGCTCGAAGATCTCGGGGGCGCGCGGCAACGAGCCGGCCGGCGCGGCCAGCCGACAGGGGGGAGCGGTGCAGCGCAGCCGGTCGGAGCTGCCGTGCACCTTGGCCACCCGCCGCGATCCCGCCTGCTCGTGCAGCGTGTCGATGTTCTGGGTCACCAGCAGGAAG
>JAWWBN010000075.1:0-14892 GCA_033720955.1 Thermoanaerobaculia bacterium | reverse complement strand
TCCCACCGGGCCCCGGCCGCCGGCCGCCGGCGAGGGGTGCGGGCGCGTCGAAAGGACCGCGGGTTCGGCCGGGGGCTCGCCCCCGCGGCTGACGCAGCCGCCGAGCAGGAGGAGCGCGAGAACGGCGGTACGGCCGCCGCGCGGAGGCATCCCGGGATTATCCCATCCCCGCCCCGGGCGCCGGCTTTGACTTCCGTCACGGGGCTCTCCTAGCCTTCGGGACGGTGACCACGACCCGCGACGCTCCCGCCGCTCCGCCCCGTCGCGGCTTCGCCTTCCGGCTGCGCTCGGCGTTGCGCGACCCGGCCCTCACCTACCTCGTCCGGGCGGTGCTGCTCGGCGTGGCGATCTTCGGCCTGCTGCGGCTGGGCTGGGTCGAGCGGCGGCTCCTGCTGCCCTTCACCGCCGCTCAGGAGCGCCTGGCCTGCGCTCTTCTCGGCGATCCCACCGGCCCGATCGCGGTCGGGCTCTCCTGCTCCGCGGCCGAGGTGGTGGCCCTCTGCCTGGGCGCGGTTCTCGCCTTCCCGGCCCCGTGGAGGCGCCGTCTGGCCGGAGCGGCCGGCGGCATGGCGCTCATCGTCGGCCTCAACACCCTGCGCATCGGCACCCTGGGGCGGGCCGCCGGCGACCGCCCGCTGTTCGAGCTGCTGCACCTCTACCTGTGGCCGGGAGCTCTCATCGCTGCGGTGACGGCTTTCGTGTTCCTCTGGATGCGCTGGGCCGTCGAGGCCGGCGACCGGGGCTCCGCGGCGCCCCTGCGCGCTCCCGGAAGGCGGCCGCTGACGCGGCTGGCCCTGGCCGGGGGCCTGCTGCTCGCCCTCTACCTGGTCCTGTCGCCGTGGCTGCTCGACAGCCCCGCCGTCCAGGCGGCCGCGGGAGCCGTGGCGGCCTTCGCCGCCTCCCTCGCGCGCCTCCTGGGTCTGTCGGCGTCGAGTCAGGGGGGCCTCTTCCGAACCGAGTACGGCGTCTTCGTGGTGACCGCCGACTGCGTCCTGACGCCGCTGATCCCCGTCTACCTCGCGGCGGCGCTGACCCTGCCCGGCACCGCCCGCCGGCGCGTCGCGGCGATCCTGGCGACGCCCCTCCTCTTCTTCCTCCTCGCCGCCGCCCGGCTGCTGGTCCTGGTGGCGCCCCCGGTCCTGGTCGGATCGCACCGCCTCGCCGTGCACGGCTTCCGGCAGCTCCTGCTCGGCGTCGTGGTGCTGGCCGCCGCCGCCTGGTGGCGCCGGCGGGCCGGCTGGCCGCGGCGCGCCCTCCTCGCGGTGGTGGCGGCGGCGGCGGGCGGCCTGCTGCTCGGCCCGGCCTGGACTCGAGGGGTGACGGCGGCGGCGGCGGCGCTCGGCGCCCCCTCCCTCGGCGTCGGTCTCCCCGATCCGCAGGGGGCCCTGCTGCTCACGCCGGCCTACCAGATGGCCCTCTTCGCCGGCCTCTGGGTCGCCGGGGGGGGGCGCTGGAGCCGGGCGGCGACCGCCGCGGCGGCCCTGGCCCTCTCCCAGCCCCTGCTGCTGCTCGCCGCCGGGGGGGCATGGGAGCGATGGGCCGTCGCGCCGGGGGCGCAGCTCCTGCGGGCCTGGGCCCTCGCGGCCCCCCTGCTGGCCGCCTGGGCCGCCTTCGGCCGGCGGCGCGAGGCTCCCGAGGGCTCCCACGCCGGCGTCGCGGGGACGGAGTGAGCGACAGCCGGGAGGACGACGCCGCGCGACGGAGGGGAGCCGGCTACCGCCGCTTCTGGGCCGCGGTGGGCCGGGACTTCCCCGATCTCGACGGAGCCCGCTCGACCCGCCACTACCGGCGGGACGAGGAGTGGCTTCTCGGCCGGGCCCTGCCCGACCTGGACGGCCGACGGCTGCTGAAGACCGACCTCTGGGACGAGGCCAAGAACACCCGCATCCTGTCGTGGCTCGCCGGCCGCGGTGCGGCCTGCCACGGCGTCGACATCTCGCCCCCCATCGTCGGCAGCGCGCGGCGCGAGCTCGCCATGCGGGGTCGGCGTCTCTCCGGGGTCGTCGCCGACGTGCGCGCCCTGCCGTACCGCGACGGCATCTTCGACGCGGTCTACTCCATGGGAACGGTCGAGCACTTCGAGGAGACCGAGCACGCCCTGACCGAGATCCGCCGGGTGCTCCGCCCGGGCGGGCGGGCCGTGATCGGCGTTCCCAACCGCTTCGATCCCTTCGCCCGGCCGCTCCTGGTGTGGCTCCTCCACTCGCTCGGGCTCTACGGCTACGGCGACGAGAAGTGCTACTCGCGGCGGGTCCTGCGGCGCATGCTGGAGCGCGCCGGTCTCACCGTCGAGTGGGTGGACGGGATCCTCTTTCTGCCCGGCTGGCTGCGGATGCTGGACCTGGCCTGCTGGACCTGGGCGCGGCCGCTGGCGAAGCTCACCGCGGTCGCGGTGGGCTTCTTCGACACCCTCTCCCGGCGTTGGCCCCGCCTGCGTCGCCACGGCTATCTGCTGGCGGCGCTGGCGGTGCGGGCCGACCCGGGGGACGGGAGAACCTAGAATCACCTGTCGATGGAGAGCCGATGAGCCGACGACCCCTCTCCCGGCTGCCCGCCGGACCCCCGCCTTCCGCCCTCGTGGCGACGGCGCTCGCGCTGTCCCTGGCCGCCGCGCCCGCCGCGGCTCGGACGGCCGAGATCCAGGCGCTGGTGCTCGGCTCCGACGGCTCGGCCGCCGAGCTGCGCATCGAGGCCGACCGCGCCCTGGAGTGGCGCACCGTGCGGGGCCGCGGAGACAACCTCGTGCTCGAGCTGCTCGACGCCCTCCCGGGAGGCTCGGTCGGTGACCTCGCGACCCGGGACGGGCTGATCCGTGAGGTCGCCGTCCGGGTGGTCAGTCCCGGGCCCGAGCCGCCTCCCGCCACCTGGCTCACCATCGAGCCCCGCTCCCCCACCGCCCATTCGGTCGTCTCCGATGGCGCCGCCCTGGTCGTCCGCTTCCGCCCCGCCCGCACGGTCTCGCTGCCGAGCGACCGCTACCGGGTCTCCGGCGACCCCTGCCTGAACCTGCGCAGGGAGCCGCGCCTCGACGCCCCCATCCTCACCTGCCTGCCCCGCGGGGCGATGGTGGTGGCGGTGGACTCCCGACAGGGCTGGCTCCGGCTCCGCCTGCCCGACGGCCAGCAGGGCTGGGTGGCCGAGCGGTTTCTGGAGCCTCTCGGGGAGGGCGCCCCGACCGCGACCCCCGCGGCGCCGGCGCCCCCCGAGGAGGAGGCGGTCGCCGCCCTGCGCCGGGAGCGCGACGACCTGGCCGAGCGGCTTCGGGCGGCGGAGGCAGAGACCGCCGACCTGCGCCGGCGTCTGCAGGACGCCGTGAGCCGGCGCGACGAGCTGGCCCGCCGCCTGCGGGCGACGGTGAGGGAGCGGGACGGCCTGGCGCGGGCGCTCGCCGTCGCCGCGGGCGAGAGCGACCGGCTGAGCGAACGCGCTGCCGGAGCGGCCCGCGCCCCCGACGGGGCCCAGGAGGGGAGCGGGCTCCTGGTGCCGTCCGAGCCGCTCCAGTGGGAGCCCCCCGCCGAGGACCCGGTCGCCCCCGAGCCACCTCGCGCCGGGCCGCTCGAGCCCGAGCCGCCGGCGGTCGCGCCGGGGCCGTCGCCGTCGGAGATGGTGGCGGCGACGGTGCGGGACTGGGTGTCCGCCTGGTCCGAGCGACGCGCCGACGACTATCTGGCCTTCTACGCTCCGGGCTTCCGCCCCGCCGACGGCGGTCCGCGCAGCGCCTGGGAGGCCCAGCGCCGCCAGCGGCTCGCCGCACCGGGCCTCCTCGACGTGCGTCTCGAGGGGCTGGCGGTGCGGCTGCTGGACGGGGAGAGCGCCGAGGCGACCTTCACCCAGGTCTACCGCTCCGAGAGCTTGTCCGACACGGTCGCCAAGCGTCTCCGGCTAGTCCGCGTGGACGGGAGCTGGCGGATCATCGAGGAAGTGGTGCAGTGATCGCCGGCCCGGCCCGCGGCGGGACGGTATGATCCGCAGCGACGCGAGATGAGCACCCAGGTCCGACACGAGACGGAGCCCAGCGGCGCGCACCCGGCGCCCGTCGCCGAGGCGGAGTTCCTGCGCCTCTTCCCCGACTACCGCCAGACGCGGATCCTGGACGAGCTGCGGCGCACCGACTTCGCCCGTCTGGAGAGGCTGGGCCAGATCTATCTCGACTACACCGGCGGCGGTCTCTACGCCGAGTCGCAGGTCCGGCGGCACATGGAGCTGCTGGTGGGCCGCGTCTTCGGCAACCCCCACTCCGCCAATCCCACCTCGCTCGCCACCACCGAGCTGATCGAGCGCTGCCGGCGGCGGGTGCTCGACTACTTCAACGCCTCCCCCGACGAGTACGCCGTCATCTTCACCGCCAACGCCAGCAACGCCCTCAAGCTGGTCGGCGAGTCGTACCCCTTCCGGCCGGGCGACCGCTTCCTGCTCACCTTCGACAACCACAACTCGGTCAACGGACTGCGGGAGTTCGACCGCGCCCACGGCGCCGAGACGACCTACGTCCCGGTCATCCCGCCGGAGATGCGGGTGGACGACGCCCACATGGACGAGCACCTGGCCACCGCCTGCAAGGGATCCAACAACCTGTTCGCGTACCCGGCCCAGTCCAACTTCTCCGGCGTCCAGCACCCGCTCGAGTGGATCGAGCGGGCCCAGAAGCACGGCTGGGACGTCCTGCTGGACGCCGCCGCCTTCGTCCCCACCAACCGGCTCGACCTGAGCCGCTACCGCCCCGACTACGTGGCCCTCTCGTTCTACAAGATGTTCGGCTACCCCACCGGAGTCGGCGCCCTGATCGCCCGCTGGCCGGCTCTCGGGAAGCTCCACCGCCCGTGGTTCGCCGGCGGCACCATCGAGGTCGCCTCGGTGCAGGCCGACACCCACTCTTTCGCCGCCGGCTCCGCCGCCTTCGAGGACGGCACCCTGGACTACACCAACATCCCGGCGGTGGAGCTGGGGCTCGACTTCCTGGAGTCGGTCGGCATCGAGACGATCCACACCCGGGTGCGCTGTCTGACCGGGTGGCTGGTGCGCCAGCTCCTCGCCCTGCGGCACGCCAACGGGCGGCCGCTGGTGAGCCTCTACGGCCCCGCCGGCACCGACCGTCGCGGCGGCGCCGTGGCGCTGAACTTCCTCACCGAGGAGGGCCGGCTCATCGACCACCAGGAGGTCGAGCGGCGGGCGGCGGAGCGCCAGATCTCCCTGCGCACCGGCTGCTTCTGCAACCCCGGCGCGGGCGAGATGGCCCTGGGCCTCTCCCGCGACGAGATCGTCGCATGCTTCGACCGGCAGCCGGAGCGGACCATGACCTACGAAGAGTTCCGCGGCTGCATCGACGAGAAGGGCACCGGCGCGGTGCGGGTGTCCATCGGCCCCGTGACGACCTTCCGCGACGTCAGCGCCTTCCTCGACTTCGCCAACGAGTTCCGCCGATGAGACGCGCGGCGGCCTGCCTCGTCGCCCTGCCGATCGCGGTCGCCGCCTGGGCCGGGGCCACCGCGGGACCCGGGCCGAGCGAGCGGCTGCACGACCTCTTCGACCGCGAATGGGAGTGGCGGCTGGCGGAGAACCCGCTGCTGGCCAGCGGAGTGGGTCGGCACGAATGGGACGACCGGCTGCCGTCGGTGGCGGCCGAGGATCAGAGACGGCGGGCCGAGGCGACCCGGGTCTTCCTGGCGGAGCTCGACGCCCTCGCCGCCGCCGAGCTGTCGCCCTCCGACCGGGTCAACGCCGCCATCTTCCGCCGGCAGCTCGAGAGCCGGCTGGCCGACTTCCGCTTCGGCGCCTACCAGATCCCCCTGAACGCCGACTCCGGCTGGCACAGCGGCTTCGCGCGGCTCCCCGCCGAGACCCGGCTCGAGAGCGTCGCCGACTACGACGGCTACCTCGCCCGGCTGGAGGCCTTCCCGGTCTACGCCTCTCAGCAGATCGACAACATGCGCGCCGGGCTGGAGCGCGGCATGACCCTGCCGCGGGTGGCCCTCGAAGGGGTCGACCACACGATTCGGGCCCACGTCGTGGACGACCCCCGGGCCAGCGTCTTCTGGCGTCCCTTCGAGCGCTTCCCCGCCGCAGTCCCGGAGAGCGACCGGGACCGCCTGTCGGCCGCCGGCGAGCGCGCCATCCGGGAGGTGGTGGTCCCCGCCTACCGCGCCTTTCTCGACTTCATGCTGGAGGAGTACCTCCCCGGCGCCCGCGAGACGCTGGGCGCCTCCGAGCTGCCCGACGGCGAGGCCTACTACGCCCACAGGATCCGGTACTTCACCACCCTGGATCTGACCGCCGAGGAGATCCACCGCATCGGACTCGAGGAGGTCGCGCGGATCCGCGGCGAGATGGAGGGCATCGTGCGGGAGGTCGGCTTCGAGGGCGACTTCGCCGCCTTCCTGGAGTTTCTGCGCACCGATCCGCGCTTCTACGCCAAGACGCCGGAAGAGCTGCTGATGCAGGCCTCCACCATCGCCAAGCGGATGGACGGCAAGCTGCCCTCCCTCTTCCGCACCCTGCCCCGACAGCCCTACGGCGTGGAGCCGGTGCCCGACGAGATCGCCCCCAAGTACACCGGCGGCCGCTACGTCGGCGCCCCGCTCGACAGCCGCAAGGCCGGCACCTACTGGGTCAACACCTACAAGCTGGACAGCCGCCCCCTCTATACCCTGGAGGCGCTGTCGCTGCACGAGGCGGTCCCCGGTCACCACCTGCAGATCGCCCTCTCGCGCGAGCTCGACGATCTGCCGGAGTTCCGCCGTCACAGCTACATCTCGGCCTTCGGCGAGGGCTGGGGCCTCTACGCGGAGTGGCTCGGCCTCGAGGCGGGCTTCTACACCGACCCCTACAGCGACTTCGGCCGCCTGACCTACGAGATGTGGCGCGCCTGCCGTCTCGTCGTGGACACGGGACTGCACCAGTTCGGCTGGAGCCGGCAGCGGGCGATGGACTTCCTGGCCGGCAACACCGCCCTCTCGCTGCACGAGGTCACCACCGAGACCGACCGCTACATCTCGTGGCCGGGGCAGGCCCTGGCCTACAAGATCGGCGAGCTGGAGATCCGCAGGCTGCGGCGGGAGGCCGAGGAGCGGCTCGGACCGCGCTTCGACGTGCGCGAGTTCCACGACGCCGTCCTGCTTCAGGGCTCGGTGCCGCTGCCCGTCCTCGCCGAGCAGGTCGCGCGCTACGTCGAGACGACGGCGGCCGGCGCGGCGGAGTGAGCCCACCGGGCGGCCACCTCAGTAGTCGAGATACCCCTCCCGGGTGCGGACGGCGCCGCCGCCGCTGACCCTCACCCTGACCTCGTGCCAGCTCCCGTCGTCGCGGTCGGAGGTCGGGTAGTACCCCAGCACGTACTGGTCGCGCAGCTCGGAGAGGATCTCGATGAAGGCGTCGTCCAGGTCGTCGAGGGCGGCGACCGGGCGGATCCGCCCCCCGGTCTCCTCGATCAGGCGGTGCAGCAGCTCGTACTCCTGGCGGTTGGTGGGGACGTCGCGCCAGGCGGTGGTGTACCTGGGCTGGCCGTCGCCGCTGTCCTGGAGGTAGATCCAGTAGACCATGGCCTGGCTGATCTGGGCCTTCCTCATCACGTCCCACATGCGCAGCACGCTGTGGACGTCGCTGCCGTCGGTGAAGGCCACCACCACCCGCCGCCCCTGTCGGGCGTCGAGCCGCTTGAGGGCCAGGAAGAGGTGGTCGTTCAGCGCCGTCCCACCCACCGGCTCGACCTCGCGGAGCGACGGGCTCAACTGGGCCGGCTGCGTGGTGAAGGGGGTCTGGAGGAGCAGACGGTCGGAGAAGAGGAGGACCGCCGCTTCGTCCAGCGGCGCCATGTGCTCCAGGAAGAGGTCGGCGCCGCGGAGGGCCGCCTGCAGTCGAGCGCCGGCCATGCTGAGGCTGCAGTCGAGCAGGAGCACGGCGGTGAGGGGGGCGTCGCCCCCTTCGAAGGTCACGATCTCCTGCAGGTCGCCGCTATCGAAGACCCGGAAGTCGCCGCGGGTGAGGCCTTGCACACTGCGGCCGCCCGAGCTGACGGTCACGTAGAGCTGCTGCAGCGGCAGCTCGATCTCCTCGTCGATCTGGATCGGCGCGGTGGTCACCACCGCCGAGGCGGTGCGGCCGGAGCGGCTCCGCGCCTCGGCCCGGATCTCGTGGGCGAGGTTCTCGTAGCCCAGGTCCACCTTGAGCCGATAGGGCGGCTTGTACAGCGTCCCGACGGAGCGGCCGTCCACGAACACCTCCACCGCCGTGCTCTCCGACGACTCGACCGCGAGGACGATCTCGGTGGGGCCGAAGGCCGCGGCGCCGTTCAGCGGGCGGTCGATCCACACGCCGAAGGGCGGGTCCGTGGCGCCCAGCAGAGAGACCGCCGCCAGCAGGGGCAGCAGCCGCCTCACGGTCCCACCCCCTCGGCGGGCAGCGAGCGCAGCGCCGCCGCCAGCAGGTCGAGACGCTCCTGCATCATCGCCCGCAGCTTGGCACGGCCCTCCTCGACGCCCTCGCGCGGCCACTGGTCGTAGAGAAAGCGGGGGGAGCGGCGCCCCTCCGGCGCGGGGCGCAGCCCGGCGAGCACCGCGACCGCCTCCTTGGGCCTACCTCGGGTGTCGAGCAGGGCGGCGAGCTGGATGCGGGGCTCCTGCTCCTCGGGCAGGGCCTCGACCGCCTCCCGCAGCAGCGTCTCGGCGGCCGCGATCTCGCCGTCGGCTTCGAGCAGCTTGGCGTGCTCCTGGTAGGCGAGCGAGCGGATCCACTCGGTGGTGCCCTCGATCTGGAGCCGCGTGAGATGTCGCACCGCGGCCTCTGTCTCTCCCGAGCGGAGCAGGCAGAGCGCCAGCCGCAGCCGGGCGTGGAAGTCGCCCGCGTCTGCCTTCACGGCCCGCTCCAGGATGGGGACCGCCAGCTCGTACTCGCCGTACTTCTCGTGCGCCGCCGCCAGCCCGAGCAGGGCCGAGCGGTTGCCGGGCGACACCGCGAGGGCGCGATCGAAGAGCGCCGCGCTGCCGCTGACGGCGCTCGACTCCTGCAGATAGCTGCCGAAGCTGGTCAGCACCCACCCGGAGAAGACCCGGACCTGCGGGTTCCCGTCGGCCCGGTCGGCCAGGATGTTGGCCAGCTCGGTGGCCATCGTCCGGCTGTGGGCCGCCAGCAGCGGCTTCTTGCGCTCGCGGTACATCTGGAAGGCGTCGTGATGGAGCACCACGATCGGCACGAGCTGGTCCAGCTTGCCGTTCTGCAGCAGGTCGCGGATGACCCGCAGCTTGAGCCGCCAGAACCGCTCGAGCTGAATGGAGCCGGCGGTGTCGGGCACCGCGTCGGTCTCCAGGGCGAAGAGCTGCTCCATCGCCTCGCTCTGGGTCCCCGAAGAGAGGGTGGCGAGAACGCGGCGATAGCGCTCCTGGACGACCGAGGGCTTGAGATCAAGCGCCGCCGCCGGCGCCGCGAGGAGAGCCGTCAGGGCCAGACCGAGACAGAGGGGTCCGAGGAGGAAGCGGCGGTGCATCATGGGAAGAGCCCGGAAAAGGGGTGGTCGGGCAGGTCCGGGCGGTATTCTAGCAGCGCCGCGCACCTCACCCTCCCTCCGCCTCTCCTGCCCCCCGCTCGCCCTCCCCCGCCGCCTCGTCCGCCATCTCGGCCTCGGGGTCCCAGTCGCGCACACAGAGGGCGCGCAGGTCCAGCGAGTAGGCGGCGCTGCCCAGGAAGGGACGGCGGTAGCGGAAGTTGAAGTTCCACGCCTTCTCCCCCTCCCGCTCGGCGCTCCAGGGGCAGCAGCCGGTCAGCGTGAAGGCGCCGATGATCTTCAACGGGGCGACCGACCAGAGGGCCTGAATCGACTTCAGCTCCTCGACGGTCGGCAGCCGCCAGTCCTCGTAGCCCCCCAGCGAGAGGTCGGAGCAGTAGCGCTCGGCCTGGGCCCAGCGCACGTCGGCGCCGTTGTCGCGGCGCGACCACATCAATGGCCGCGGACCCTCGTCGCGACGCAGGATCCGCTCGCGTCTCTGGCGCCGCTGGAGATCGCGGATCGGACGCTCCAACTTGACGCTCACCTCCCCGTCGGAGCCGTCGCGGACCCGCACGGTGCGCGTGAACTCGGCCTCCGGGAAGCGGGCGCTGACGGCGCGGACCCGGTGCTGGCCGACGCGCAGCGGAAAGACCGTCGGCTCGCCGGCCACCAGGGGGCCCAGCTCCTCGCCGTCCACCCAGAGGAGCGCCTCGGCGTCGGCGCGGAAGACGACGTCGACTAGCTGCAGCTCTTCCTCCGGGACGATCTCGGGGAGCCGCTTGGGCAGCTTGGGCTGGCTGGCATCCGCCTCCTCCTCGGCGGGTGGCTCCTCGGCGGGTGGCTCCTCGGCCGGCTCCGAGCCGGCGGGCGGCACCGGCGGCTCCGGAGGCGGCTCGGCGACCAGCGGCGCCTCCACCCAGAGGGCCAGCGTCACCAGCAGGAGGAGCGGCAGGCGCCGCGCATCGACCGTCACGCGGCGCAGTATACGAGCGCCGTGTGGCCGGCGGTAGAATCGCGCCATGCAGGAGCGTCCGAGCTACGAGGAGCTCGAGGTCAGCGAGCTGTTCTGCCCTCGCTGCCGCCAGGCCCGCCCGGTCCGCCAGCGGCTCCTGATCGTCCTTCCCCAGGGGAGCAAGTACGACTACCAGTGCCGGGTCTGCGGCGAGTCGCTCGGCACCAAGACCGACGACGACCCCACCGCCTTCTCGGTTCTCCTGCCGCGCTGACGCCCGCGTCTAGAGGCCGGCCTCTTCTCGCTTCTTGCGCTCCGCGTAGGGGAGCTGCTCACGCGAGAAGTAGTCCCGCTTGGCCGCCACCGTGGCGCCGGAGAGGAGCACCAGCGCCAGCAGGTTGGGGAAGGACATCAGCCCGAGAGCCACGTCGCCGAAGGTCCAGACCGCCTGGAGCGGCAGGATGGCCCCCAGGAAGAAGAAGAAGACGTAGACCCACCGGTAGGCGCCGATCCACCGCGACCCCACGAGGTACTCGGTGGCGCGATCCCCGTAGTACGACCAGGAGATGGCCGTCGAGATGGCGAACAGCAGCACTGCCAGGGTGACGATCAGATCGCCGCTCTGGCCCGGCAGGCCTTTGCGGAAGCCGTGCGCGGTGAGCGGCGCCCCGGTCAGCAGAGCGCCGCCGGTGGTCTCGGGCGGCGCTTCGCCCGGGGCCACCGCGGCAACGGCGCCGCCCGAGCCGATCTCCAGCGCCCCGCTCCACGGCAGCCCGTCCGGGTCCAGCAGCCTCGCCCGCTCGACGGGGGCGCCGAGAACCAGGAGGTCCACGCCGACGGCTCCGTCCCGGACCGTCAGGGTCGTGCCCTCGGGCGCCGCCGCGGTCACCTCGGTCAGGGTCATGCGGCTGTCCACCTTGTCGCGCCAGGCGCCGCTGAGCAGGATCACCAGCCCGGTCATCGAGCAGATGACCAGGGTGTCGATGAAGGGCCCGAGCGAGGCGACGAGCCCCTCGCGCACCGGCTCGTCGGTCTTGGCCGCGGCGTGGGCGATGGGCGCGCTGCCCTGCCCCGCCTCGTTGCTGAAGAGTCCGCGGCGGATCCCCCACATCAGGGTCACCAGCAGGGAGCCGGCGCCACCGCCCACCACGGCGCTGGGCGCGAACGCCTCGCGGACGATCAGGGCGAAGGCCGCCGGGACATCGGACAGGTGGAGGGCCATCACGATGAGGGCTCCGCCCACGTAGAGGATCGCCATAAAGGGGGCCAGCACCGCCGTCACCTTGCCGATGCGCCGGATGCCGCCGATGATCACCGCGCCCACGATGGCGGCCGCCACCAGCGCCGTCCAGATGGGCGGGATCCCGAAGTCCGACTGCATGGCGTCGGCCATGGTGTTGGACTGGTTCATGTTGCCGGTGCCGAACGAGCAGATCACCGCGAAGACGGCGAAGGCCACCGCCATCGGCTTCCACTTCCGGCCCAGCCCCTGCTCGATGTAGTACATGGGGCCGCCGGAGACCGAGCCGTCGGGGTGCACCTTGCGAAAGCGCAGCGCCAGGGTGCACTCGGCGAACTTGAGGGCCATGCCGAAGAAGGCGGTGACCCACATCCAGAAGAGCGCTCCGGGGCCCCCCATGCGGATGGCGATGGCCACCCCGGCGATGTTGCCGATGCCCACCGTGGCCGAGAGGGCGGTGGTCAGGGCCTGGTAGTGCTTGAGGTCTCCCTCGTCCTCCGGGTCGTCGTACTTGCCGCGGGTGATGTCCAGGGCGTGGCGGAAGCCCCGCACCTGGATGAACCCCAGCCTCAGGGTGACGAAGAGGCCGGTGCCCAGCAGGACGATGGCCAGGAGGGGCGCCTGCGGCGGCCAGTTCCAGACGTACCCCTCGAGAAAGTTGGCGATCGGCCCGAGCAGATCGGTGACCGCGCGCGAAGCGCTGTCGGCAAGCTGTTCGATCGAATCGAGCATCGTCTCTCCTTCCCCGGGCGGTCCGTAGCTGGCGGCGGATGGTAGCACGACCCCACCGCGAAGCCCGGTTCCGCCCCCGCTGGCGACGCGCTAAGATCGCGCTCCAACCGCGGAAGGGAGGCTCGAAGATGAAAACCGTTCGCGACCTGCTGGAGCAGAAGGGCTCCGACGTCTGGTCGATCGGGCCCCGGGCGACCGTCTACGAGGCGCTGCAGCTCATGGCCGACAAGGGGATCGGCGCCGTCCTCGTGCTCGAGGAGGGCCGGGTAGTGGGGATCCTCTCGGAGCGCGACTACGCCCGCAAGGTGGTTCTGATGGAGCGCTCCTCCCGCGACACCCCGGTCGAGCAGATCATGAGTCCCGACCCGGTCTGCGTGGGCCCCGACGAGACGATCGACGAGTGCCTGGCCATCATGACCGCGCGTCGCTTCCGGCACCTGCCGGTGCTCGACGGCGACCGCCTGCTGGGAGTCGTCTCGATCGGCGACGCGGTAAAGGGGAAGATCGACGACCTCGAGTTCGTCAACCGGCAGCTCGAGTCCTACATCAAGGGCCAGTAGCGCGCACCGGCCCGCAGCGGCCCGCCTGCCGCCGCGGCCCTAGGGCGCGCTCCTCGGCACCAGGGTGGTGTCGACCCGCAGCCGCCGGTCGGTCAGCCGGCGGAACTCACGCTCGAGCTCCACCCGGAAGTCCTCCAGGTGCGCCAGCGACTGGGACGACGGGGTCTCCCCCTCGCGGCTCAGCAGGATGATGGCCATCTTGATGGTCCTCGGCGCGTCGTCGGCGTCGGGCTTGCGCGGCCCCTCGGCACGGACGAGAGAGTCGATCGGTACGTCCACCGCGGTGCCGACCAGCACCTGGCCGGGCTCCGGCGCGCGGCTGTCCTTGTCGGTGTCGGAGCCGGTCACCGTGAAGGTCGCCGGGACCTCGTCGGCGGAGAGCGCGCCCATCAGGTAGAGGTCGAAGGGGCTGAAGATCCGCGGCGCGTCCGTGGTGCGGAAGTTGGGCCCGTCGTCGTCGGGCTCGATGAAGCTGCCCTCCAGGAGCGAGCCCACGGAGTGGGTGTAGAAGCTCCAGTGGGCGTCGCCGCGGCCGCGGAGCTGGTCGGGCACGAGCCCGCCCTGGCGGATGGAGGCGAAGAAGAGCCAGCGGTGGCCGACCTCGTGGAGCAGGATGTGGATCGGCGCGAAGAGGTCGCTCAGGAACTGCTTCTGGAAGACGTTGCGCTCGTACTTGCCGAGCTGCCCCATCATCACGAAGCTCTCCAGCGGCCGCTTGCTGCCGTAGATCGGACCGGCGTCGAAGCGGGAGAGGCCGATCCCGTCGATCGCGTTGGAGATGTTGCGCTCGAAGGCAATGGTGCCCAGGGAGCCCAGGATGATCGGAAAGTCGGTGAAGACCACCAGGTGGCTGTAGTCGTCCTCGAAGACCGAGTAGAAGGCCTTCGCCACCGCGGGCTCGTCCACCGAGACCGAGTCGGCGAAGCGCTCGGCGATCGCCGAGTCGTACTGGTCGCCCCGGTCCTCGCTGAAGTCCACCGTCGCCAGGGGCGAGCCACCCCCCGGGGCGATGCCCACGATGCCCACGGTCCCGTCCACCCGGCCATAGCGGAACTTGATCTGGCGGTTCTTGGAGATCTCGACCTGGAAGGTGTTCTCGTTCTCCTGGCCGAAGCGGGGCACCCGGTACCAGGTCACGATCGCCTTCTTGTTGCTGGGGAACCGCACGTAGACCCCGGGGGCGTCGGCGGCGGCCGCGGTCGCTCCCTCTGCGGCCCGAAAGGCGGCGGGGTTGTAGTCCTCGAAGAAGGGGGCGATGCGCGGCGGCCCGTTGAGCACCCGCGCCAGGTCGCGCGCGAAGCTCGACCTGTCGGGCCGGTCGAAGGTGATGTTGCCGTCGGAGTTGACCCACATGGAGTCGTACTCGACGCCGTAGAAGGTGAAGGGGAAGGGCAGAGCCACCAGGATGGAGTCGTCGTCGTCCAACGGCAGCAGCTCGCCCAGGTTGGTGCCGAGCCGGGCTCCCAGCCCGCCGATCTTGTAGACGTCGGGGGTCTTCTTCTTCGACTTCAGACGCAGCCCCCTGTTGTCGAGATCGAAGAGCTTCTCGGTGATGATCAGGGAGCCGTCGTCCTCCATGAGCGCCAGGTCGCCGTCCGCTACGACCTTGGGCCGGGAGGTTGCGGAGGCGGCCCGGAAGGCCTCCGGCAGCCCGTCGCGCCGACGCTCGAGCCGGCGCTGGTTCTCGTAGTGGATGGCGAGGCTCTCGATGACCCCGTTCTCATAGGTGCCGCACCAGTCGCGCGAGGTGGTCGCCGCCGTAGCGCCCGGGGCCAGGGCCAGGGCGGCGAGCAGACCCGCGGTCAGGGCGCCGATGGTGGTTCTCGTCGTTCGTCGCATTGAAAGGATCTCCTGGGAGTCGCCGTCGGGGTCGGTCGGACTTGCAAGCACCGGACCAGCGTCCGCGCGCTCATCCGCCGATGTAGGACATCTC
>JAWWBN010000074.1:0-15114 GCA_033720955.1 Thermoanaerobaculia bacterium | reverse complement strand
CATGACCCGCCGCCTCGAGCGCGGCCTGGTGGAGCGGGGCTTCGAGACCCTGCCCGGCGAGCACCCGGTGGTGCCTCTGATGGTCCGCGACACCACCCGGACCACCGCCCTGGTGCGGCACCTCTTCGACCACGGCATCCTGGCCACGGGCCTGAACTTCCCGGTCGTGCCCAAGGGCGACGAGGAGATCCGCTTCCAGGTGGCCGCCGACCACACCCCGGCCGACGTCGACTACTGCCTGGAGGTGCTGGGGTCGTTCGCGGGGTAGCGGCCCCTCAGAGCAGGCCGGCCCGGCGGAGCCGCCGGATGACCTCGGCGGCCGGCCTGCCGTAGGCGCCGGCGTGGCCCCTTTCGAAGCGACTAGAATCGGGCCGGCCGCTCGACCGGGTCGGTCCGGAAGGGGCGCGCTCGGGCGCGGCGGGACGAGACGGACATGACACTCTGGCTGACAGCGGCGGTGGTGGTGCTGGGGGCCGTTGCCGTGGTCCTGGCGGTGCGGCTGCTCGCCCTGCGGCGGCGGGTGGCGGAACTCGAGGCGCGCGGCTCCCGGGGCATCGGGCCGACGCGAGAGCTCCAGCGCCTGCAGCGCAACCAGGAGCTTCTGACCCGTCTCCTGGCCAGCCTGCCGCAGTACGCGGGCCGTCTGTACGGCGAGGAGTCGGTGCGCAAGGTCCCGGGCGCGATGCTGGAGATCGCTCGCCAGCTCTTCCAGGCGGAGGACGGGGTGGTGCTGCTGCGTCGCAAGGCCTCGTCGGTGGAGCCCGACCGCGACCGCCAGCTCGTCGTGGCCGCGGCCGTGGAGGGCTCGGCGGCCGAGGTGGGCTCGGTGATCCTGATCGGAGAGGGCGAGCTGGGGGTGGTCGCGGCACGCTGCCAGGTCATGGACCGCGACGACCTCGACCGCGCCGCCGGGGCGCGGCCCGAGGCCGGACCGGGGCGCTTCCGGGCCGACCTCGCCGCCCCGATCCTGCTCGACGGCGAGGTGATGGGGGTGCTGGCGGTCGCCCGCCCCCTCGAGCGCCGGGCCGACGACAAGCTGGCGCTGCGGGTGGTGGCCCAGCTCGGGGCGCTGGCGCTGAGCCACCGAGCCGAGCTGTCGCGGGTCCGCTCGGTGGCCGACCTGGACGCCCTCACCGGCATCCTCAACAAGGGGGTGCTCAACTACCGGCTGAGCGAGCTGATCTACCAAGCCGAGCGGCAGGGGGCGGATCTGGCGATCTTCCTCTTCGACATCGACCACTTCAAGAGCTACAACGAGCGCAACGGACATCTCGCCGGCGATGCGCTGCTTCGAGAGCTGGCGCGGGCGGTGGAGGAGGAGGTGCGCTCGGAGGATCTCTTCGGCCGCTACGGCGGCGAGGAGTTCCTGCTGATCCTGCCGGGACGCGATCTCGACCAGGGGGCGGCGGCGGCGGAGATGATCCGCCGGCGGATCGAGCGGCATCCCTTCGCGCACGCCGACGGGCAGCCCCTCGGCGGCATAACGGTCAGCGGCGGGGTCGCCGCCTTCCCCGAGCACGGCCTCTCGAGCTCGCAGATCCTCGAGGCGGCGAGCCTGGCCCTCGACGCCGCCAAGGGGGCGGGTCGCAACCGGCTCGCCCGCGCCGCCGTCGCCGGCCGGGGGGGGCTTGCGCGGGAGCGGCCGATCCAGGATCGCCGGATCGAGCAGGCGCCGGCTCTCGAGGGGCGGCGCGAGGGGCGCGACGGCTCTTGAGGATCTGTCTGGCCACCGCCGAGCTGGCCCCCCTCGCCAAGACCGGCGGCCTGGGCGACGTGTGCGCCGCGCTGGCCCGGTGGCTGCACGAGGCCGGCGACGACGTGCGCGTCTTCCTGCCGCTCTACTCGCGGATCGACGCCGCCAAGCTGGGTGCCCATCCCGTCGAGTTCCTGCAGGGGATCTCCATCGACATGGGGGGCGTCTCCCTGCGCTTCGACGTCGCCACCGCCAGGCTGCCCGGCACCTCGCTCTGGATCTACCTCGTCCACTGCCCGGCGCTCTACGGCGGGCCGGAGATCTACGGCTCCGGTGCCGAGGAGGCGGTGCGCTTCGCGGTGCTCACCCGGGCGGCGCTCGAGTCGTGCCAGCGGATGGGCTGGCCGCCGCAGATCTTCCACGCCAACGACTGGCACACCGCCCTGGCGCCGGTCTATCTGCGCACGGTCTACGGCTGGGACGGTCTCTTCGCCCGGACCCGCACCCTGCTCACCCTGCACAACGTCGCCTACCAGGGGATCTTCGGCGCCGAGCTCTTGGGCCGGCTGGGTCTGGGCGGCGAGGCGGATCGGTTCGACGGCGGCGACCTGGCGGAGGGACGGATCAACTTCCTCAAGACGGGGGTCGTGCACGCCGACGGCCTCTCCACGGTGAGCCCCACCCACGCCCAGGAGATCCGCACCCCCGAGTACGGCCGCGGTCTCGACCCCTGGCTGCGGGCCCGGAGCGAGCGGCTGGTGGGGATCCTGAACGGCGTCGACTACGGGGTCTGGAGCCCGGAGGTGGACGAGCTGATCCCCTTCCGCTACTCCGCCGACGATCTCACCGGCAAGGAGCGCAACAAGAGGGCGCTGCTCGAAGAGCTGGGGCTGCCCTACGACCCGCAGGCGCCGGTGGTCGGCATCGTGTCGCGGCTGGTGCCGCAGAAGGGCTTCGACCTGCTCTTCGGCCCCCTCCCCGAGCTGGTGGCGGCGCGCGACATGCGGGTGGTGGTGCTGGGCTCGGGCGCCTCCCGGTACGAGGGCTTCTTCACCGCGCTCCAGCAGCGGTTCCGCGACAAGGTCTGCTTCTACAACGGCTTCAGCGAGAAGCTGGCCCACTGGATCGAGGCCGGCAGCGACATCTTCCTCATGCCCTCGGCCTACGAGCCCTGCGGTTTGAACCAGATGTACAGCCTGCGCTACGGCACGGTCCCCGTGGTGCGCAAGACCGGCGGCCTGGCCGACTCGGTGGAGCCGTACGACCCCTCGACCGGCGCCGGCACCGGCTTTCTCTTCGAGCACTACGACCCGAGCGGCGCGCGCTGGGCGCTCGAGGCCGCCCTCGGCCTCTTCCCCGACCGGGCCGCCTGGCGGCGGCTGATGCGCAACGGGATGAGCCGCGACTTCTCCTGGCAGAAGCAGATCCGGATCTACCGCGAGCTCTACCGCCGGCTGGCGGCCGGGGCGTAGGCAAAAAATGGCCCCTCCCGAAGGCGGGGTTAGGAGGGGCAGTGGGAAGGACCAGCGAAGCTGGTGTCTCGGTTGTGGAAGGCGAGCTCCAACTCGCCTTCACCTATCAAGTTGCCGCTGGCGGCGGTTTTCTGACATCTTCTCGAAACTTCTTCCGCTCGTCTGCGGAGTTGTCTGCATGAGACCGCACCGCCGACGCGCCCCTGTTGCCACCCTCGCCCTTCTCCTCACGGTCGCGAGCTGCTCGTCCGCGGCGGCGGACGAGGCCGAGAGGATCGTCGAGCTGCTGGCCCTCGCCCCAGGGGCCGAGGTGGCCGACGTGGGCGCGGGAGACGGACGCTGGGCGGTCGAGATCGCCCGCCGGGTGGGCCCCGAGGGAAGGGTCTTCGCCACCGAGATCGAGGCCGAGATGCTGGAGAAGATCGAGAAGCGGGCTCGGAACGACATGCTGGCCAACGTCACCGCCGTCCTGGGGGACCAGGAGAGCACGGGGCTGCCGGACGGCTGCTGCGACGCGGCCCTGCTGCGTCTGGTCTACCACCACTTCGAGGACCCGGAGGTCATGCGCGCCTCGCTGTGGCGGGCGCTGCGCCCCGGCGGGCGCCTGGCGATCATCGACATCGTGCCCCAGGAGTCCTGGCGGGAGCTGCCCGGGGTGCCCGACCGGGGCGGCCACGGCGTCACCCCGGACGAGGTCGTCGCCGACCTCGAGTCGTCGGGCTTCGAGCTGCTCTCCCGGCGGAGCGAGTGGAACGGCGACCCCGACCGCTACGCCCTGCTCTTCGTCCGTCCCTAGCCGGCTCCGTCGGGTGGCTTCCGGTCCCCCGACCCGGTAGATTCGCCGCATGCCGGGCACGGCCAGCCCCACCCGGGCCGAGTTGATCGAGCAGATCTGCGAGCGGGTCCGCAGCCGGGTCGAGCCGGCGCTTCAACCCCTCACCGAGCGCTTTCTGCGCTGTCTCTACCGCGACGTGCCGCCGTCGGACATGGCGGACCGCAGCCTCGACGACCTCTACGGCGCCGGACTGGCGCTGTGGCGCTTCGGGCAGACGCGTCCGGCGGGCGAGCCGCGTCTGCGGGTCTACAACCCCTCGCTCGACCGCAACGGCTGGCGCTGCTCGCACACGGTGGTGGAGATCGTCAACGACGACATGCCCTTCCTGGTGGACTCGGTGCTGGCCGAGCTGCAGCGCCGCGACTGTCAGGTGCTGCTGGTGGTGCATCCGGTCCTCTGGGTGGAGCGCGACGCCGAGGGCGCCCTGGTCGAGGTGGCCGAGCGGGTCGCCGGCGGCGGCCAGGGCCCCGGGCGGGCGGAGTCGTTCATGCAGCTCCAGATCACCCAGCAGCACGACGACCGCCACGCGGCGATCGAGGAGGGTCTGGCCGGCGTTCTCGCCGACGTGCGCTCGGCGGTGGGCGCCTGGGCGGCGATGCGCGCGCGCTGCCACGGCCTGATCGAGGAGCTCACCACCGCGCCGCCGCCCCACGCCGGAGAGCGGGTCGCCGAGGCGGTGGAGCTGCTGCGCTGGATGGTCGAGGACCGGTTCACCTTCCTCGGCTACCGGGAGCTGCGGCTGGAGCGCGCCCGCGGGGGCGCGGTACGGGTGCGGCACGAGCCCGGACTGGGTCTCCTGGAGGAGCCGGAAGCGCCGCTCTTCGCGGGGATCCAGGACGGCCGGGCGCTGCCGGCCGACCTGGCGCAGCACTTCCTGGAGCCCAAGCTGGTGCGCATCGCCAAGGCCCACCGCCGCTCCACCGTGCACCGGGCCGTCCACCTGGACACCGTGTCGGTCAAGCGGTTCGACGGGGCGGGACGGGTGGTGGGCGAGCGGCTCTTCGCCGGCCTCTTCACCCAGGAGGCCTACTCGCAGAGCCCGCGGGTGATCCCGGTTCTGTCGCGCAAGGTCGCCAACATCCTGGAGCGCTCGGGTCTGCCCCCCGACAGCCACGACGGCCGGGCGCTGCTGCACATCCTCGAGACCTACCCTCGCGACGAGCTCTTCCAGGCCACCGAGGAGGAGCTCCACGCGACCTCGATCGCCATCCTGAACCTCCAGGATCGCTCGCGGGTCGCCTTCTTCCCGCGGCGCGATCCGTTCGGCCGCTTCGTCTCGGCCATCGTCTACCTGCCGCGCGACCGGTACGACACCCGGATGCGGCGGCGGCTCGAGCAGATCCTGAGCGACGCCTACCAGGGCGAGATCGACCGCTTCTACACCCATCTGAGCGACTCCGCCCTGGCGCGGCTGCACTTCATCGTGCGCTCCGGGCTGGACGAGGGCGAGGCGCCGCCGGCGGAGGAGATCGAGGCCCAGATGGTGGCCGCGGCACGCTCCTGGGAGGACCTGCTGACGGCGGAGCTGGTGCAGGAGATGGGCGAGGCGCACGGGGGCCGGCTGGCCTTGCGCTACGCCCGCGCCTTCCCGATCGCCTACCAGGAGCGCCACAGCGAGCAGGTGGCGGTGGGCGACGTGCGGCGCCTGGAGGAGGCGGTCGAGACCGGCGAGCTGGCGATCAACCTCTACCGCCCCATGGAGGCCCAGCCCCACGAGGCGCGGCTCAAGCTCTACCTGCGCGACCGCGCGCGGCTCTCCGACGTCGTGCCCATGCTGGAGAACATGGGGCTCGACGTCATCGACGAGCAGCCCTACCAGATCGGCCTGCCGGAGCTGGACCACCCGCTGTGGATCCGCGACTTCTCCCTGCAGGCCGCCGACGGCCGCGCGATCGAGCTGTCCAGCGTCCGCGACCACTTCCACGAGACCCTGCGCCGCGTCTGGCGCGGCGAGGCCGAGGACGACGGCTTCAACCGCCTCGTCCTCACCGCCGGCCTCGACCCGATGGAGGTCAACCTGCTACGGGCCTACGCCCGCTACCTGCGGCAGCTCCGGATCCCCTTCAGCCTGAGCTACATGCAGGCCACCCTCTACCGCAACCCGCGGATCGCCCGGCTCCTGGTGGACCTGTTCGAGCGCCGTTTCGACCCCGAGACGCAGTCGGACGCCGACGAGCGGACGGCGGAGACCGCCTCCCTGCTGGAGGAGCGGCTGGAGGAGGTCGAGAGCCTGGACGAAGACCGCATCCTGCGGCGCTTCCTCAACGCCGTCCTGTCGACCGTGCGCACCAACTTCTACCTGACCGACGCCGACGGGCAGCCCCGGTCCTATCTCTCGTTCAAGCTCGACTCGAGGGCGCTCGACAACCTGCCCCTGCCGCGCCCCTTCCGTGAGATCTGGGTCTTCAGCCCCCGCGTCGAGGCGATCCATCTGCGCGGCGGCAAGGTGGCCCGTGGCGGCATCCGCTGGTCGGACCGGCGCGAGGACTTCCGCACCGAGATCGTGGGTCTCATGAAGGCGCAGATGGTCAAGAACGCGGTCATCGTGCCGGTGGGCGCGAAGGGCGGCTTCGTGGTCAAGCGCCCGCCCTCCGGCTCGCGCGAGGAGCTGCAGGAGGAGGTCCGCCACTGCTACCGGACCATGATCCGCGGTCTCCTGGACCTGACGGACAACCTGCAGGGCGACCGGGTGGTGCCGCCGGAGCGGGTGGTGCGGAGGGACGACGACGACCCCTACCTGGTGGTGGCCGCCGACAAGGGCACCGCCACCTTCTCCGACCTGGCCAACTCGATCTCGGCGGAGTACGGCTTCTGGCTGGGCGACGCCTTCGCCTCCGGGGGGTCGGCGGGGTACGACCACAAGAAGATGGGGATCACCGCCCGGGGCGCCTGGGAGTCGGTCAAGCGCCATTTCCGCGAGCTCGGCAAGGACATCCAGAGCGAGCCGTTCACCGTGGTGGGCGTGGGGGACATGGCCGGCGACGTCTTCGGCAACGGCATGCTGCTGTCGCGCGGCATCCGGCTGCTGGGCGCCTTCAACCACCTGCACGTCTTCGTGGATCCCGACCCCGACCCGGAGCTGTCGTGGGCCGAGCGCAAGCGGCTCTTCGATCTGCCGGGGTCCACCTGGGCCGACTACGATCCCGCCCGGCTCTCCCCGGGGGGCGGCGTCTTCGAGCGTCGCGCCAAGGCGATCGAGCCCAGCGCCGAGATCCGGGCGCTGCTGGGGATCGACGTGGAGCGGATCACCCCGAGCGAGCTCATCAAGAAGCTGCTCACGGCCCGGGTCGACCTGCTCTGGTTCGGCGGCATCGGCACCTTCGTCAAGGCCTCGACGGAGACCGACGCCCAGGTGGACGACCGCGCCAACGACGCGGTGCGGGTGGACGCGGACGATCTCCAGGCGAAGGTGGTGGGCGAGGGGGCCAACCTCGGAATGACCCAGCGCGGCCGGATCGAGTACAGCCTGGGCGGCGGCCGGGTGAACACCGACTCGATCGACAACTCGGCCGGGGTGGACTGCTCCGACCACGAGGTCAACATCAAGATCCTGCTGGGCGAGGTGGAGGCCAACGGCGACCTGACCCGCAAGCGACGCGACCAGCTCCTGGCGCAGATGACCGACGAGGTGGCGGAGCTGGTGCTGCGCGACAACTACCTGCAGACCCAGGCGATCAGCGTCACCCACCAGCTCGGGGCCCACCTTCTCGACCGCGTCGCCCGGTTCATGCGCGAGCTCGAGCGCCGCCGCCGGCTGGACCGCCGCTTCGAGAACCTGCCCGACGACGACCTCCTGGCCGAGCGGCTGGCCCAGGGAGTGGGCTTCACCCGTCCCGAGGTGGCGGTGCTCCTCTCCTACGCCAAGCTCGACCTGGCCGCCGAGCTGCTGGGCTCGGACCTGCCGGACGACCCGTCCGTGGACGGGGACCTGAAGCGGTACTTCCCCCGGCAGATCCGCAAGCTCTACGGCGGCCGGGTGCCGCGGCACCGGCTGCGGCGCGAGATCGCCGCGACCCTGCTCACCAACGAGATCATCAACCGGGGCGGCATCGCCTTCGTGCACGAGGTGCGCGAGCGCACCGGCGCGACGGCGGCCGAGGTCGCCCGGGCCTTCATGGTCAGCCGCGAGGTCTTCGACCTGCCGGAGACCTGGGCCGCGATCGAGGCGCTGGACGGACGGGCCCCCTCGACCCTCCAGGCCTCCATGCTGGCCGACTGCGGACGCCTGATCGAGCGTGAGACGGTCTGGTTCCTGCGCTCGGGCGAGAGCCTCGACGACGTCGACGCCTGCATCGCGGCCTACCGCGAGCGGGTCAAGGAGCTCTACGGCCGGCTGGACCGTCTGATCACCGAGGCCGACCGCCGGATGCTGGAGCAGCGGGCGCGCGGGCTCGCCGAGCAGGGGGCGCCCCCGGCCCTGGCGCGGCGCATCGCCAGCCTGCCCCTGCTGGCGCCGGCCGCCGACATCGTGCGGGTGGCCCGGCAGAGATCGGTCGGAGTGCTCTCCGTGGGCGGCATCCACTTCGCGGTCGGCTCGCGCTTCGGTTTCGACTGGCTGCGCCGCGCCGCCGGCCGTCTGCCCACCGACTCCGCCTGGGACAAGCAGGCGATCAACGCCATCGTGGACGACCTCTCCGGACACCAGACCGAGCTCACCAAGCGGGTGCTCGAATCGGCCCGCGGCCGCAAGGTGGACCTGGATCTCATCGAGAGCTGGGGCGAGGCGCGGCGCGCCCGGGTCGCCCGCACGGAGCAGCTCCTGGCCGAGCTGCAGTCCGTGGCGACCCCCAGCCTGGCGATGCTGGCGGTGGCCAACCGTCAGCTCAAGTCGCTCGCGACATGAGCTCCGCGCCCTCCGCTCCGGTGGGCCTACCGGCCGGGGGACGGCTGGACACGGGGCTCGCCTGCGGCGGCGCTCTGCGGTGGGTGGCGGCGGAGCTCACCCAGCCGCTCGAGGAGGCGCGGCGGCGGCTGGATCTGTCGCCGATCGGCGCGGTGGCGCTGGGCCGCTCGCTGGCCGGCGCGGCGCTGCTGCAGCGCATCTCTCTCAAGACGCCCTCGCGGGTGATCCTGGAGGTGATGGGCGACGGGCCCCTGGGCAAGGTGATCGCGGAGAGCGACGAGAGGGGCCGGTTGCGCGGCATGGTGGGGAGCCCCCGGCTCCCGACCCCGGAGGACGGGCGGATGCGCATCGCTCCGCTGGTGGGGCGGGGGATGCTGCGGGTCACACGCGAGGGCGAGCGCCGCTCCTACGTGAGCCAGGTGGAGCTGGTGAGCGGCGAGCTCGGCGACGATCTCACCCACTACCTGGAGCAGAGCGAGCAGATCCGCTCGGCGGTCCTGCTGGGCGTCCTGCCGCGGCCGGCTGGGATCGCGGCCGCCGGAGGGCTGGTGGTGGAGGCCCTGCCGGGGGCGGACGAGGAGGTCGTGGACCGCCTGGAGGAGAACCTGCGAGTGCTCGAGGGGGTGAGCTTCCACCTGGAGAGGGGCGGCGCGGGCGCCCTGACGGCGGCGGTCCTCCAGGGCCTGGATCCGGAGCCTCGCGACAGCCTGCCGCTCGAGTACCGCTGCCGGTGCAGCCGCGAGAAGCTCCTGGCGCGGCTGCGTCCCCTGGCCACCGAGGACCTCCCGGCCCTGGTGGACGGGGCGAGGGAGTGCGAGGCGATCTGCGCCTTCTGCGGCGCCCGCTACCTCTACACCGCGGCGGAGCTGCTGTCCGAAGACTAGGGGTCGGGTCTCAGCCCCGGGCCCGCGCCGGCGGCTCGGAGCCGACGCAGAAGAGGCTCGACTCGGTGCGCAGGAGCAGACAGGGGTCGGCCCAGGCCGGCGAGGCGCTGCCGGGCTCGCCCAGCTCGTTGGCGGCCAGGAGGGTGAAGCGGCCGGCGGAGGCCAGGACCGACGTCACGCCGAGCGAGTTGGAGAGGTAGATCTTGCCGTCGCCCGCCAGCAGCGACGAGCGGTAGCCGCCCCGCGGCAGCCGCTGGCGGTAGAGGACCCGCCCGGTGGCGACGTCGTAGCAGACCAGGGCGCCGACGTCGGTGACGGTGTAGAGCCGTCCCTCGTAGAGCACCGGGCTCGCGGCCTGGGGGATCGTCGTCCCCGTCTCCCAGAGAACCTCGACCCGGGTGTCGGCGCCGCTCCCCTCGAGCCTCAGGACGGCGCCGTGACGGACGTGGTCGGCGCCGCTGAAGACGACGAGCAGGTCGCCCTCGGCGACGGGCCCGGTGACCGGCTGGTTGAAGGGCAGCGGGTGCTCCCAGAGAGTCTCGCCGCTGGCCGGGTCGTAGGAGACGATGGCCCCGGCGTGGACGAAGAGGACCTCCGTGCCGTCCCCGCGCTGGAGGGGGAAGGGGGTGGCGTACGAGCAGCAGGTGTGGTCCCAGGTGCGGCGCCAGATCTCCCGGCCGCTGGCGCGGTCGTACCCGGCCAGCCAGCCGAGTCCCTGGACGACCTCCCGGTCGCGGGCGACGATCACGGTGTCGCCGACGACGATCGGCGAGCTGGCGACGCCGTAGTGCGACTCGTCGGCGTAGGTGGGGTCCACCTCGGCCGACCAGAGCACCTCGCCGTCGAGATCGAGGGCGGCCAGCACGCCGCCGAAGTAGACGTAGAGCCGCTCGCCGTCGGTCGCCGGCGTCGGGGCGGCGCGGGTGTTGTGGGGGCTGATCGCCTCCTGCCGGTCCGTGGCCACCGTGGTCTCCCAGAGCCTCTCGCCGGTGGCGAGGTCGAACGCCAGCGCCAGCCGCTCCACCCGCTCCGGCGCGGCGGTCGGCCTCGCCGCGGTCAAGAACACCCGGCCGGCGGTGACCACCGGGGAGGAGTTGCCCGTCCCGGGCAGGTCGGCCCGCCAGAGGACGTTCTTCTCGGGTCCCCACTCGACCGGCAAGCTCGCGCCCGTGACGACTCCGGAGGCGGTCGGTCCCCGCCACTGGGGCCACGGCCCCGGGTCGGCCGGGGGTCGCGAGCAGGCGGCTGCCAGGGCGGTCGCGGCGACGGCCAGCAGGAGGGCTCCCCGGGGGCGGCTCACGATCCCCCTCCCTGGGCGGCTCTCTTGCGCCCCCTCTTCTTGCGCTTCCCGCCCCCCGCCTCCTCGGCCGTCTCCGGCTCGTCGATGCAGAGCAGGGCCGTGCGGCTGCGCAGCAGCAGACACTCCTCGGTGAAGGCGGGCGAGGCGTTGCTGCCCTCCGCGAGCTGGTTCTCGGCCACCTTGCGGAAGGTGCGCTCCGCCGCCACGACGGTGGTCAGGCCCTCGTTGGTGGAGGCGTAGACCTTGCCGTCGCCGGCGGTGAGCGAGGGGCCGTAGGTGCCCCGTCCCAACCGCTGGCGCCACTGCACCTCTCCGGTCCGCACGTCGTAGCAGATCATCACTCCGTTGTCGGTCACGGTGAAGAGCAGGCCCTGGTAGAGCACCGGGGAGGGGGTCTGGGGGATGATCTTGCCCGTCTCCCACAACGACTCGACCCGGGTGTCGGTGCCGGTGCCCGTCAGCTCCAGGACGGCGCCGTAGCGCACCCGGTTGCCGCCGCCGAAGACCGCCACCAGATCGCCCTCGGCGACGGGGGTGGGCACGGGCTGCACGATCGGCAGCTCGTACGCCCACAGCCGCTCGCCGGTCGCCGGATCGTAGCCCACCACCTCGCCCGACTTGGCGAAGACGGCCTCCAGGGTGCCGCCCCGGGTGCGCACCAGGGGGGTCGAGTAGGAGCAGCAGGTGTCGTCCCAGGTGCGCTTCCACACCTCGCTGCCATCGCTCTGGGCGTAGGCCGCGATCCAGCCGAAGGGCCGGTCGGTGGTCTCGCGGTCGTGCGCCACGAGGATGACGTCGCCGGCCAGCACCGGCGAGCTGCCGGCGCCGTAGAGCGAGTACTTCGCGAAGTCCGGGTCGATCTCCCGCGTCCACAGCACCTCGCCGTCGAGGTCGAGGGCCGCCAGGTGCTGGCCGAAGTGGACGAAGAGCCGCCGGCCGTCGGTGACCGGAGTGGGGGCTGCGAAGGTGTTGAAGAAGTGCCGCGTCTCCTTGGGAGCGGAGATGACGACCGTCTCCCAGAGCACCTCTCCCGAGGCCGGGTCGAGGGCGTACACCACCCGCTGCCGGAGGTCCGCCCCGCCGCGGGCGGCAGTCAGGTAGATCGTGCCGTCGCTCACCACCGGCGAGGAGTTGCCCTCGCCGTCGATCTCGGTTCGCCAGCGGACGTTCGTGTCCGGCCCCCAGCTCTCCGGCAGGCCGGTCAGCGGGCTGACTCCCAGGCCGCCCGGGCCCCGCCACTGGGGCCAGACCCCGGGGTCGTCCGGCGCCGCCGGCCCGGAGCCGCAGGCGGCGAGGAGCAGGGAGGCGGCCAGCAGGGCGAGGGTGGCCGCATGGGTCGTCGGAGCACGGTGCATCGGTTGTTCTCGGGGGAGCCGGGTGGCGGGAGCGCCACGACGGCCGTAGAGCCTACCGGGCGCGCGCCGTGAATTCCAGGCTTCGCGGCCCCTGGGCTACACTCCACCCCGACCGGAACGACGATCACGGCGACGGAGGAGCGAGATGAAGACCGATCTGGGGCTGCTGGTGCTGCGACTGGGGGCCGGAGGGATGATGGCGGTGGGACACGGCTGGGGCAAGCTGCTGAGAGTGCTCGACGGCAGGTTCGGCTTCGCCGATCCCCTCGGGGTCGGCGCCGGGGTCACCCTGCTCTTCGCCGTCTTCGCCGAGTTCTTCTGCGCGCTGGCGGTGGCCGTCGGCTTCAAGGCGCGCTGGGCGGCCATCCCCGTTCTGGTGACCATGCTGGTGGCGGCCTTCGTCCACCACGCCGCCGACCCGTTCGGCAAGAAGGAGCTCCCGCTCCTCTACGCCGCGGTCTTTCTCGCCGTGGCCCTGGGGGGCGCCGGCCGCTACGCCCTGGACCGGAAGCTCAAGCGCTGAGGCGCGCCGCCGGCGGCGGCTAGGAGGCGCGGCTCTCCCGGCCCCGCTGCTGCCGCCGCCGCCAGCGCAGGTAGAGCCCCCACGGGATCAGCAGCCACCAGAGCGTGATCACCCCCCACAGGCCGATCGAGGCGCGGGTCGAGAGGCTGAGCATCAGGTTCGACGAGAAGACCTCGTCGTGGACCAGGTAGGTCCAGGTGGCCGCGGGAGCTCCGAGGTCGGCGGCCTCCCACTCCACCCCGCCGGGGCCCAGGCGGAGCGACCCGTAGCGATCCACGATCGTCTCCTCGATCCGCTCCAGCAGGGTCTCGAAAGCTTGGATGGCGCCGCGGTAGAACTCGGCGAGGGGCTCGCGCCCGTCGAGGGCGACCAGGTGGACCTCGTCCCGGAGGATCTCCATCTCGGTCAGATACTCGCCGCAGCAGCGGTCCATCGCGGCCAGCGCCAGGCGGCGCTCGACCCTCGTGCGCTCCTCCTCTCCGAGCCTCCGGGCCAGCTCGTCGCGCCGCTCGGGGCAGCGCGCCTGGAGCAGCTCCTCCAGCTCGGGGTCGCCCCGCAGCAGCCGCTCGCGCCACCCGCGCAGGAAGAGACGCTGGCTCTCCAGGATGCGCGAGGTGGCGAAGAGGCGGCGGCGGATGCGCCACGCCTCGCCCTCGGCGATACGCTGCACGCGCTCGACCTCGCGGCGCACGGCCGGGGAGTCGAGCTCCGCCCTCTCCCCCTCGGGCACGAACCGCCGCGGCAGGAGGTCGCGGATGCCGAAGCGCTCCAGAAGGTCGTCGTCCAGGGAGAGGAAGAAGCGGGAGCTGCCCGGATCGCCCTGGCGGCCGGCGCGGCCGCGGAGCTGCAGGTCGATGCGCCGGCTCTCGTGCCGGTGGGTCCCCAGCACACAGAGGCCGCCGAGATCGGCCACCCCCTCGCCGAGACGGATGTCGGTGCCGCGGCCCGCCATGTTCGTGGAGATGGTGACCGCGCCGGACGCCCCGGCGCGGGCCACCACCGCCGCCTCCGCCTCGTCGTTCCTGGCGTTGAGCACCCGGCAGCCGATGCCGCGGGCGGTCAGGGCGGCGGCCAGCCGCTCCGATTCGGCGACGCTGGCGGTGCCCACCAGCACGGGTCGTCCGGCGCCGTGGGTCGCCGCGATCTCGTCGAGCAGGGCGCGGTCCCTGGCGGCACGGGCGGCGTAGATGCGGTCGGGAAGGTCCACCCGCGCCGACGGCCGGTGGGGCGGGAGGATGGCCGGCTCGAGACCGTAGACCTCGTCGAGCTCGTCGGCGGCGTCGGCCACGGTGGCGGTCATCCCCGCCAGCCGCGGGTAGAGCCTCAGGAAGTGCTGGAGGGTGATCGAGCCCAGGATGGTGCCTCCCGCCCCCAGCCGCAGGCCCTCCTTGGCTTCCACCGCCGCCTGGAGGCCGTCGGGCCACTGGCGGCGCTCGGCCACCCGGCCGGTGAACTCGTCCACCAGCTCCACGGCGCCGCCCCGCACGATGTAGTCCACGTCGCGGCGCAGCAGGTGCTCGGCGTGGAGGGCGTTGCGCACCCGCGCGGCGAGAGCGGCGCCGTCGGCGTCCACCAGGCTGGCCCCGCCCAGCTCGGCCTCCACCCGGTCGACCCCGGCCTCGGTGAGAAAGACGTTGCGGCGGTGCTCGTCGAGCTCGAAGTCGCGGCCGGGCCGAAGCCGCCGCGCCAGCTCCGCCAGCCGCGCGACGCCGGCGGCGCGGCGCTGGTGGGCGCCCGCGATCACCAACGGCACCCGCGCCTCGTCGATCAGGATCGAGTCGCACTCGTCCACCAGGGCCACCCGCGGCGTCGGGAAGACCTGCTGGTCGCGGGAGAGGGCGAGGCCGTCCCGCAGGTAGTCGAAGCCGGCCTCGCGGGCGGTCAGATAGGTGACGTCGCGGGCGTAGGCGCGGCGTCGCCGAGCGGCGGTCATCCCCTCCTGCACCACGCCGACGGTCAGACCCAGGGCCTCGTAGACCGGCCCCATCCAGGCCGCGTCGCGCCGCGCCAGGTAGTCGTTGAAGGTCAGCACGTGGACGCCGCCCCCCGCCCGCGCCGCCAGCGCCACCGGGGCGACGGCGGTCGGGGTCTTGCCCTCCCCGGTGGGCATCTCGACCACCCTGCCGGCGGCCAGGCCGCGCAGGAGCGCCGCGACGCGCTCCATGTGCGCGCGGCCGGGCTCGTCCGCGTCGGGCCAGAGGTAGACCGT
>JAWWBN010000073.1:0-15148 GCA_033720955.1 Thermoanaerobaculia bacterium | reverse complement strand
GGGCCCGGGTCACGGCGACGTAGAGGAGGCGCACCTCCTCGGCCTCCTCGAAGCGTGCTTCCAGCGCCTCCCTGTCCACCCACCCCATGGGACGGGCCAGGTCCTCGGGGGGCCTCCGTCCGCTGGAGGGCTCGGTGACCCGCAGGAAGCCCTCGGCGCTCCCGTCTTCGGCACGGGAGAGATGGACGTCGGGCCGGAAGACCCTCCGGTTCGTGGGGTCGGCCAGGATCACCACGGTGCCCTCCAGGCCCTTGGCCTGATGCAGGTTCATGAGCCGCAGCGCGTCGGGGCGGCCCGGCTCCACCAGGAGGGCGTTCTCGCCGTGCCGCAGCACCTCCCGCAGCACCGGGAGGTCCGACGAGACGATGGCGCGGCCGGCCGCCATGTACTCGAACATCTTCATCGGCGACATCCAGGACGCGGTGTCGCTGCGTCCGCTCGCCACCCCCACGCGCCGCTCGTAGGGCATCAGCAGCACGTCGAGGGCGGCGTAGTGCGAGGGCAGCTCGCCGGGTGGCACGAAGCCGTGGAAGACGACGTTGGGCGGCGTGGCGCGGCGGCTCCAGGTCGCCAGGTCCTCGCGGCTCCCGCCGATGAGATGGAACCCCGCCTCGGGCAGCCGCGCCGCCAGGTCGAGGATCAGGTCGATGCCCCGCCCCGGGTAGAGGTGGCCGACGTAGCCCACCTGGAGCGCGCCCCCCTGGGCGCCGAAGGCGGGGGCGGCCTCCCGCCGAGGCGGGTCGGCGCCGTCGTGGGCCACGAGGCAGTCGGTCGCCGGGGGCAGGAGACCGCGCTCTGCGGTGAGCTGCCGGAGGGCCTCGGAGATGACCACCAGGCGACGCAGGGAGGGCGAGCCCACGAGGCGGCGGTGCAGCGCTCGGCCGAGGGGCCCCGCCGGCAGGCCGTGGGCCTCGAAGAGCACCGGATGCCCGACGCGGACCGCCATCCACGTCCCCACGGGATCGCGGCCGTAGACCAGGTCCGTCCGCGCGCGGCGCAGCAGGCGGCGGAGGTGCCACAGGAAGACCAGGCCGCCGCCGCGGACGTCGGGACGGGGCAGCTTGAGGATCTCGAAGATCGGCTCCACCCCGTAGAAGCGGTGGTCGTCTTCCACCCCGGGCTCCAGCCGGCCCTCGCAGAGCTTGGTCACCAGGCTGACGCGGTGTCCCGCGCGGGCCAGGGCGGCGCACATCTTCATCACGTGCACGGAGCTGGCGCGCCGCGAGGGGACGTAGGCGGGCGAGAGGTAGAGGATCCTCACCGGTCCGTCGCCGGCGGCGGGCCCAGGTCCCGGCGCAGAACGTCGAGGATCCGTCCCGCGGCCCGGCCGTCCCAGAGCGGCGGCGGCGACGAGGGCCGGGGGAAGGGCTTTGCGAGCTCCTCGTCCACCGCCGACAGGATCCGCGCGGGGTCGTTTCCCACCAGCCGATTGGTGCCGAGCTCCACGGTGGCCGGCCGCTCGGTGTTGTCGCGCAGGGTGAGACAGGGCACGCCGAGAGCCGTGGTCTCCTCCTGGATGCCGCCGGAGTCGGTGAGGACCAGCCGCGCCCCGTCCATGAGCGCGAGAAAGTCGAGGTAGGAGAGCGGCTCGAGCAGCCGGAGGCCCGGCCCGCCGCCGGCAGGGCGGCCCTCCAGCCGGGCGCGGGTGCGGGGGTGCACCGGGAAGAGCACCGGGAGCCGCGACCCGATCCGCTCGAACGCCGCGAGCAGCCCGTCGAGCGCCACGGCGTCATCCACGTTGCTCGGGCGGTGCAGGGTGAGCACCGCGTAGGCCGACTCCCCGAGCCGCAGCCGGCGGCGCAGCTCCGGCAGCTTCTCGCGCGCCCGCCGCCGGTGTCGCTCGAGGCTGTCGATCATGGTGTTGCCCACCAGGAAGACGCGCTCGCCGGCGTGGCCCTCCCGACGCAGGTTGGCGACGGCGCTCTCCTCGGTGGCGAAGAGCCAGCGCGAGATGACGTCGGTCAGCCGCCGATTGATCTCCTCGGGCATGGTGTCGTCGAACGAGCGCAGGCCTGCTTCGACGTGGGCGATCGGGATCTCCAGCTTGGCCGCCGTGATCGCCGCCGCCAGCGTCGAGTTGACGTCGCCGAAGACCACCAGGCCGTCGGGGGCCTCCTCCTGGAGGACGGGCTCCAGCCGGACCATCACCTCGGCCGTCTGGGCGGCGTGGCTGCCCGACCCGACGCCGAGGTGCAGATCGGGCTCGGGGAGCTCGAGGTCGCGAAAGATCTCGGACGAGAGCGCGGCGTCGTAGTGCTGGCCGGTGTGCACCAGCCGCACCCGGAAGCCTCCGTCGGCGCGGGCCGCCGACACCACCGGAGCCGCCTTGACGAAGTTGGGCCGGGCCCCGACCACGAAGAGCAGGCGGGGGCGGCTCACGCTCGGGCCACCCCCCTCAGGAACCCGGCCAGATCGGCCGCCACCCGGTCCCAGGAGAACCGCTCCACCGCGTCCCGGCGGGCCGCCCTCCCCAGCCGCTCCCGGAGCGCGGGGTCGCGCAGGAGCAGCAGGGCGTCGGCCAGCTCCGCGCCCGAGCCGGCGGCCACCAGCAGGCCGTTCTCGCCGTGGCGGAGCATCCGGCCGGGGTCGCCGACCCGGGTGGCCACCACCGCCTTGCCCATCGCCAGGTACTCGGGGAGCTTCGAGGGAAAGCCGTGGCGGGCGGTGCGGTTGTCGGGTCGGGGAACCAGCAGGACGTCCATCGGCGCCAGCATCGCCGGCACCTCCTCGTAGGGGATGTGGGGCACCGTCTCCAGATTGTCGCCCAGAATGCGGCGGGCGCGCTCCCCGATCTCCGGGAAGGCGGCGAGGTCGCCGATCAGGCGAAAGCGCACGGAGGCGCCCTGCCGGACGAGCCGCTCCGCCGCGTCGAGGATCTGACCGATCCCCTGGTAGGGGCGGAAGTTGCCCGCGTAGCCGATCCGCAGCTCCGGGGCGGGCGGGGAGGGCGTCGGGCGGAAGAGCTCGGGATCGACGCCGCCGGGAACGATCGCCACCGGCTTGCCGAACCGGCGCACCCGCCTCGCAAGCGCCTCGGTGACCACCGTGAAGGCGTCGAGCCGCGGCAGGAGGAGGCGGTCCTCGGCCCGGTCCCGGAGGTAGCCCCGGATTCTCTGGCTCCACGGGCGCCAGCTCTGCTCGAGCTTCTCGCCCGCCCGATCGCCGTGCAGGTCGGCGACCCGGACCGCAGGAGCCGGGATCTCGGAGAGGAGCCGCAGCGCCTTGTGGGTGTGGCCGTGCACCACCCGGGGGCGAAAGGCCGCCACCGCGGCGGCCAGCGCCGCCGGTCCCTCCTCCGGGCTCGCGAAGCCGCGGTGAGCGACGCCCAGCCTCTCGCCGGCCTCCGGCCCGTCGCCGGTCACCGCGAGCAGCTCGACGCCGCTCTGGCGGCCCAGGGCCGCGACCAGGTTGCGCACCCGGGAGTGGGTCCCCCGGCTCTCGAACATGCTGCCCCCGAACCAGACGAGGACCCGAACGGCGGCCGGCTCACTCTTCGACGCCGTAGACCTCCCGCATCCACGCCACGGTCCGCGCCACCCCCTCCGCCAGCGAGACCCTGGGCGAGTGGTCCAGGTCCCGCTCCGCCTTCGAGACGTCCACCTTCTTGTCCCGGGTGGTGAAGGGCTCGGCCTCCCTGTACTCCACCTGCGAGTCGTCGCTCCCGACCTCCGCCAGGATCAGGTCGGAGAGCTGTTTGATGTCGTGGTACTCGGAGCTGGCGATGTTGTAGACCTCGCCCGGCTGGAAGCTCTCCACGATGTTGGCCAGGGTGCGGGTGGTGTCGGTGATGTACGACGACGTCCGGTGGTGGTCCAGGTAGACGGTGTACGGCAGGCCGTGGAGGGCGCGGTAGGTGAAGAGGCAGTTCACCGAGCGGTAGGGGCTGTAGTACTCGCCCGGTCCGTAGGTGTTGAAGAGCCGCACCCGCACCGTCTCGGTGCCGAACATGGCCGCCGAGTTGAGGATCTGCTGCTCGTTGACCCACTTGGTGATGGCGTAGTCGTTGAGCTGGCGCACCTCCAGCCGGTCCATGACCGACTCCTCCATGACGCCGTCGTAGTCGCCGTAGACCTCCGAGCTGGAGCTGAAGACCATGCGGAAGCCCCGAGCCTCCTGCAGCCGGATCAGGTTCTTGGTGCCCACCGCGTTGGTGCGCCAGAGGGTGTCGTAGTAGTCCTCGCCGTTCCACCGCCCGAACTCCGCCGCCAGGTGGTAGACCAGGTCGGGCTCGGTGCGGTCCACGGCCCGCGCGAGCTGGCGGTAGGAGCCCACGTCGCAGCGGATGTACTGCTCCTCGTGGTGGTGCGGGAGGTCGGCCACCCAGACGTCGTGTCCTCGCTCGCGAAGCTGCCGGGTGAGGTGCGTGCCGACGACGCCGAGCCCGCCGGTGACCAGGATCTTGCTCATTCATCCTCCATACAGACCGTCCCTCCCGAGCGCCGCCGCCAGAGAACATCCGACATTACCGGCGCGCGGCACCTCCTCCAAGGGGGCGCGCGGTCTCACCGCCCGGCGGGGAGAACCGATCCCTGCCAGCGGCTCGCGAGCTCGGCCAGGTCGCCGATCCGGGTGACCGGCTGCCGCCAGGCGGGCGCCGGCTCGCCCGGCGCCTCGCGGGCCACGAACCGCACGCCGGCCTCGGCGGCGGCCGCCTGGTCGGAGAGCCCGTCGCCGACGAGCCAGACGCGACGGCGGTCCAGGCCGTGACGCTCCACGATGCCGGCGACGATCTCGGGCTTCTCCGGCGGAGAGCCGTGGACCTCGGTGAAGAGGGGGCGCAGCGACCGCCGGTCCACGATCAGGTCGAGCTCCTCCTGCGGCGTGCCCGAGACCACGAAGGCGGGGATGGAGCCCGAGAGCCTCTCCAGGAGCTCCCGCGCCCCGGGGACCAAGGGGCAGGCGAGGACCCTGTCGAGCACGAGCCGCGAGAACTCCCGCCCCAGCCGCTGCGCTTCGCCGGGAGTGAGCTCCCGCCCCAGCAGGTTGCGGTAGATCCACTCGAACTTCCGATAGCGGGAGAGCCCGAGATGCCGGCGATGGTGGGCCACCACCGCCTCCTGGATCTCGGGCCGGTCGGCGAACAGCTCGCGGAAGGCCGCCGTCTTGATGGGCCCCGACTCCACGATGACGCCGTCGAAGTCGAAGAGGACCGCCTGGGCGGCGGGGGTCATCCCGACCCGCCGCCGGGGTTGCGGTCGAGCCACCACTCGGCGATCGCCACGTCGAAGACGGTGTGGACGTCGCGCCCGGTCACCCACTCCCGCACCACGGGACGGCACCGGCGGCCCATCCACCACCAGGGGTTGGGGCCGTCGCGCCGCTCGACGCACTCCTTGCGGAAGGCCCAGACCCCCTGGTCGTAGTAGTACGCCGGCGGGTAGGACTGGCGCTCGGTCGAGACCTCGCGGCGCGGGTCGCCGTAGGGCGACAGCAGGCCGTCCTCGCCGATCTCCAGGGCGCGCAACGGGTGGTCGTCGGCGGCCTCCCAGACCGTCATCACCGAGTCGAGCTCCGGCTCGTCCTCGAGGATCGCGAGACAGCGGTCGATGAGCGGCCCGTCGATCATCACCGTGTTGCCGAGGAGGAGGACGACGTTCCGGAGGCCGTCGAGCCGGCGGTCGGCCTCGCGCACGGCGTGACGGATCACGTCGCCGTGGTTGACGTGGTCGCCGCCCAGCTCGTCGGGCCGCTCGATCACCTGACAGCCGCGCTCGCGCGCCACGGCGGCGATCGACTCGCCGTCGGTGGAGACCAGCACGGCCGAGATCCGTCGCGCCGCCCGGGCGGCGTCGATCGGGTAGGCCACCAGCGGCCGGCCCCCCACCGGGAAGACGTTCTTGTCGCGGATCGACTTGCTGCCGGCCCGCGCGGTGACGATGGCCGCGTTCACGATCCCGGTTCGGGCTCGGTCTGCCGGCGGATCTCCTCGAGCATCTGCAGGAGGCCCTGGCCCATGTCCACGTAGCAGGTCGAGGTCAGCTTGCGCCCCAGGCCGGGCTGGAAGGCGTAGGGGGTGACGCGGTAGTGCTCGTGGTCGGGGCCGGTGGGCTCGTAGCGGACCTCGACGTCGCGGCCGAGGATCTCGGAGAACATGACGAAGAGGTCGCCGAGCCGCATGGGGTAGGGGCCGGTGAGGATCAGATGCTGGTTCTCGTAGTCGGGCGCCAGGATCTCGACGCTCAGACGCGCCGCGTCCTCGACGTGGATGTACTCGCGCTGATCGTCGGCGTGACCGGCGTGGCGGATCGAGCCGTCGGCCGCGGCCGCCTGGAGCAGGCGGTAGACGCCGTTGCTGGGGTCGGCCCGGGGTCCGTAGAGGCTGCCGTAGCGGAGGATGGTGAAGGGGAGGCCGAACCGCCGCTGGTACTCCTCCACGAAGCTCTCGCCGGCCTGCTTGGAGCAGCGGTAGAAGCCTCCCGCCCGGCTGTAGACGTAGACCGTGCTGGCGAAGACGAAGCGCTTCGCCCCGGCCTGCCGGGCCGCCTCCAGGGCGTGGACGGTGCCCAGGACGGTGCTCTCGGCGGCCGCCACCGGCTCGTCGCGAGCCCGCTCGAGGTCGGCCAGGGCCGCCAGGTGATAAACCGCGTCGGACCCCCGGGCGGCCTCGGCGAGCGCCTCGCGGTCCAGGATGGAGCCCACCACCGAGGTGCCTCCCTCGGGCAGGTGGTCGCTCTCCCGCCGGTCGAAGATCGTCACCTCCCACCCGGCGCCGGCCAGGGCCTCGGCCAGGAAGCTGCCGAGGAAGCCGGCTCCGCCGGTGACCAACGCGCGCGTCATCCCGTCTCGTCTCGGGGGAAGGATAGCAGCAGGTTTTCGACCGCCTCGACCTCCATCCGCTCGCGGCTCTCCGCCGCGTAGGAGCCCACGTGCGGGGTCAGGAGCACGTTGGAGAGACCCGTCAGCGGACCCTCGTACGGCTCCCGCTCGAAGACGTCCAGGTAGGCGCCCGCCAGGGCCCCGTCGCGCAGCCGCTCGGCCAGGGCCTCCTCGTCCACCAGGCCGCCGCGGGCGGTGTTGACCAGCACCGAGCCGGGGCGCATCGAGGCCAGCTCCGAGGCGCCGATCAGATGCCGGGTTCGGGCGGTGAGCGGCAGATGCAGGCTGACGACGTCGGCCCTCGCGAGGAGCTCGTCGAGCTCCACGTACCGGGCGCCCAGCCGCTCGGCCGCGGCGCGATCGGGCTCGGGATCGGCGACCAGCAGCTCCACCTCGAACGGCGCCAGGAGCTCCGCGAGCCGCCGGCCCACCCGGCCGAACCCGACCAGGCCGACGGTCTTGCGGTGGAGCAGCCGGCCCATCCGCTTCCGCCACCGGCCGGAGCGCAGATTGCGGTCGGCCGCGCCCACCTCGCGGAGCAGGTGGAGGATCCCCGCCAGGGCCAGCTCGGCCACGGCGCGGGCCGGGGGCCCGGGCGCGCTGGCGACCACGATCCCGAGCTCTCGGGCCGCCTCGAGGTCCACGTTGTCGAGACCGCCGCCGCAGCGGGAGATCACCCGGAGCCGGGACGCCCCGGCGAGGATCTCCCGGTCGAGCCGCTCGGTGCCGGCGATCAGGGCGTCCGCGCCGGCGAGAAGAGCGGCGGTCTCGGCGCGCTCCAGCCGGCGGCCGTGGGGATTGGTGCGCACCTGCCAGCCGGCCGCCTCCAGACGGTCGAGCGCTCGACCGCCGTGGCGTCCGAAGGAGGAGGTCGAGATCAGGACGGTGGGCATGGCCGGGACCTCTACCGCCCCCTCAGGCCCGCACCAGGTTGGGCGCCTCGCGGCCGCTGTACACCCCCCGGGTGTCCACCACCAGGGGCGCGTTGGCCAGCACCAGCTCGTACTCGACGTCTCGGTGGTCCGTGACGATCACCACCGCGTCCTGGGAGCGCAGGAGCTCGGCGGTCAGGGGCTGCGAGCGCAGCGGCGGCAGGTCGCGCCAGGTCCGCATCGGCGGCGCCACCGGGATGTGGGGGTCGTGGTACGCCACCTCGGCGCCGGCCTCGAGCAGCAGGCTCGCCACCTCGAAGGCGGGGCTCTCGCGCGGGTCGGCCACGTCCCGCTTGTAGGCCAGCCCCAGCAGCAGCACCCGGCGGCCGGAGAGCGAATCGACGCCGCGCTCCGCCAGGGCGCCCCGCAGCTTCTCCACGACCCAGGCGGGCATCTGCCGGTTGACCTCGCCCGCCAGCTCGATGAAGCGGGGCGTCTGGTCCACCTGCCGCGCCTTCCACGCCAGGTAGAAGGGGTCGATGGGGATGCAGTGGCCGCCCCATCCGGGACCGGGGTCGAAGCGGTGGAAGCCGAACGGCTTGGTCTCGGCCGCCGCCAGCACCTCCCAGACGTCGATTCCCAGCCGGTCGTAGACGAGCTTGAGCTCGTTGACCAGGGCGATGTTGACGGCGCGGAAGATGTTCTCCGTGAGCTTGACGGCCTCGGCGACGTCGGCGTCGCTCACCGGCACCGTGGTCACCACCACGGCCCGGTAGAGGGCGTCCGCCAGGTCCCGCGCCTCGGCGCCGACGCCGCCCACGACCTTGGGGATGGTGGCGGTGGAGTGGGCCGCGTTCCCCGGGTCCTCCCGCTCGGGCGAGTAGGCGAGGAAGAAGTCGCGGCCGCAGACGAGCCCGCTCTGCTCGAGGATGCCCCGGAGGAGCTCGCGGGTGGTGCCGGGGTAGGTCGTGGACTCGAGCACGACGAGCTGGCCGGGCCGCAGGCGGTCGCGGATCTGCTCGGCGGTCTGCACCACGAAACGCATCTCCGGCTCGCGGTTCTCGGTCAACGGCGTCGGTACGCAGATCAGCAGGGCGTCGGCGTCACCCAGACGCCCGAAGTCGGACGTCGCCTCGAGGCCGCCGCGCTCCACCGCCAGCCGGCAGCGGTCGGCGGAGATGTGGCGGATGTAGCTCTCGCCGCGGCCCAGGACCTCGACCTTGGCTTCGTCCACGTCGAAGCCGATGACCCGGAAGCCCCCCTCCACGAAGGTCAGCGCCAGCGGCAGCCCGACGTACCCGAGACCGATGACCCCGACGCGGGCCGTGCGGTCGTCGATCGCCGCCCGCAGCCGCGCCGCGGTCTCGCTCTCGAGGGTGGACATGGGGGTCAGGAGTGCCGGCGTCCGGTGGCGCCGGGTGCACCTGCGCGGGGCGCCGCGGGTCTCAGTTGGGCGGCTCCACGTCCGAGGCCCGGCGAGGCTCCCGGAAGTGGATCGTGGTCCCGGTCGTCAGGGCCCCGGCGGTGGTCGCCACCGGGAACCAGGCGACGGCGCAGGCGCGGCAGAAGTCGTCCGCGCGCAGAATGCCGCTGGCGCCGAGCCGGGTGACGATGCCGTCGCAGAGCCAGTGGAAGACCGCCTCGCCCACCTGGGCCTGGACCGTCTCGCCGACGGTGAGGTTGCGCGAGTAGCCGGTCTCGATCGGATCCAGCTCCACCTCGCAGTCGTCCTCGTCCACGACCTCGACCACGAAGTCGTCGGAGCGCGCCACCCGCTCGCCGGCGGCGTCCACCACCGCCACGAAGTACTCCGCGAGCTCGTACTCCTGCTCGTCGAAGTAGTCCTCGATCTCGTCGCGGTCGCGCTCGGCCACCCAGTCGCGGTCCTCCAGCACCTCCCACCACTCGTCGGTCAGGTCCTGCTGCTCGCGCTCCTCGGGTCGCGGAAGAACGGCCCAGTACTCGTTTCCGCCGCTCGGCTGCATGTCGAGGAAGTAGAACGCCCCCGAGGGGTTGACCCGCCGGAAGTAGACCCGGACCATGTCTCCGCCGCCGAGACCGGAGACGGTGGCGGTGAGGATCTGATTGTGCTCGTTGGGCAGGCACTCGAGCTCGGTCACCTGCGGCTCGTCGGCCGCGGCGGCCAGAGTGGCGCACAGGGTCAGAATGGTGAAAATCCCCGCAGTTCTCATCGCACTTCCCCCCAGGACCGCTCTAGCCTACGCTGTCGCGTCTCCGACGTCAATCTGCCGCCGCCCGGGCCGGGAGGGCTCTCGGGGCGCTCAGGAGGGGCCGCCGGAGGCCAGGATCCGGTCGACGTAGGCCTGCACGAAGTCGGTGCGCGCGAGTCGAGGCAGCACGCTGCGCAGGGCGCCGGCCGCCTCTTCGGTGCGGCCCGACTCGTAGAGAGCCACCGAGTAGTAGAAGACCACCAGCGGCCGGTCGCCGGACCGCGGCCCCGCGCGGTCGAAGTACCGGACGGCCGTCTCCCAGCGCGACAGCCGGTACGCGGCCTCTCCGGCCGTGATCTGCGCCTCCCGACTGTCGGGGTTGTCGTCGGCGAGCCGGGTCGCGTCGTCGAGGGCGGCCGAAAGCGCATCGCGGGAGCGGGCCGCTTCGATCTGGCCGCGCACGACCGCCAGCCGCTCTTCGAGGGTGGGGCCCGGCGGCGCCTGGGGAGCGGTTTCCGCCGGGGCCGGCTCGGGCGAGACGTGCGACGCCGCCGGCTCTCCGGCGGACGGGCCCGGCGCCTCCTCCGTCCCCGGCGCGGCGAAGGGCTGCTCCGGCTGCGGCGCCGGGACACGAGCCGCCAGCCGGGCGATCTCCGGCGTGGCCCGGAGGGCGGGGTCGAGCGAGCCCAGCAGCCCGCTGGCCTCGGGCCAGCGCTTCTCGCGCACCAGGCAGCGGAGGCTGGAGGCCGCCAGACCCGGGTTGTCGGCGACGCTCGAGCAGCGGTCGAGGTCGGCGGCGGCGCGCTGGCAGTCGTTGCGGTCCGCCGCGAGGCGGCCGCGCAGACAGCGGGCCGGCTCGTGCTCGGGGTCGGTGGCGAGCGTCCGGTCGAGCCACTCGAGCGCCCGGCCCTCGCGGCCCTGGCGCGTCTCGAAGCGGGCCAGCGCCATCAAGCGGCCCACGTCCCCCGGCCGCTCTGCCGCCCTCGCCTCCAGCTCCCGGCGCTGCTGCCGGGGCGGCAACTGCGACAGCCGCAGCTCGATCCGGCGCTCGGCCAGGTCGACGAAGAGGGGAGAGGCCAGGAGCCTCTCCTCCGGGACGTGGATGGGGACCGCCCTCTCGAACGCCGCCCGGTCGGCCGGGCTCAGGCCGGGGCCGCTCAGGACGCCGAAGCGGTCCTCCAGCTCGAGCAGCCGCTCGAAGGTGGAGCGGAAGCTGTCGCCGTCACGGGCGCGGCTCTGGGCGATCGACAGACGCACCAGGGCCGTCGCCAACCGCGGCGGGTCCTCGAGCAGACCGAAGGCCGCGATCCGCAGCAGCCGCGCCGCGCCGGCCGGGTCCGCCTCCAGGCGGCGGCTGCCCTCTTCCAGGAGCCGCTCGTAGAAGGGATCGGTCGCGGCGGCCGCCCCCCCGGCCCCCGCCAGGAGGACGGCGACGCAGAGAAGCGCGCGGGCGGAGCGGCCAGGCATCCGACGATCCTAGCGCAGGCCGGAGGGGACGACGTACCCCTGGCGCAGGATGCCGCGGGCATTCTCGTCGGTCAGCCGACGCGCGGTCTCCTCGCCGAGCCGCCGGGCGATGAGGGACCGCGCCCGCGCCAGCCCCGGGGGACGCCACTCCTCCCCGTGCGCGTCGCTGGCGACGAAGTGGCAGAGCCCCCGCTCGACGATCTGCCACGCCTTGCGGCGGAAGAGGCCGCCGAAATCGCCGGTGAGGGAGGCCGCGGTGACCTGGAAGAGGGCGCCCGCCTCGGCGAGCCGTTCCATCAGGTCGAGATCCTCGGCGAGGAAGCGGATCAGCTCCGGGTGGGCCAGGATCGGCCGCCAGCCGGCCACGGTCAGCTCGTGGACGAGATCCTCGCAGCCCCGGGGACGCTCGCCGCGCCCGTACTCCAACAGCAGATGGCGGGAGCCTGCCAGCGGGGTCAGCCGGCCGCGGTCGGGGCGGTCGAGGTCGTCCAGGAGACCGGAGCCGATGCGGATCTCGGCCCCCAGATGGACCTCGGGCCGCTCGCCGACCGCCTCCTGGAGCCGCCGGCGCAGCATCTCGAGCCCCTCCGGATCCCGGTTGTCCCAGACGGCGTGGCGCTGGTGGGGTGTGGCGATGACCGCCTCGCAGCCGTCCTCGGCGGCCAGCCGGCACATCGCCACCGCCGTCTGCAGGCTCTCGGCGCCGTCGTCGATCCCGGGGAGGTAGTGCCCGTGGATGTCGATCATCCCGCTCAGGCGGCGGAGTCGGCGGCGCTGTCCGGGGCGGGCGTCTGCTCGTAGCTCCGGTAGTACTCGTACTGACGTCCGTACGAGCTGCCCCGGACCGGCTCGAAGTGGTTCAGGATCGCCCCGAAGATGTGGACGTCGGCACGGCGCAGTCGGTTGCCGCAGGTGCGGACGTCCTGCCGAATCGCCTTGGCGGCGCGGAAGCAGAGCAGCACGCCGTCGCTCAGCGAGCCGGCGAGGATGGCGTCGGTCACCGCCAGGACGGGCGGCGTGTCCAGGATGACGATGTCGTAGTGCGAGCGCGCCCAGTCGAGAAACTCCGCCATCCGGTCGGAGGTCAGGAGCTCCGACGGGTTCGGCGGAGTGGGCCCGGCGGTGGCGACGAAGAGGTTGGGGATGGAGGTCGCCTGGCCGACCTCCTCGGGCTGGGCGGTCCCGGTGAGCAGGTTCACCAGCCCGAGCCGGTTCGAGATCTCGAAGACCTTGTGCTGACGCGAGCGACGCAGGTCGGCGTCCACCAGCAGCACCCTCATCCCGAGCTGCGCCATCACCACGCCCAGGTTGGCGCTGGTGGCGGTCTTGCCCTCGCCGGCGGTCGCCGAGGTCACGGTGAGCACCTTGAGCTCCTCGGCGCTGGAGAGCAGCAGGGCGGTGCGCAGCGAGCGGTAGGCCTCCGAGATCGCCAGGGTGGGCTTGACCGCGGGGAGGAGCTCGATCTGCAGCGGCTCGTCGCTTTTCTTCGAGCGGCCCTTGCTCGGTTTCTTCCGGTAGGCGTAGCCGTAGCCGCCGTACCTCTCGTAGCTCCGGTCGCCGCGCAGCGAGGGGATCACCGCGAGCACGGGGAGCCGCAGCAGCCGCTCGAGCTGCTCGGCGCTCTTCACGGTGCGGTCCAGGAAGTGGACCAGCAGCACCAGGCCGACGCCGAGCACGATCCCGGCGCTCAGACCGGCGGTCAGGTCCTGGCGCAGCGACGGCCGGAAGGCGGAGCCGGGCACCAGGGCACGGTCCACGATCTGGATGTTCGAGCGCCCGCTGGACGACAGCCCGGCCGAGAAGCCGGCATCCGAGAGCTCGCGCATGAGCCGGTTCAGGAGGTCGCGGCGGATCGACAGCTCCGTCCGGACTCCCTGGTACTCCGAAGCGGCGCTGGTCTGGCTGATCGCCTCCGACTTGAGATCCTGGATCTGCCGCAGCAGCCCCTCTTCGCGCCGCGTGGCGGCCTGGAGCTCGTTCGACGCCACCTGCCGGATCTTCTGCGCCTCGTCGCCGATGACCCGGTCGAGGGCGGCCCGCGCCGCCTCGATCTCCTCGGCGAGCTCCACCATGGCCGGCCACTCCGGCTTGTAGACCTCGAGCTGCTGCTGGTAGCGCGTCTCGAGCTCCCGCACCTCGCCGCGGAGCTCGTCCACCAGCGTGGTCGAGCGCAGCTCCGCGAGCTGGGTGTCCGGGGTGCGGCGCAGCTCCTGGTACCGGGCCGCTCGCTCCAGCCGGTCGGCGATGGCCCCGGAGTAGGCCTCGTTGAGAGTGGCGAGCTGGCTCTGGGTCAGAGTGGAGGGGGGCTCGTCGGAGTCCAGGCCCACCACCACGCCCAGGTCCTGGCCGCGCGTCTGGAGCTGGGTCTCGCGCTCGGCGATCTCCGCGGTCAGGGCGGCCACCTGCCGGGAGAGGAGCTGGGTCGCCTCGGTGACCCGCTCGGTGCGCGTCTCCACCGCCCAGCCGATGAAGACGTCCGCGTAGGTGTTCACGACCCGCGCCGCCTCCTCCGGGGCGCTGGCGACGTAGGAGAGGGTGACCAGCTCGGTGCCGGCGATCGGCTCCACCTTCAGACGGCCGGAGAGGGAGGCGCCCGCGCCGGCGAGCGCGGCCTCGTACTCCGCTTCGGTCTCGTAGTCGTCGCGGCGGACGAGACCCAGCTCCACCGCCACCCTCTCGCCCAGGCCGCGGCTCCTCAGCAGCCGGTACTGCGTCGGGTAGTAGAAACGGGAGGCCCAGGCGTCGAGCCACGGGTTGGGCTGCGAGCCGGTGGCGAGGATGCTGCGCTGCTCGAGACGGAGGATGCTGGAGGCGCGGTACTGCTTCGGGGTGATGTAGTAGTGCGTAGCCCCGAGCAGGGTGGTCACCAGGGTGACGGCGGCGATGATCGGCCAGCGCTTGCGCAGCAGCCGGAGGTACTCGCTGACGTCGAAGCTGCCCACGGTCTCGGTCGGCTCGGCGCGCTCCGGAGCCGGCTCCTGGTAACCGAAGAAGTCCTGGGCGCTCAAAAGAACGCCTCCTTGACCAGGATCAGGTCGCCGTCGCGCAGCTCGGGGTCGGGGATCTCCCCCTCCAGGATGGCCTTGTAGTCCACCCGCATCTCGACCTGCTTCCCGTCCGGCCCGGTCCGCTTGATCCGGATCTTCCGCGAGGCGCGCTCCGTCAGCCCTCCGGCCCGGGCGACGGCGTAGAGCAGGGTCACCCGCTCGGTGCTCTTCAGGGTCACCGTGCCCGGGGCGCCGACCTCGCCGATGAAGAGCACGGTCACGTCCGAGGCGACCGGGACCAGGATCCGGTCGCCGCTGAAGACCGGGACGTCGAGGCTCGGATCGGTGGCGTTGAGGATCGGCTCGAGGTCCAGGGTCAGCTCGTCGGAGAGCCCGTTGCCCGCCTGGCGGACGATCCGCACCTCACCGCCGTGCGACTCGGTGACGCCGCCCGCCTCGCGTAGGGCGGCCGAGAGGGGGATCCGGCCGGAGCTGTTGATCGGCCCGGGGTTGGCGACCGCGCCCGTCACCGAGATCGGACTCGACAGGTACTGCCGGATCTCGACCGTGACGGTGGCCCGCTGGAGCAGGCTCTCCTCGAGCACGCCCTGGATCCGCCGGGCGGCTCCCTCCGCCGTCAGGCCCGCGACGTCTACCGGGCCCAGGATCGGCATCCGCACCCTGCCGTCGGGCGCGACCTCGCTCTCGGTGGCCAGGGAGGGGTCCTCGGCCACCTCGATGGCGATCACGTCCCGCGGCCCGAGGCGGTAGGCGGAGTCGGGCTGCGCCCGCGCCGGCAGCGGGAGAGCGAGCAGAAGGGCCGCGAGGCCCAGGC
>JAWWBN010000072.1:0-15344 GCA_033720955.1 Thermoanaerobaculia bacterium | reverse complement strand
GCGCGAGGAGTCGGTCACGGTGGTCAGGAGCTCCACCAACTGCACCTCCACCTCCTCCAGGAACTGGGGCGAGTTGAGGTAGCGGACCTCCTCCTTGGTCTGACCGTCGTCCAGGGTGGCCAGCACGGTCAGGAAGGCCACCTCTCCTCCGGGCGGCACCTCGACCCGGGTCTGCCAGGGGGGCTTGGAGAGCACCGCGATGGTCTCCTCGTTGAGCCGGAACTCGACCTCGCGCACGGCGCGGCCCTCCGGCACCGAGACCTCCGCCAAGGCCTCCACCGTGCCGCCGACCCGGGCTCCCGCCCGCGGGCTCTCGATGCGCACCCGGAAGGCGCCCCGCGGTCGGTTCAGCACCACCTCGTCCGACGCCACCAGGTCGCCCTGGGCGTCGTAGCCCTCCGCCCGCACCACCTGCTCCCGGGGAAACTGCGCCAGCCGCAGCTCGGCGGAGAACGGCCGCGAAGTGCGGGTGAGCTGCGGCTGGCCGTCGAGCAGGAAGACGACCTTGACGATGCCCTCGCCGGTCACCAGGGCCTCGGCCCGCCAGACCCCGAGGACCACGTCTTCGCTGGGGGGCGCCAGGAGCAGGCTGTCCCTCCCGGGAAGGGGCGCCAGGGAGAGCTCCTCGCCCATGGCCACGATGACCTCCTCGGGCAGGGGCGGCTCCTCCACCGGCTCCGCCTCGGCGGGCACCCGGAAGGCCCGGTCGAGGATCGCCTCCGCCCCCGACCCCTCGTCCGTCAGCCGGAAGCGCACGACGAAGTCGCGCTGGGGCCGGAGGGCGCGCTCGAAGACCAGCGCCAGCCACTCTCCTTCGTCGGGCGGCTCGAGCTCGTAGCGCACCCGGAACTCCTCGAAGAGCTTGCCGTCCTGCTCCACCACCCCCTGCAGGTTGAGACGAACCTCCCGACGCTCCGCCCCCTCCACCGCTGCCAGGCCGGCGTCCGGCGGCAGGGTGAGCTGGAAGCGGGCGACGATCCGCTGGCGGATGCGGTCGGGGAAGAGGAGCTTCAGCTCACCGGTGGGCAGAGGCGGCGGCAGCTCCGGCAGCGGCGTGGCCGCCGCCTCCCGCGCCCACTCCCCGCGGTCGGGGGGTCGCAAGATCGCCAGCAGCTCGTTGTTGCCCGGCCGCCCCTCCCGGAAGCCGCGCAGCCCGTCCACTCCGGTCACGGCGTCCACCCGCTTCGCCGAGGGGCAGATCTGCAGGTCGAAGCGGCGACCGGCCTTGAGCTCCTCCCACTGCTGCAGCCAGTAGACCATGTCCTCGGTGTAGAGCGCCCGCTTGCCGTCCAGCGGCAGCCAGAGCCGGTAGGGGTCGGCCGGAGTCGGGCGGTAGAGGACCACCTCGGACGGGCGGCCCGCCCGAGCCGGATACGACCAGATCTCGAGCGGCACGAACGTCTGGCCGCAGTCGACGGGCTCGCGCGCGCTGGGCGCCCCGTGCAGAAAGAGCAGCCGCGCCCGGTCGTCGGCGTAGCTCAGGAACTGGCGTCGCACCAGAGCCTGGCGACGGGCCAGGCCCTCGACCAGCTCGTTCTCCGGCGTCTCGGGCAGGGGATCCGAGAGCAGCTCCGCGAGAAAGAGTCGCCGGCCCTCGGCATCCATCTCGGCGAGCACGTCCCTCTGGGCGCGCTCGAGGAGCAGCGCCGGACCGTCGTCCACGAAGACGCGCCACTGCGTCGTCCACGTCTCGGGAGTCGTGGGAAGAGCGGCACTCGGGCCGGCCCCCGATCCGGCCAGCAGCAGGAGAGCGCAGAGCACGACCCGGAATCTCATGTCGGGCTCCGGGCCCTGCAAGGCGACTGCCATCGCCGCCGGTTTCGCCGTCACGCCGCTTCGAGTATCGTCCGGGGATGCCCGCCCGGCCCCCGACGACGCCCATCGGCGAGTGGCGCGCCGGCACGTCCGTCTTCGGCTTCGCGCTCCTCACCCAGAAGGAGGTGCGGCAGGACCGCAACGGCAACACCTACCTGGACCTGGTCCTGAGCGATGCGACCGGCTGGATCGTGGCCAAGGTCTGGCCCGACTCCCCCGCTCTCGACGGGGAGTACGAGGAGACCGACTTCGTCGCCGTCCGCGGCGAGGTAAAGCTCTATCGCGACCAGCTCCAGGCCAGCCTGCACGAGTGCCGGCGGGCCCGGCCCGAGGACCACGAGCGCGGCTTCGACCCGTCGCTCCTGGTACCGAGCACGCCCAAGAGCATCGACCGGCTCTGGGCCCGGCTCGAGGAGATTCTCGACGAGCGGCTCGAGCGGCCGGAGGCCCGGCAACTGGCGAAGGAGACCCTCGTCACCCACGGCGAGGCCCTGCGCGAGCACCCCGCCGCGAGGCGGATCCACCACGCCTACCGCGGCGGCCTGCTCGAGCACACCGTGGCGATGGCCGAGCTCGCCCTCGCCGTGGCCGCCCTCTACGACGAGATCGACCTCGACCTGCTGCTCCTGGGAGTGCTCTTCCACGATCTCGGCAAGCTGAGGGAGCTCGGCCGCATGCCCCGCAACGACTACACGCCGCACGGCAGCCTCGTCGGCCACGTGGTCATGGGCCGCGACCTCCTGCTCGAGTGCTGCCGGGCCGTCCCGGGCTTCCCGGAGGACCTCCGCCTGGCGCTCGAGCACCTCGTCCTGGCGCACCAGGGTCGGCTGGAGTTCGGCTCGCCGGTGGCTCCGATGACCGCCGAGGCGATGGCCCTCCACGCCATCGACGACCTCGACTCCAAGCTGGCGCAGCTTCGGCCCTTGCGCGGCCGGGGCCCGGCCTTCCAGTACCTGAGGTCGCTCGGGCGCTCGGTGTACCTGGGCGAGGAGGATCAGGAGAGCCCGAGCCGGTAGAGCATCAGGTAGATGACCACTCCCGTCACCGAGACGTACAGCCAGATCGGCAGGGTCCACCGGGCGATCGCGCGGTGGCGCTCGAACCGCCCGCGCAGTGCGCGCGCGAGGGTGATCACCGCCAGCACCGGAACGGCGGCCGCCAGCACCGTGTGGCTGATGAGCACGGTGAAGTAGACGGTCCTCACCCAGCCCTGCCCCTGGAACCGCACCGAGCCCACCTGGGCGTGGTACGCCAGGTACGAGACGAGAAAGAGCACGGAGCAGGAGAAGGCGGCGATCATCACCGCGCGGTGGGCGGCGATCCGGCGGCGGCGGATCAGCAGATAGCCGGCCACCAGGAGCAGCGCCGCGGTGCCGTTCAGGACGGCATTGACCGTGGGAAGCTGCTCGACGCCCATGGGCCGAGAGGCTAGCGGACGCCGCCGTCACTGTCACCCGGCGCGGACGGGAAGAATTCTGGTCAGGAGGGAGAAGATCGGCTAGACTGCGCTTCTCCGCCCCAACCGGCGGGGCCATACGGTCCCTCTCCGAGCCGGGTGGAGCCTCGCACGATGCCCCGGATCGCCACTTCCGTCCTCGCGACCGCGCTCCTGGCGCTGGCGTGCGCCCTCCCCGCGGCGGCCCAGCGGAGCGCCGCCGAGCCGGTCCGACGCGTCGAGAGCGAGAGCGCCCGCACCGCCGCCGTCCGCAGCCAGGCGAGCCGGTCGCTCGCGCCCGCCCCGACGGCCGTCCCGGAAGAGCCGGGCGGGACGTGCGCGCCGGCGCTCGTCAACCCCGCGCGGCCCAAGCTCGTCTTCCTGAACTACTTCTGGTACAAGCCGGAAGAGTTCCAGTGCAACATGCTGGTGCCGAGCGACGGGCCGGTGGACTCCAACGACAGCGGCTTCAACGGCTACTACCACCGGCGGTTCAAGCGGCTCGAGCGACACGGGGTCGACGTCCTCGGCCTGGTTCTGACCGGGTTCGACCGGCCGGACCCCGACGTGGACGGCAACGTGGTCGGCACCTGGCGGCACGGCCGCAATCTTCAGAAAGCGGCCTTCCTGGCCGGCGACGTAGGGCTCCCCTTCTTCGTCTACTACGACCTTGCGGTCCGCATGTCGTCCATGCAGAAGCTGTGCAAGACGCCGGCGCCGGCGAGCCAGTACCGCTGCCGCAACCCGCAGCACACGCCGGTCGACATCTACGACCTGCGCAAGGCCAGCATCTACCACCAGATCCGCCGCGACCTGCTGCGCATCAAGGACGACCTCATCCTGCCGTTCGTCAACGGCTACTACATGCTGGAGAACGAGGCCGGCCAGCGGATCCTCGACGACGGCCTGCCGCGCCCGGTCATCGGCATCTACATCTCGCGCGAGCTGGTGGCCAACAACCGCATCAACCGTCTGCTGGACTTCGTCGTGCGGAAGTACCGCGAGGACGGCCTGGGGCGGCCGGCCTTCGTGCTGGACAACATCTTCTGGGACGACCCGGTCCACCGCGACGTGGTGGAGCGGTTCGGCGACACGGCGGTGGCCCTCACCTCGTTCTTCCCCGTCAACCAGCCCGTCGCCACCGAGCGGGGGGTGACGCGGATGCTCGAGTGGGTCCCGCACCTGCGCAAGCTCTACTCCGACGCCGGGGAGGCTCTCCTCGCCGACCCGGACCTGCACGCCCTGCAGGTCTGGCCCGGGGTCGCCTCGATGTTCGACAACCGTCAGACCCGCACCGCGAGCTGCGTGGGATTCCAGGATCCGCTCACCCCGCAGATGCGGTGGCACCTCCACGGCAAGGAGGATTGGCGGGCGCTGCTCAACATGGCGTACGAGAGCACCTACCGGGTCCAGCGCGGCTGCGCCGAGGGCTCCGACGGCGAGCTCCCAGTGCAGTCGCTGGTGATCAACTACGAGAACGAGTTCCGCGAGTCGGCGGTCACCGACTGCGTGCGCAAGACGAGCGACGGCCGGATCAGCTACCCGTTCCACTTCGCCTGCGAGCTGCTGCGGGTGGCGCGGGAAGAAGACCGCTGGCGGTGAGCCGCCCGGGGCGTGCCGCCCGCCGCCGCCTCTCCGCCGGGTCGGTCGGCGGGGCGGCGCTCCTGCTCCTTCTGGCCGCGCCGCGCCCGGCCGACGCGGCCGCCTGTGACGACGGCGGCCTCCAGCCCGTGGCCCGTCCCAAGCTGGCCGTGCTGACCTACTTCTGGCACAAGCCGAAGCAGTTCCAGTGCACCCGCATCGTGCCCCGCGGCGGACCGGTGGACTCCGCCGACACCGGCTGGGGCGGCTACTACCACCGCCGCTTCCGGCGCCTCAAAGAGCACGGCGTGGACGTGCTGGGGTTCGTGTTCACGGGCTTCGCGCCCCCCGATCCCGCCGTGGACGGCAGCCGGCCGAGCACCGAGTTCGACGGCGAGAACCTCGCCGCGGCGGTGCCTCTGGCCCGCGACGTGGGTCTGCCCTTCTTCCTCTACTACGACCTCAAGGTGCGGACCGCCGCCAAGAGCCTGCGCTGCCGGGTGGCCGACCCGGCCGGCACCCCCTGCCGCAATCCCAAGCACAAGCCGTTGCGCAACTTCGAGCTCAAGAAGCGGGTGCTCTTCCGGCAGCTCCGCGACGACTTCCTGCGCATCAAGGACGACCTGATCCTGCCCAACCTGGACTCCTACTACATGCTCGAGGACGAGGCGGGGCGGCCGATCCTGGACGAGAGAGGGCTGCCGCGGCCGGTCATCGGCATCTACATCGCCCGCAACCTGGAGCCCGACCGCCGGCTCGAGAAGCTGGTGCAGGTGGTCACCAGGGCCTACCGCCGCGACGGGCTCGGCCAGCCCGCCTTCCTGCTGGACGCGATCTGGTGGTACGACCAGGAGCACGACGAGGTGCACGAGTGCGTCGATCCGGACGAGGAGGTCGTCTCGGACCGGCTGCTCGATCGCTTCGGCGGCAGCGTCGCGGCGGTGACCTCCTTCTTCCCCGTCGGCGCGGCTCACGCCGAGAAGTGCGGCATCGAGACCATGCGGCGGTGGGCGCCGGCGATGAGCGGCCTGTACGCCGAGGCCGCCGCCGAGCTCGACGAGAGACCCGGCTCCACCGTTTCGATCTGGCCGGGGATCGCCGCGATGTTCGACAATCGGCGCCGGGATCGGCGCCAGTGCGAGCTCGAGCGCGAGCCCACCACGGTCCGCGCCGCCTGGCTGATCGACGGGCCCGGGGACTGGCGACGCCTGCTGCGGATGGCCTACGACGCCGCTCGCGCGCCGGCCGCCTGCGTCTCGCCGGACGAGCCCGGGCCGATCCGGCCGCAGGCCCTCGTGGTCAACTACGACAACGAGTTCCGGGAGTCGGCGGTCACCGACTGCGTGCGAACGCAGGGCGGCGAGGCGGTCTACCCCTACCGCTACGGCTGCGAGCTGCTCGAGGTGGTCCGCGAAGAGGACCGCTGGCCGGGGCGGTAGGGGGGCTCAGCCCTTCTTGGCCTTCTGCTGGGCCAGCCAGGCCTCGAAACCACCCTCGGGGTGGACGGTCAGGTACCCGCGCATCCGGTAGTGGCCGAGACCGCAGAGCTGCGCGCAGGCGATCTCCCAGCCCTCGCCGTCGTTGGTGGCGATCGGGGTGAAGTGCACCGGGATCTCCTGCCCGGGAATGGCGTCCTGCTTCACCCGCATGACCGGAAGCGAGAAGCTGTGGATGACGTCCTTGGTGGAGAGCCGCACCGTCACCGGGCGGTTCACCGGCAGGTGGAGCTGGTTGATCGTGGTGATGTCGTCGGCCCCGGCCGGGTCCTCGGGGTCCAGACCCACGGGGTTGGTGGGGTCCACCAGCTCCGGCACGGTGCGCCCGAACACGCCGTCGTCGCCGGCGTAGTGGACGTTCCAGGCGAACTGCTCGCCGATCACCCGGACCACCAGCGGCGCCTCCTCCTCGGGATGCGGGGTCACCCAGCGCGCCCAGGCGGGGATCGCGAAGCCGACGAGGAGAACCACCTCGAAGATGGCGACCCCGACCTCGCCCCAGGTGGAGAAGTGGCTCTTCACCCCGGCGTAGTCGGCCTTGGGATTGGCCTTGGCGCGGAACTTGATCAGGGCGACGACGAAGAACACCCCCCAGACGACGAAGAGGATCGCCATCAGCCAGTGCACCAGCGCCGTCATCTCGTCCAGGGCCTGGCCGTGCGCCGACGCGTTCGGCGGCAGCCACCTCTGCAGCAATCCGAGCATCTACCTCGCTCCTCCGTCGATCAGTTCGAACCGGGCCCGCCGCTCCTGGAGCCGTCGGCTGCGGCGCCGGATGCTCAGGAAGAGGGCCACGAAGCCACCCTGCACCACCGCCACCACCCCCAGCAGGGTCAGGATGGCGTTGTTCATCCCCGTGGTCATCTGGGAGTCGGCGCCCCCGTAGCAGACGGCGCACGCGCCCGCCGGGGCCGCCGCGACGGCGGCGAGCGCAAGGGCCGCCGACATCGCCTTGAGCACCCTCATCGGCCGAGCTCCGTCAGCTTGCGGTAGGCCCGGACGCCGTAGAGCAGGAGCCCCAGCCCCAGCACGAAGCAGGCCACCGCCAGCCCCAGGGCGTCCAGAGACCCCACGTGGCGGTACTTGCTCACCCCCCAGGCGCCCACCACGACGCACATCAGCGTCGAGGCGGCGATGAAGAAGAGATGGAACGCCTTGAGCGACATCAGCCGCCGACGCCCCCCAACCGGCCCCCGAGCGGGCCCAGCATCACGAAGAGAAAGAAGACAGCCGTCAGCAGGAGGAGGGCGTAGACCGCCTGGCGCTCGGAGATCAGGTGCATGAACACCCCCGCCACGAGCCCGCCCTTGACGCAGGCGATGATCAGGGCGATGGCGACGGCCATGCCGGCGGAAAGGTGCAGATAGCTGACGGCGACGGTGATGATCGTCAGCAGGAAGAGGGCCAGCCCGACCAGCCAGTAGCGACGGACCTCGGCTCGGATCTCTTCGGCGGTGTGACCACTCATGCGCTCTCCTCGTTCTCCTACAGCAGGTACAGGCTCGGGAAAAGGAAGATCCAGACCAGGTCCACGAAGTGCCAGTAGAGCCCGGCCACCTCGACCCGGTTGGTGAACCGGGCGGGGTCGCTCTTCCACATCTTGGCGCCCGGGCCCCACAGGTAGCCGTTGACCACCACGCCGCCGATCACGTGCAGGGCGTGCAGCCCGGTGAGGGTGAAGTAGATCGCCAGGAAGTTGGCCGTCCCCGGAAGGAGGTGGTGGGAGAACTTGGCGTTGTACTCCACCGCCTTGAGCACCAGGAAGACCAACGAGCAGAGCAGGGTCAGGCCCATCCACAGCCGGAACTTGTCGAGCTTCCTGAGCCGTAGCGACGCCCACGACATGACGATGGTCACGCTGGAGAAGATCAGCACCAGGGTGTTGACGAAGGCGATCGGCACGTTGAGCTCGGCCGGCCAGCGCAGCTCGCCGTGCCCGGCGTGGCCGAGCTGCTCGGCGATGGCGTGCGGCACGATCATGAAGCTGGGATCGCCGGTGCGCAGCAGGATGTAGGAGGAGAAGAGCGCCCCGAACAGCATGACCTCGGACGCCAGGAAGAGCCAGACGCCGAGCTTGGCGTTGTAGAGGCCGGTGTCCGGCCGTTCCTCGACGGTGTAGGGGATCTGCATCGCCTCAGGCCTCCTGGACGGCCGCGTGCTGCGGCAGGAAGTCGGAATCGTGGCCCGGCACGCTGTACTCGTAGGGGCCGCGGCGCACCACCGGCTCCTCGGGGAAGTTGCCGTGCGCGACGGGGGGCGACGGCGCCGCCGCCCACTCGAGAGTGGTCGCGCGCCAGGGGTTGGAGTCCACGGCCGCACCCCACCGGATGCTCTTGAAGAAGTTAATCAGGAAGGGCACCTGCGCCGCCAGCAGCCCGAAGGCCGAGTAGGACATGAACGAGTTCCACTGCAGCACGTCCTGGGCGTGGTCGTACTGCATCCCGCCGTCGTACAGCCGGCGAGACACCCCCGCCAGCCCCTGCACGAACATCGGCATGAAGATGCCGTTCATGAAGATCAGCGACGGCCAGAAGTGGAGCTTGCCCAGGGTCTCATTCATCCGCCGGCCGGTGATCTTGGGGAACCAGTAGTAGATGCCGGCGAACATCGCGAAGATGGTCCCCGGCGCCACCACGTAGTGGAAGTGGCCGATCACGTAGTAGGTGTCGTGCAGGTGGATGTCGGAGGCCGACAGGCCCAGCGGCAGCCCGGTCAGGCCGCCGATGCCGAACATGGGCAGGAAGGCCAGGGCGAAGAGCATCGGCGTGTTGAACCGGATGGAGCCGCCCCAGAGCGAGATGAACAGCGCCGTGAGGATGATCACCGAGGGGATCGAGATGATCATGGTGGTGGTCTGGAAGAAGGCGCTGATGGTGGTGCCCATGCCGGTCAGGAACATGTGGTGCGCCCACACGATGAACGACATGAAGCCCAGGAAGACCGCGGCGTAGACCATGGACCGGTAGCCCCACAGCGGCTTGCGGGTGTTGTTGGCGATGACCTCGGCCACGATGCCCATGGCGGGCAGGATGAGCACGTAGACCTCGGGGTGAGCGAGGAACCAGAAGAGGTGCTGCCAGAGCAGGGGGCTGCCGCCGCCGGCTACGTCGAGCACCTCGCCGCTCACCACCAGGCCGCTGGGTGTGAAGAAGCTCGTATTCGCGATCCGGTCCATGAGCTGCAGCACGCCCGCCGCCTCGAGCGGCGGGAAGGCCAGGAGCAGCAGGAAGGCGGTCACGAGCTGCGACCAGACGAAGAAGGGCAGCCGCATGAGGGTGAGCCCGGGCGCCCGGAGCTGCAGGATGGTGACGATGAAGTTGACCGATCCCAGGAGAGAAGAGGTGATCAGGAAGATCATGCCGACGAGCCACCAGGTCTGGCCCTGGGTGGCGATGGTCGACAGCGGCGGATAGGAGGTCCAGCCCGAGTTGGCGGCCCCGCCGGGAACGAAGAAGCTGGCCAGCATCACGACGCCGCCCGTGGCGTAGACCCAGTAGCTGGCCATGTTCAGCTTGGGGAAGGCCATGTCGGGCGCGCCGATCTGCAAGGGCACCACGTAGTTGCCGAAGGCGCCGACAGCCAGCGGGACGATGGCCAGGAAGACCATGATGGTGCCGTGCATCGCGCCGAGCTGGTTGTAGAACTCCGGCAGCATGATGCCCCCGGGAGCATTGGCGCTGCCCAGCAGACCGCCCACGATGGGGATCGGCTTGCCCGGGAAGGCGAGCTGCCAGCGCATCATGAGCATGAGGCTGAAGCCCACGAGCAGGAAGATCAGCGCCGTGAAGCCGTACTGGATGCCGATCACCTTGTGATCCTGGGAGAAGATGTACTTCCTCCAGAACGGCTCCTCGTGGTGATGCTCGTGCGCCTCGGGCTCGGGCGGCTGCTTCTCCAGAACACTCATCCAGGAATCCTCATCTGGGGGTTCGGCCGCGCCTCCAGGGGCCTCGGGCACGGCAAGCTGGCGTAATGACGCGCGGAGTTTACGACAAGCGCCGACGCCGCGACAAGAAGCCGGGGCGGAGCCCGCGGAGGGCTCCGGCGTCAGCCCTTCCGTCGCCGTCTGCCGCGCCCGGAGACGAGCTGCACGAGGATCCCCGCCCCCGCCAGGAGCAGCAGGGCGACCGTCGCCTCGGGGTCCGTCCAGCCCGCTCCCTGGACCACCAGCGAGGCCCCGGCCAGGGACGAGAGGAGCACCAGGGAGAGCTCGAAGAGGGCCCGGGTCAGCACCGCCCCGACGACCCCGCAGACCAGGGCGACGAGCCAGATCCAGCCCGACAGGCCCCACGCCAGGGTGTCGCCGACCACCAGCGCGAGGGCGGCGCCCCCCAGGAAGCCGACCGCCCCAACCGCCACCTTCTGGAAGAAGACCGCGAGCATGGCCGCGAGCGCCCCGAGGAGCAGCGCCGCCAGCAGGCCGGCCCAGTCCGGCCCCGGTAGCCCGAGCCGCTCGGCCAGCAGGAAGCCGACCACGAAGCCCGCCACGCCCACGAAGAGCCAGTAGAGACGCCGTCCGGCGACCAGCAGCAGGCCGCCCGCCACCCACAGCACGATCGGCGACAGCTCGCTCATCCGGCCCTCCCCCCGAGCTGGCCGTAGCGGAAGCACCCCACCTCGTGGTCGTTCACGAGGCCGGCGCTCTGCATGTAGGCGTAGCAGATGGTGGGGCCCACGAAGCGGAAGCCGCGCCGCTTGAGGTCGCGGGAGAGCGCCTCCGACTCCGGCGTGCTCGCCGGGAGCTCCGAGAGCCGCCGCCACCGGTTGATCTTCGGCCGACCTCCCACGAAGCTCCACAGGTGATCGGCGAAGCTCCCCATCTCCTCCTGCACCCGCAGGAACACCCGCGCGTTGCCGATGGCCGCGTCGATCTTCGACCGGTTGCGGATGATGCCCGGATCGGCCAGCAGACGGTGCTTCTCCGCCTCGCCGAAGGCCGCCACGGCGGCCGGATCGAAGCCGGCGAAGACCTCCCGGTAGCGGGGCCGCTTGTTGAGCACCGTCGACCAGGAGAGGCCCGCCTGGGCGCCCTCCAGAACGAGCAGCTCGAACAGGTGGCGGTCGTCACGGATCGGAACGCCCCACTCCTCGTCGTGATAGGCCACCATCACCGGGTCGTCGCCCGCCCACCCGCAGCGGACCTGGTGCGTTCCGTGAGATTCGCGCATCGTCTTCCGTCTCCCCCATCAAGGGGGTCTGACTTCACCGGTCCCCGATCTTACGCGTGCACCGCTCTCCGCCGGCGCCTGCCGGAGCCGAGACGATCCCGCACGACCCCGTCGCCGACTGTCTACCCCAGGGCGCGCTCGAAGTCGGCGATCAGCTCGGCGGCGCTCTCGATCCCCACAGAGACCCGCACGAGGTCGTCGGTGATGCCCAGCCGGCGGCGCTCCGCCTCGGGCAGACCCAGGTGGGAGGAGCGCGCCGGACGCACCACCAGCGACTCCGGTCCGCCCAGGCTGGGGGCGTGGAGCGGGATCCGCACCCGGCGCAGAAAGCGCTCGGCGAGCTCGGCGCTGCCGGCGTAGAACGACAGCATGCCGCCGAAGCCGTCGAACAGCTCGCTCGCCCACCGGTGGCCCGGATCCCCGGGCAGGCCGGGGTAGTTCACCTTGCGAACCCCCGGATGGCGGTCCAGGGCCTCGGCCAGCCGGAGAGCGTTCTCGTTCTGCCGCTCCACCCGCACCACCAGCGTCTTCAGCCCGCGCTCGAACAGGAAGCAGGCGTTGGGGTCGAGGGAGCCGCCCAGGTGGACCAGGACGCCGCGGACCCGCTCTACGTGCTCCGCCGACCCGATCACCGCCCCGGCGACCAGGTCGCTGTGCCCGTTCAGATACTTGGTCGCGCTGTGCACCACGACGTCGATGCCGATCTCGCGCGGCCGGAAGTTGACCGGGGTGGCGAAGGTGTTGTCGATCAGGGTGACGAGACCGTGGGCGCGAGCGAAGGCCACCACCGCCCGCAGGTCGCCCACCTCCATCAGCGGGTTGGAGATCGACTCCAGCAGGATCAGCCGGGTGGCCGGAGTCAGCGCCTCCTCCCAGGCGGCGGCGCCCCGGGGGTCGGCGGTGTCGATCGCCGTGCTCGAGATGCCCAGCCGCGGCCCGTCCTCGTCGAGAAAGGACTGCGTGCCGCCGTAGAGCGTCCTCTGCGCCAGCAGGTGATCGCCGCTGCCCGCGAAGGCCAGGATCGAGTTGGTGATCGCCGCCATGCCGCTCGCCGTGACCAGCGCCGCCTCGCCCGACTCGATCGCCGCCAGCCGCGCGTGCAGGGTCCGGTGGCTCGGCGAGTTGCTCAGCCGGATGTAGCGGATGGCGTCGTACTCCGACTCGCCGGCCATCAGGTAGTTGGCCGATTGGAAGATCGGCGTCACCACGGCGCCGGCGATCCTCGGGCTGGGGCTGCCGGCGTGGACGACGTTGGTCTCGAGGGTGTCGAACCTGTCGGAGTAGTCGGTCATCACGGCATCCTACTACCCGGCCTCGAGAGAAGGCCCGGCGCCCCCCGCGCGGGTCGCGAGCGTGCTACCATCCGCCGCCTCCGGACGCCGCCTCGGCCCCGCATCTCCGGCAGATGTTCCCACGAAGCCTCGCGCCCCCGCTCGCCCCGATCGTCCTGTCCGCGCTGCTCGCCGGCTGCGGCGACGGCCGCCGTCTGGTCCTCGAATGGGCCGACTACGTGGAGCACCAGCGCGGCCACGTCGCCACCGACCTGATCCGCGCCGCCGACGGCCGCGGGCTGGAGCGGTTGCGCTCCGGTTGGCTGGTGGCCGCCCCCGAGGGCGGCGAGCCCCACCTCGAGATCGGCGCCCGCCACGCCTCGGTCGGCTTCTACTCCTACGACGGCGGCACGGCCGAGGTGGAGATCGAGGCCACCCTGGCACGCGACGGCAAGGGCCGCGAGCGGCTCTCGCTACGGCTCAACGACCGCCCCCTCCCCACCCGCAACACCCTGGAGCCGGGGCGTCGGAGCTACCGCTTCGCCCTCCCGGCCGGCGTCGTGCGCGCGGGCGAGAACGTCCTCGACGTGGATCTGCGCCCGGGCCGCGCCCGGGCCGGGCGCAACCGGCCGTCGCGGGTGCAGATCCACGGCCTCCGATTCCACGGCGGCGACAGCCGGCCGCCGCGACGCTCCCGGCCGGGCCGCGTCGAGCTGATCGAGACCGAGGGCCGCCGCGGCCTCCGGCGCACCGTGGAGGTCCCGTCGCCCGGGCGCCTCGACCTGGTCGCCGAGCTCCCCGCCGGCGCGCGTCTCGCCGGGAGGCTGGGGGTCGAGCCGGAGGGGGGTCCCCAAGCCGCGCCGCTCGAAGTGCGCATCGAGCTGGTGGACGCCCGGGGCGCGGAGCACGAGCTCTACCGGCGGGCCGGCGCCGAGGCGTTCGACGACCGGATCGACCTCGACCTGGCGCCCTGGGCGGGCGAGCTGGCGTGGCTGCGTCTCTCCTTCGCGGGGAGCCGCAACGGCGTGCTGCGTCTGCACGACGTCGGCGTCGAGGCGCCTCCCGACGCCGCGCAGACCGTCGAGCGGCCCCTCCCCGTGCTGCTGCAGCCGGCCGGGAGCTCCGCGCGGCTCGCGGGCTCCGACGTCGTGGTGGTGCTGCTCGACGCCGCCCGGGCGGACGCCGTCCCGCCGCACGAGAGCGACGAGGTCACCCCGACCGCGGCCCGGCTGGCGGCCGCCGGCACCCGCTTCGACGCCGCGGTGGCGCCCTCCTCCTGGACCGGCCAGTCGGTGCCGGCGATCTTCACCGGTCTCTACCCCGACTCCATCGGCATGGAGACCTGGGGCAGCCGGCTGCCCGAGGCGGTGCCCACTCTGGCCCACCTCTTCCAGCGCGCCGGCTACCGCACCGTGTTGTGGACGCAGCACCCCTTCTACCGCAGCCAGCCCGAGCTCACCCGCGGCTTCGACGAGGTCCACTACGGGCGCAAGGGAGACTTCTCCCACCTGCCCGCCTCCAGCGAGCTGCTCGGAGAGGGCGACCGCCCGCTCTTCGCCTTCGTCCATCTGCTGCCGCCCCACGCCCCCTACGAGCCGCCGCCGCCCTTCCGCGGCCTCTTCACCGCCTCCTACGAGGGCAGCGTGGAGCTGGGGCCCCGCTTCCTCAACGACTTTCCCAAGCGGCGCGACCCCTCGGAGCTCTCGGCCCACGACCTGGCCTACATCCGCGGCCGCTACCGCGAGAACGTCGCCTGGGCGGACGCCCTCGCCGGCGGCGTGGTCGGGCTCCTGGAGGCGGCCGGGCGCTACGAGGAGGCGTTGGTCGCCCTGATCTCCGACCACGGCGAGGCCTTCCTGGAGCACGGCCGCTTCCTCCACGGTCTCTACGTCCACGCGGAGTTCGTGAGGGTGCCGGCCGTGCTCAAGTGGCCGGCCTCGGCGAGCGGCTTCGCCCCGGTGCTCGCCCGGCCGGTCAGCCTGGTCGACCTGGCGCCCACCCTGGCGGACGCCTTCGCCCTCGACCCGGAGGCCCGCTTCCAGGGGCGCTCCCTCCTGCCCGAGCTCTTCGGCGGGTCCGCGCCGCCGCCGCCCCCCCCGGTCTACGCCACCACCCGTGGCATCGCCGACGGCCGGCGGCCGCCGCAGCCCCGGCACCGGCTCGAGGAGGGCGCCTGGAAGATCGTGGTGGACCTGGCCGACCAGCGCCACTACCTGTACCGCGCCGAAGACGCCCTGGACGCCGAGGACCTGGCGGCCGAGGAGCCCCTGCGCGCGCTGCTGCTCCGCCAGCGCGCTCTGCTGCAGGCGGCGCACAACCGCAAGATCCGCGAGGGCCTCGGCGCCCTCGAGACCAACGAGCTCGACCCGGAGACCGTCGAGCGCCTGAAGGCCCTGGGCTACCTGTAGCTCAGGCGGCGTGGTCGCCCGAGGGCGGCCGGAACTGGCTCGCCAGCCACTGGCTGAAGCAGCGGCAGGCGTCGGTCGCGGTGAAGATCCCCACCAGCCGTCCCCGGCGGGTGACGAGGGCCGAGCCGCCGTGCCGCTCGGCCATCTCCAGGAGCACCCGGTCGGCGGGG
>JAWWBN010000071.1:0-15394 GCA_033720955.1 Thermoanaerobaculia bacterium | reverse complement strand
GGCGACGCGCGAAGCCTTCCTGACCCTGCTGCGCACGGCCCACGAGTTCGAGCGTGCGCTGGCGGCCTTCCTCGCCCCCCACGGCCTGACCGCCACCCAGTACAACGTGCTGCGCATCCTGCGCGGGGCGCGACCCGAGGCGCTCCCCTGCCGCACCGTGGGGGCGCGGATGGTCGCCCCGGTGCCCGACGTCACCCGACTGCTCGACCGCCTGGAGCGGGCCGGCTGGGTGGAGCGGCGGCGCGACGCCGCCGACCGGCGGGTGGTGACGGCCCGGATCACTCCCGCGGGGCTCGACCTGCTGGCCGCCCTGGACGAGCCGTTGGCGGCCTGGCACCGGCGCACCCTGGGAGGCCTCGACGCCGCCGGCCTCACCCGTCTGACCGATCTGCTCAAGCGGGCCCGCGCCGGTCTGGCCGACGCCGGCGAGGCCGAGCCGCTGGCATAATCGGGCGATGCGCGAGCCCGGCCGGCTGGTGGTCTTCGACATCGGCAACACCCACATCGTGGTCGGCATCTTTCAAGGCGAGGAGCTGGTGGACCGGTACCGTCTGGTGACCGACGCGCACCGCACCTCGGAGGAGTACATGGCCCTGCTGCTGCCGCTGCTCGGGCGCCACGGCATCGACCCCGGCCAGGTGAGCGGCGTCGCCGTCTCGTCGGTGGTGCCACCGCTCAAGCCGGTCTTCGACCGTCTGGGCCGCGACCTCTTCGGCCGTCGTCCGCTCTTCGTGGGCCCGGGGGTCAAGACGGGGCTCGCCATCCGCAGCGACAACCCCGCCGAGGTGGGCGCCGACCGCATCGTCAACGCGGTGGCGGCGCGGGAGCTCTACGGCGCCCCCTCCATCGTCGTGGACTTCGGCACCGCCCTGACCTTCGACGTGGTGGACGCCGACGGCAGCTACATCGGCGGCGCGATCGCCCCCGGCCTCACCATCGCCGCGGAGGCCCTCTTCGCGCACGCCTCACGGCTCTTTCGCGTGGACCTCGAGCCGCCCCCGGCGGTGATCGGCACCAACACCTCCGCCGCCATGCAGTCGGGGCTCTACTACGGCTTCGTGGGCCTGGTGGACGGCATCCTGGCGCGGATCGTGGAGGCGCTGGGCGAGCCCAAGGCGGTGATCGCCACCGGCGGCCAGGCGCGGCTGCTCTCCGACGCCAGCCGCTTCATCGACCAGGTGGACCCCGACCTGACCCTCTGCGGGCTGCGGCTGATCCACGACCTCAACTGAGGGCCCGCTCGCCGGCCGCCACCGGCGGCTGGTAGACTCGGGCCCGACCGACGGGGAGCGGCCGGCGATCGGCGATCGAGCCGACGGCGAGCCGCGGACGCTCCGGAGGTCGGGACCGGCGAGCTCCGGCGCGCCCGGACCCCACCCGGGGCCGGGGCGCGGAAGGCCCGCGCGTCGCGGTCGTGACGCTCCGGCCGGAGAGCCGGCGATCACTCCGACACACGACGAGGAGAGCCGAGATGAGCGCCCCGCCCGAGACCCCGAAAAGCCGCAAGGTGACCGTCCGCACCCTGGCCCGCATGCGCCGCGGGGGCGAGCCGATCGCCATGGTGACCGCCTACGACTACCCCGGCGCCCGGCTGGCGGAGCGGGCCGGGATCGACGTCGTGCTGGTGGGCGACTCGCTGGCCATGGTCGTGCTGGGGCACGAGAACACCCTGGCCGTGACCCTGGACGAGATGCTGCACCACGCCCGCGCGGTCCGCCGCGGGGCGTCCACGCCCCTGCTGGTGGGGGACCTGCCCTTCCTGAGCTACCAGGCGGAGGTGGCCGAGGCGGTGCGCAGCGCCGGGCGCTTCCTCCAGGAGGCCGGGATGGACGCGGTCAAGCTCGAGGGGGGCCGCAGGATGGCGGCGCAGGTGGAGGCCATCGCCGGCGCCGGCATTCCCGTCATGGGGCACCTCGGTCTCACGCCGCAGAGCGTTCACGCCCTGGGCGGCTGGCGCGTCCAGGCCAGGAGCGCCGGCACCGCCCGCGACCTCCTCGACGACGCGCTGGCGCTGGAGAGGGCGGGCTGCTTCGCCCTGGTGCTGGAGAGCGTCCCGGCGAGGCTGGCAGAGCTGGTCACCCGCAGGCTCTCGATCCCCACCATCGGCATCGGCGCCGGGGCCGGGACCAGCGGGCAGGTGCTGGTCCTCCACGACCTGCTGGGGCTGTTCGACCGCTTCACGCCGAAGTTCGCCCGGCGCTACGCCGAGCTGGGCCGGGAGGCGGTGACGGCGCTGGCCGCCTTTCGCGACGACGTGAGGGCGGGCAGGTTCCCCACCGCCGAGCACGCCTACGAGATGAGCGACGAGAGCTGGGCCGCGCTCGCCGAGCTGCTGACCGAGGAGGGCGGGGCGGGGACCCCGGCGACCGGGCCGCGGCGCCTCGCTGGGAGGCGATGACCCGCCCGCCGACCGTCTCGGTCTTCGGCACCGGCGCCCTGGGGATGCTGTTCGCCGCCCGTCTGGCCCGCTCCGGCGCCCGGGTGCTTCTCGCCGGCACCTGGAGCGACTGTCTGGCGGCGGTCGCCCGGGACGGCATCGAGGTCGTCGAGCCCGGGGGCGTCTGGCGGCAGCGGGTGGCCGAGACGACCCGCCGGCCCAATCCGGACGACGCGCCCCACCGCCGGGCGGACGTCGCCCTGGTGCTGGTCAAGAGCTGGCAGACCTGCGCGGTGGCGGCCGCGGCGGCGAGCGCCGGCGAGGTCCTCCTCACCCTCCAGAACGGCCTGGGCAACGTCGCGAGCCTCGCTCGCCGCGCCGGCACCCGGCGGGTGGTCCAGGGCCTCTGCTCTCACGGCGCCACCGTGCTGGCCCCCGGGCGGGTGGGGGACGGCGGCGGCGGCGAGGTCGTCCTGCCCGCCGGCCGCGTCGCTCTGACCGCCCTGCTGCGGGAAGCCGGCTTCGCCGTGCGCGAGACCGCCGACCTCGAGCGGGCCGTGTGGGAGAAGCTGGCAGTCAACTGCGCGATCAATCCGGTCACCGCTCTGGCCGGGGTGCGCAACGGGGCCCTGCTCGAGCGCTCCGCTTTGCGCGAGCGGGCGCTGGCCGCGGCCCGCGAGACGGCGGCCGTGGCCGCGGCGCGGGGCGTCGGCCCGGCCGGCGACGTGGCCCGCCGGGTTCTCGCGGTCGCCCGCCGGACCGGCGGCAACCACTCCTCCATGCTGCAGGACCTGCGCCGCGGCGCGCCCACCGAGATCGACGCCATCTGCGGCGCGGTGGTGCGGGCGGGGGCGGAGCTCGGGCTCCCCACCCCGGTCAACCGGCGGCTCCTCGAAGCCGTACGGCGGCGGGAGAGGCGGGCGAAGGCGCGAGGGAGGGCGCTGCCGCCGGTCGCCGGCGACGGCCGTCCGCCGACGCTCCGGCCGGCCCCGGAGACGGTCCGGTGAGACGGCTCGCCACCCGGGGCGAGCTGGCCCGCTGGCGCGCGTCGCTGCACGGCGACCTGGGCCTGGTGCCCACGATGGGCGCCCTGCACGATGGCCACCTGGCCCTCGTGCGCCGCGCCGTCGCCGAGAACGAGAGGGCGTTGGCCACCGTCTTCGTGAACCCGGCGCAGTTCGACGACGCCGGCGACCTCGCCGCCTATCCCCGCGATCTGGCCCGCGACGCCCGGCTGCTGGAAGAGGCGGGCTGCGACGCCCTCTTCGCGCCGCGGGTGGACGAGATCTACCCCCCCGGCTTCGACACCTGGATCGAGCCCGGGGCGGTGGCCCGTGGCCTCGAGGGTGAGGCGCGGCCCGGGCACTTCCGTGGTGTCGCCACGGTGGTGGCGCGGCTCTTTCTCCTCTGTCGCCCGACCCGTGCCTACTTCGGCCGCAAAGACGCCCAGCAGCTCGCCGTGATCCGGAAGATGACCTGCGACCTGGGGCTGCCGGTGGAGGTGGTCGCCTGCGACACCGTCCGCGAGCCCGACGGCCTGGCGATGAGCAGCCGCAACCGGCGCCTCGACGCCACGGCCCGCCGCGCCGCGCCCCGGCTCTACGGCGCCCTGACCGCGGCCCGGGCCGCCTGGGAGGCCGGAGCGTCGGACGCCGAGCGGCTGCGGCGGGAGATGCGCCGCGCCCTGGCGGCGGAGCCGGCGGTCGAGCTCGACTACGTGAGCGTCGCCGACCCGGAGACCCTCGGCGAGCTCGAGCGCGTCGAGCCCCGGCGTGGCGCCCTCCTCTCCCTGGCGGCCTCGGTGGGCGGCGTCCGACTGATCGACAACCTGACCCTGCCCCCTCGAAGGACGACTCCATGATCCGCACTCTGCTCTCCGGCAAGATCCACCGCGCCACCGTCACCGGCGCCGACCTCGACTACGTGGGCAGCATCACCGTCGACCCCGAGCTTCTGCGGGCCGCCGGCATCCTCGAGCACGAGCGGGTGCAGGTGGTGGACGTGACCAACGGCGCCCGTCTCGAGACCTACGCCATCGCCGGCAAGCCCGGCGAGGGGACGGTGCAGCTCAACGGCGCCGCGGCTCACCTGGTGCGGCCGGGGGACCTGGTGATCGTGATGGCCTACGCCCGCTTCGACGAGGACGAGGCGCGCGCCTGGCGCCCCCGGGTGGTGCTGGTGGACGAGCGCAACCGGATCGTCGAGGTCCGCCGGGGGGTGGAGGGGGGCCGCTTCCCCGCCCCCGCCGCCGCCCTCTCCTGAGACCGGCCCCCGGTGTGGCCCCCGGGCCCTCGGCCGGGTATCGTCCGGCCCATGCCGCACCGACCCGACCCGGGCCGCCGCTCGCCATGACCCTCGAGATCGCCGTCATGCTCGCCCTGCTGGGGATCACCCTGGCGGTCTTCGTGCGCGAGGTGCTGCCCATCGAGGTGACCGCCTTCGGGCTCCTGGCCGTGCTGGTGACGATCGGCTTCGTGGACCTGCCGACCGCCCTGACCGGCTTCTCCAACAAAGCGGTCATCGCCATCGGCAGCCTCTTCCTCCTGAGCCACGCCCTGGTCAAGACCGGCATCCTGGAGGTGGCCGCCGATCTGGTCAGCCGACGGGCCGGCAAGCGCAAGTGGCTGGCGGCGGCGGTGGTGTTGGCGGGGGTCTCGATCCTCTCGGGCTTCCTCAACAACACCGCGGTGGTGGCGATCTTCATCCCCCTCGCGCTGCAGATCTGCCGCCGCCTGGAGCTCGCCCCCTCGAAGCTGCTGCTGCCGATCTCCTACGCCTCCATCTTCGGCGGCACCCTGACCCTGATCGGCACCTCCACCAACCTGCTGGTCAGCTCCGTGGCCGAGGAGGCCGGCGTCGAGCCGCTGGGGATGTTCGAGTTCACCCGTCTGGGGGCGATCCTGCTGGCGGTGGGGATGACCTACCTGCTGCTCTTCTCACGCCGTCTGCTGCCGGAGGGGCAGGCCGCCGCCGTCGACCTCACCGAGAAGTACCGCATGGGCTCCTACCTGGCCGAGCTGCGGCTCACGGCCGACTCCGACCTGGCGGGCAAGACCCTGACCGAGATCGAGCTGCAGCGCCGCTACGACGCCCAGGTGATCGAGATCGTGCGCGGCGGCAAGCGCCGCATCCGCCAGATCGCCAGGGTGCAGCTCGCGCCCGGCGACCTGCTCATCGTCCAGGCCTCGGCCGACGCGCTGCTCAAGCTGCGGCGGGAGCTGGATCTCGAGCTCCTGCCCGACGTGCTCCTCGACGACCGGGAGCTCGCCGGCGAGGAGATGGTCATGGTGGAGAGCCTGGTGGCGGGGGGCAGCCGGGTCATCGGCAAGCAGGTGCAGGAGATCGACTTTCGCGAGCTCTACGGCGGCTTCGTCATGGCCATCCGACGGCTGGGCGGCACGGTGCGGACCCAGATCGCCCAGACCCGGCTGCGCTTCTCCGACTCGGTCCTGATGCTGCTGCCCAAGGAGCGCCTCGGCGAGCTCTCCCAATCCGACGACTTCATCGTCCTGTCGCGGCTCGACGTCCAACTGCGCCGTGCCCGCTTCTGGTGGCTTCCGCTGGTGCTCCTGCCCGCGGTGGTGGCGCTGGCGGCGCTCGACGTGATGGACATCGCCGGCGGCGCCCTGCTGGCCGCGATCGTGCTGCTGGTCACCCGCGTCCTCGAGCCGCAGGAGGCCTACCGCAACATCGACTGGTCGGTGATCTTCCTCATCGCCGCCTTCGTGCCGGTGGGCCAGGCGTTCGTCACCACGGGAGCGGCCGGCTTCGTCTCTTCGGGGCTGCTCGACCTGGCGGGGCTCTTCCCCGACCGTTGGGCGCCGTGGGCCGCCGTGGCGCTGCTCTACCTGGTGACCACGCTCATGACCCAGATGATCTCCAACGCCGCTGCGGCGCTGATCCTGGCGCCCATCGCCCTGACCCTGGCTTCCAACCTGGGCGTGGACTCGCGGCCGCTCCTGATGGCGGTCTGCTTCGCCGCCTCGGCCGAGTTCATGACGCCCATGGGCTACCAGACCAACATGATGGTCTACGGCCCGGGGGGCTACCGCTTCCTCGACTACACCCGTTTCGGCGCCCCTCTGAACCTCGTCTTCTGGGCCCTGGCCGCCCTCCTCATCCCCCTCCTCTGGGGCTTCTAGCCCTCACCCGCCCCGGCGAGCCCGACGGATCGACTTTCCGCAGTGCTCCCACGAGGCGAGCGGGTGGTCGATGCGGCCCCCGGTAGCGGTCGGCAGGGCGTTCCGCTAGCGTCGAAGAGAGGAGGAGCCACCCGTCGATGAGCGCAGCATCCGACAGAGAGCACCCCCCCGTGGTCCTGATCGTCCGCGACGGCTGGGGTCGCAACCCGAACCCGGAGCACCACGACATCAACGCCGTGGCGCTGGCCGAGACCCCACGCTGCGACGCCCTGCTGCGCGACTACCCCTGGACCCTGATCCACACCAGCGGGGAGGAGGTCGGGCTGCCCGACGGCACCATGGGCAACAGCGAGGTGGGGCACCAGAACCTGGGCGCGGGACGGATCGTGGACCAGGAGTCGGTGCGGATCACCAAGGCCATCCGCGACGGCTCCTTCTTCGACAACCCGGCTCTCGCCGGCGCGGTGGACGGGGCGAAGAGCCGCGGCGGCGCCGTTCACCTCCTGGGGATCGCCTCCGACGCCGGGGTCCACGGCCTCCTCACCCACCTCTACGCCACCCTGGAGCTGTGCCGGCGGCGCGGGCACGACCGGGTCTACGTCCATCTCTTCACCGACGGACGCGACACCGGGCCGTTCACCGGCAAGGGGTACGTGGAGGAGGTCGCGGCCCGGTGCGACGAGCTCGGCGTCGGCCGGATCGCCAGCCTGTGCGGCCGCTACTGGGCCATGGACCGCGACAAGCGGTGGGCCCGGGTGCGTCGCGCCTACGACCTGCTCACCGGCCGCGGCGAGGACCCCCCGGTCTTCGACAGCGCCGTGGAGGCCATCCAGGAGTACTACGACCACCCCCTGGACGGCAGCCGCGAGGGCGACGAGTTCGTGACGCCGCGGGTCGTCGGCCCGTGGTGGCGCGAAGCGCGGATCGCCGGCGGCGACGCGGTCGTCTTCGTCAACTACCGCGGAGACCGGCCCCGGGAGATCACCCGCGCCTTCGTCATGGAGGAGTTCTTCGGCGCGGTGCCGCCCTCCCCCGACGACGGAGAGCGCGGGTTCGACCGCGGCCCGAAGCTGGAGATCACCTTCGTCACCATGACCGCCTACGAGGAGGAGCTCTCCGAGCTGGTGGAGGTCGCCTTCCCCAAGCCCCCGAGGATGCGCTCCACCGCCGGCGCCCATCTCGCCGACCTGGGGCTCACCCAGTTCCGCTGCGCCGAGACCGAGAAGTTCCCCCACGTCACCTTCTTCTTCAACGACTACCGCGACGAGCCGTTTCCCGGCGAGTCGCGCCGGATGGCCCAGTCGCCCCGGGTGCCCACCTACGATCTCCAGCCCGAGATGAGCGCCCGGGAGATCTGCGACGCGGTCCTCGAGCGGATCGGCGCCGACGACGGCGAGGCCTTCCTGCTGGTCAACTTCGCGAACCCGGACATGGTGGGGCACACCGGCAAGCTGGACGCCGCGATCCGCGCCGTCGAGACCGTGGACGGCTGCGTCGGCGAGATCGTGGACGCCGTGCTCGAGCGCGGCGGCAAGCTGATCGTCACCGCCGACCACGGCAACGCCGAGCAGATGTGGGACCCCGAGACCGGCGCTCCGCACACCGCCCACACCACCTACGACGTGGAGTGCATCGTGGTGGACCCGGGCCTCGCCGACCGCGCGACGGGCGACCCGGCGCGGCCCTCCCCGGGCCTAAGCGCGGGGGGCCGTCTGGCCGACGTGTTCCCCACCCTTCTCGATCTGATGGGCCTCGCGAAGCCCGAGGAGATGACCGGGAGGTCGCTCCTCGAGGGGTGACTCGCGACCGGAGCGGGCCTCCGGAGGCGTCCCGATCCTGCTACCATCGAAGCGAGCGGCGCGGGTCCCGGCTCGCGGGGCCCCGAGGCGCTCCCGCCCGGTCGATCCCGAATCGACCCTCTCAGATCGAGCCAAGGAGATTCTCATGAAGAAGGCTGTGCGTGTCGCCGTCACCGGGGCGGCCGGCAACATCGGATACGCCCTCAACTTCCGCATCGCCGCCGGCGACATGCTCGGGCCGGACCAGCCGGTCCACCTCCACCTGGTCGAGATCCCGCCGGCCATGGACGCCCTGCGCGGCGTGGTGATGGAGCTCAACGACTGCGCCTTCCCCCTGCTTCAGGGCGTCGTCGCCACCTCCGAGCTGGACGAGGGCTTCGACGGCGTCGACTACGCCCTCCTGGTGGGCGCGCGGCCGCGCGGCGCCGGCATGGAGCGCAAGGACCTGCTGGGGGCCAACGGCAAGATCTTCGCCCCGCAGGGCCAGGCCCTGGACCGCTGCGCCTCGCGCGACGTCCGGGTGCTGGTGGTGGGCAACCCGGCCAACACCAACGCGCTGATCGCCATGTCCAACGCGCCGAGCCTCGACCGCGCCCAGTTCACCGCCATGACGCGGCTCGACCACAACCGCGCCAAGAGCCTGCTGGCCGAGAAGACCGGCACCCACGCCAACGACGTACAGCGGATGATCATCTGGGGCAACCACTCGGCCACCCAGTACCCCGACATCAGCCACGCCACCGTGGCGGGACGGCCGGCGGCCGACCGGGTGGAGCGCGACTGGTACCGCGACACCTTCATCCCCAAGGTCCAGCAGCGGGGCGCCGAGATCATCCAGGCCCGGGGCGCCTCGTCGGCGGCCTCCGCGGCCTCGGCGGCGCTGGACCACGTGCGCACCTGGGTCCACGGCACGGCCGAGGGCGACTGGGTGTCGATGGCGGTGGCCTCGGACGGCAGCTACGGCATCGATGAGGGGGTCATCTACTCCATGCCCTGCGTCTGCAGCGGCGGCCGCTACCAGGTGGTGGACGGTCTCGACTGCGACGACTTCAGCCGCGAGCGGATGGCGGCCACCCACGCCGAGCTGCTGGAAGAGCGCGCCGCGGTCGAAGAGCTGCTCTAGCCGCGCCGCCCGGCCCGGGCCGCACGCGACGGAGCGTCCGGTGGATCAGGCGGCGGCGGGCCGCGAGCCGCGCCCGGCCCAGCGTAGGGCCCGGGCCACCGTCCACCCCGCGAAGACCGTCGCCACCGGCACCAGCGCCAGCCGGAAGCGCACCATAGGGTCCACCAGCACGGTGATCACGGCGAAGTGGAGCCCCAGCCAGGTCAGCAGCGGCCAGGTCCTCCGGTCGGAGAGGTTGGCCGCCATCCCCACCGCGCCGAACAGGACGATGGCGAAGAACTGGAGGTTGCGGAGATCGGTGAGCCGGCCCACGCGAAAGAGGTTCTCGTCCGAGAGCACCCAGCGCAGGTAGGAGTCGGGCAGGGGGGCGAACACCCGCGCCGCGTTGGTGGCGATACGGCGTGCCGTCTCCCCGGGGCGGGAGAGACGCGCCCACAGCACCGCGCGGGTGACCTCGCCCCGCCTTCGCTCCAGGGCACCGCCCTCGTTGGCCAGCTTGAGCCGGCGGTAGTACTCGTTCTGCCCGGCCGGCTCTTCCAGGTCGAGGTCGGCGTGCGGCACGAAGCGCTCGTCGGGGCTGAAGTGGAGCAGGTTGGCGATCGAGACCGTCTCGAGGCCGATCCAGGAGCCGTGGGCGCGGGCGTTGCGGACGGCCCAGGGCAGGAGCAGTGCGGCAGCGGTCAGCAGCAGCGCCGCCGCCGGTCGCAGACCCCGCCGTACGCCGTGGACCGCGAGCAACAGCAGCGCCGCCAGCAGCACGTACTGGGCGGGCGCCGAGCGCACGAGCGCGGCGGCCGCGAAGAGGACGCCCGCCAGGGCGGCCAGGGGCCAGGAGGGGCGCCGGCAGGCCCACGTCAGGGCGGCCAGCGCCGGCAGGGCCAGGGCCAGGAAGAGGGGCTCGGCCAGCACCCTGGTGAAGGTGGCGATGGAGCCGACGTAGCCGGCGTAGATCGCTCCGGCGGCCAGGGCGGCGCCGCGGCCGAACAACGGAAAGCCGATCAGGTAGACGGCGCCGGCGCCCAGCGCGGAGAGCCCGCCCTGGACCAGCAGCGCGGTGTCGCGGTCGCCGCCCAGGGCGAAGAGCGCGGCCAGGAAGAGGTAGTAGCCGGGCGGCCGCACCCAGCTCTGCCAGAGGTGCCAACTGGTGTCGCCCGCCAGCCGCGAGGGCTCCTCGACCAGCATCCTCGCCCGGTCGATGTACTCCGCCTCGTCGGGGGCGGCCCCGGCATAGGGATAGGCGTGGAGCATCCAGAGACGCAGGGCCAGCGCGGCCAGCACCACCAGGGTCACGTCGGCCCAGGGCGCACCGCCCGCCAGCGGCGGCCGCCAGCCCGCGCGGGCCAGCAGCAGCAGCAGAGCCCCCAGCGCCAGGGTGGCGGCGGCGAGCTGCAGACGGTGGACGCCGCGACGCCCCAGGAGCGTCGGCGCCGCGGCCCGCGCGACCTCGAGCTGCGCCCATCCCGGACCGCGCGCCGCGACGGCCAGCCGGGCCGCGCCGGCGCACCCCTCGGGCAGCTCGATCACCGCCTCGGCGCGACGGTCGCTCCCCCTCCCCGCGATCCGCGAATCCACCAGCTCCACGGCCGTCGCCGCGACGCAGTACAGGTCCAGCCGGGTGTTGGGCCAGGCGCCTCGGAAGGCGATCTCCAACCGTCGGCTCGCCCCGACTCCGTCGTCGGCCACCAGCCACGAGCCGGGCGGCATCCCGAGCAGCTCGCCCCAGGGGGCGCGCTCCACGATCCTCGCCGGCACCGCGCAGCGGCCGCCGCGGAGCGGCGCGACCCCGATCGACGCCACCGCCACCCCGATCGGCTGGCCGCCCTTGGCCTCGCGGTAGGACGGCGCGAAGAGCCGCACCAGCTCGGGTCCGTCGCCCAGGGCCTCGGAGGGGACCTCCCAGGAGTAGCGCCGCCACTGGCGGTCGAGGGCCCGCGCCCCGAGGTCCGTCTCGCCGACGGTCGCCGACAGCTCGAGCCCCGGGCGAGAGGCCCGCGCCTCGATCTCCAGCCGGCGCGAGGCGCCCGGCTCGAGCAGCAGGAGGGCGGCCGCCTCCCCGTCCACCCAGGCGAAGCTCCGCTGCCGCCGGTCGGGCCGGAAGCCGGCGATCGACGCCCACTCGGCCCCCGGCTCCCCCGGGGCGAGAGAGATCACTTCGCAGCTCACGTAGCGGCCGTCGCGCCGCAGGTCGGTGGGGGGCTCCGCTCCGGCGGGGACGCCGATCGCCGTCGCGAGGAGGGCGGCGAGACCGGCCCGGCGCGGAGCGCCGGAGAGGCGGAATCGAGTTCGCATGCGGAGATCGGCCGGTGGGCGGGTGAAGAAAAACGTCACAGAGAGCGGCGCGGCCCGCGCCTATGATACGCCCGATGGCGGAGGGCACCTGCGGATCGCGACCGATTCCCGAAGCCGCTGTGGAGCGAGCCGCGGCCCGCCGGAGGGCGAGATGTTGACGCGGCCGGTCGGATCTCGCGCCGAGGCGCTCCTCCCCGCGGCGCTGGCCCTGCTGCTGACCGCGGCCGGCTGCGCCTCGTCGGGCCGCCGGACCGCCCCCGCGCCCCCGGAGCCGAGCCCACCGCCGCAGGAGGCTCCCCGGGAGCTGTCGCCGGCCCCCGCCGAGACCGAGACGGCCCCGCAGGCCGCTTCGCAAGCCCCCGGAGGGGAGGGCTCCCCCGAGAGCACCGCCGACCCGCATGCCGCGGCGGCGGACCCGTGCGAGGCGGACTACCTGTCCAAGAACACCTGGATCGACCGCGTGCACCGGCGGCTGCTGCGCTCGACCTGCGAGTCGGCCCTCTGGTTCGACAACCTCTTCAGCACCGACCGGGCAGTGGACGAGGAGGGCGACGTGACCCGCGGCCGCGTCGCCCTGGGGGCCGCCTGGGACGAGCGCGAGGGGACCGAGCCGATCACCCGCTTCCGGCTGAAGTACCGGCTTCCCGCCTTCGAGCGGCGGATCGACGCCATCGTGGGCCGCGGCGACGAGGACCAGGAGATCACCGGTCGCGGCTCCATCGGCCAGCGGGTGCCGGTCTTTTTCGGCGATCCCGAGGACGACGAGTGGCTGCTGGGTCTCGGGTACCGGCCGGCGCAGCGCGGCCGCGGCGGCTTCAGCGCCGGGGTGGGCGTGCGGGTGGGCCTGCCGTCGGAGCCCTACGTCAAGGTGGGCTACCGCCACTTCTCCCAGTTGAACGAGGAGAGCCTCGTGCGCTTCCGGCAGACCTTCTTCTGGGAGTCGCGCGACGGGACCGGGACCACCAGCCAGGTGGACGTCGAGAAGATCCTGGGTCCGCGGCGGTTGGTCCGCTGGCGCAACACCGGCACCTTCTCCGAGAGCACCGACGGGGTGGACTGGCGCACCAGCGTCACCCTCTTCCAGAAGATCGGCGTGCGGCAGGGACTGGCCTACCAGGTCGGTGTGGCCGGCGAGACCGACGCCGAGGTGACCATCCGCAACGCCGGCTTCCGGCTGATCTACCGCCGGCCGGTCTTCCGCGAGTGGCTCTTCCTGGACCTGCGGCCGGCGCTGGACTGGCGCAAGGAGACCCAGCTCGAGCAGCGCAAGCCGATCTGGGGTTTCGGCGCGGCCCTCGAGATGCGCTTCGGCCGCTGGCTCCGATAGCGGCGGGGGCGGTCGGCGGCGCGGCGGGCGGCCCTTTGTGACACACTGCGGCGGGACTCCCCCCTCCGCGAGCCCGGCCGGCGCCGATGAACCAGGATCTCTTCAGCCGCGAGAAGTTCCGCAAGACCTTCGTGGTCCTGCTCACGCTGGGGATCTCGGCGGTCTTCTTCCTGATGATCCGCCAGTTCATCATGCCCCTGCTGCTGGCGGCGATCTTCACCGGTCTGCTCTACCCCTTCTACAGGCGGCTGCTCCGGCTCTGCCGCAACCGTCGCGCGGTCGCCTCGGCACTGACGCTCCTGCTGGTGGTTTTCCTGATCCTGGGCCCGCTCTCGTCCATCGTGGGGATCTTCATCGCCCAGGCGGCGAGCGTCACCTCCAACCTGCAGGAGTGGTTCGACGAGCGCGGCCGGGTGCCGGGGCTGCTGAGCTACCTGGAGGAGCACGTCCCCTTCCTGGACCGGGTCGAGCCGTACCGGGCCCAGATCACCGAGAAGACGGGCGAGCTGGCGGGCCAGGCCGGCCGCTTCCTGATCAAGTGGCTCACCGACACCACCCGCGGCACCCTGACCTTCTTCCTGCAGCTCTTCGTGCTGCTGTACGCCATGTTCTTCTTCTTCATGATGGGGCCCGACCTGGTGGAGCGGGTCCTCTACCTCATGCCCATGTCGCGGGTGGACCAGGAGCGGATGCTCGACCGCTTCGTCTCGGTGACCCGGGCGACGATCAAGGGCACCTTCGTCATCGGACTGGTGCAGGGCGGTCTGGCCGGCATCGCCTTCGCGGTGGTGGGGATCGAGGGCGCCTTCTTCTGGGGCACCCTGATGGTCCTGATGTCGGCGGTGCCCGGGGTCGGGGTGACCCTGATCTGGGTGCCGGCGGTGATCTACCTGCTGATCACCGGCGAGATCGGCGCGGGGATCGGCCTGGGCATCTGGTGCGGCGCGGTGGTGGGCAGCGCCGACAACTTCTTGCGTCCGCGGCTGGTGGGCAGCGACACCAAGCTGCCGGATCTCCTGATCCTTTTGGGCACCCTCGGCGGCCTCTTCCTCTTCGGCGCGGCCGGGCTGATCGTCGGCCCCATCGTCGCCGCCCTCTTCGTGACCATCTGGGACATCTACGGCGCCACCATGCGCGACGCCCTGACGGAGCAGGAGAGCGTGGTGGAAGAGCCCCCCGAGCCGTAGCGGCCCCACCTGTGGGGCGCCGGGCGGGCGCCGCCTACTCGTCCAGCTCGGACTCGACCTGGCGGCGCTCTTCGGGGCTCAGCTTGGTGGCCGTCCAGGTGCCGCCGCTGATGGCGCCCCCGGTGACGTCCACGGAGCGCCAGGTGCCGCGGACGACCCCCCTGCGCACGTCGAGGTCGCCTTCCAGGGTGGCGTCGAAGCCCTGCCGCACGTCGATCCTCTCCAGTACCAGGCGGCCGGCGGCGTAGGTCCCCGTCACCGAGCCCTGCGAGCCGTTCTCCATCCGGTAGGTGCCGCTCACCAGGGCGCCGTCGGCGCGCAGCCGCGCCAGCCCGGACACTCCGATGGGCTCGACCGCCACGCGCCAGAGCCCGTCGACGGGCGTCACCGGCACCAGCCGGGTCCGCCCCTCGCGGGCGAGCCGCTCCTCGAGGACGGCGATCCGCTCCATCCGGTCGATCAGACTCGCGCGAAGGTCGGTCACCTGGCGGGCGCGGGTCAGCGCGGTCTCGCGAGCCAGAGTGGCCCGCTGCTCCAGGTCGCGCAGCTCCCGAATGGAGCTCGACGAGTCGCGGAGGGCGCGGTCGAGCTCCCGGATCAGGCCGTCCCAGGCCTGAAACGCCCGCCGCTCCGCGGTCCGGGCCTCGGCGTAGCGTTGAAGCTGCGAGTCGAGCAGCGCCACCTCGACCTGCATGGCCACCTCGATCACCGCCTCGAGAGTTTGGGCGCTGGCGGCCGCGGGCAGCGTCAGCGTCGCGAAGAGCCAGAGGAGCAGAGGGCCGTTCCGGAGGAGGGAGGGCCGAGCGGGGACGGCCGCGCGTCGCGAGGCTCCGGAGCCGGTGCGCCAGGCTCGGAAAGAGGGGAGATCGGAGGTCGGCGACCGGGGCCGCCTGCGGGTCGGAAGGGGGTGGGAGAGGGGAAGCATGTAGAGAGTGTAGTCGGGCCTCGGCGCACCGGGCCGGGAGCTCGAGACCGGCGCGGCAGCCCCGTCGTCGGCCTCGCCCCTGTATACGCACGCTCGGGCCTCGGCGTTGACGGAACACACCGGCCGGGAGGGCTCGTCCCGGGCCCCGAGCCGGCTCCCGGCTGATTGACACCCCTCCGAAGCCCCCGTAGACTGCTCGTTCGGCCGGGGCGTGGCGCAGTCTGG
>JAWWBN010000070.1:0-15427 GCA_033720955.1 Thermoanaerobaculia bacterium | reverse complement strand
GGGGGGCCGCCCCCGGGGTGCTCTTCCTCGGGGGCGCCGCCGCCCCCCGGGGCGCCGCGCCCGGCCGGGCCACCACGAGCTGGCCGCTGCTGCTCACCTGGGTCGCCCTGCTCTCGGTCGCTGCTCTCGCCGGTCGGGCCACCGCCGGCACGACCCTGGCGACGACCCTCGTCGCGCTGTCGCTGCTCGTCGCGGTGGGCCAGTCGCTGGTCTTCCTGCCCAACCGCGCGGAGCGCCGCGACCTGCGACCGGCGGCGGAGCGGTTCGCGGCCGAGGTGCCGCCGGACGAGACGGTCTGGGTCTTCGGGCCGGCCGACTGCGCCGGACACATCGGGTCGCTCTTCTTCTACATGGGACGCGACGTGGTCACGCTGCCCTCGCCCCAGGCGCCGCCGGCCGGCTCCTACGGCTTGCTGATGGACTGGCAGGGCGAGCTGCTGCCGTCCGAGATCGCCGTCGAGACCGTGGCGCTGACGGACACCGGGCGGCACCGGCTCGTCCTGGTGCGGGTGCTCGAGAACTCCCTGCCGCAGCCCGCCGCGGCGCCCGGTCTGCCGGTGGGCGACCTCTGCCTCTGCCGCTTCTTCTGGCCGACGCCGCCGCCGGCCCCCCGGCCACCGTGGCGGCTGGCCGCCGGTCTGGCGAACGCGCCGCCCGCCCCCGACCCGGCCCGCGGGCTCTCCTGCGACGACCCCGCTCTCAGCCGATGACCTCGTCGCTGTCCGGACCGGCGGCGTGGCGGGGGAGGCGCTTCTTGAAGATCCAGGTGGGGTTCTTGCGCCACCGGCGGTGCATCCACAGCCAGAGGCCGGGGTCGGCGGAGATCACCTCCTCGAGCTCCGCCAGACAGCCAAGGGTGAGCCGCTCCACCGCGTCCTCTCCCGGCTCGACCGGCGGGATGGGAGGCTTCACGACCAGCCGGACCCGCCGCCCGCCGGCGATCGGGTAGCCGTAGAAGGGCAGCACAGGTGCGCCGGTGCGCAGCGAGGCGTCGGCCAGCAGCGGGGAGGTGTAGGCGGGCTCGCCGAAGAAGCGGTAGGCCTTCCCCTCGTTGGGGTGCACCCGCTGGTCGATGAGCAGTGCCAGCCGACCTCCGTCGCGAAGGGTCTCGAGGATCTGGCGACCGCCCCCCCGTTTGGGGATGGAGGTGTTGCCGAACCGGCCGCGCGCCGCGCTCACCCAGCGCTCGATGCGGGGGTTGTCCAGGGGCCGGGCCACCGAGACGATGGGGTGGCCCGAGAGCGCGAGCCCCTGCCCGGCCGCCTCCCAGTTGCCGAAGTGGGCCGTCATCAGCAGGACGCCCCGGCCCCTCTCCTCCGCCGCCTCGAGGTGCTCCAGCCCCTCCAGCTCGTACCGCGCCCGGGCGGCCGCGGGCGACAGCCGCGAGCTCGCCACCGCGTCCAGGACCGTGCGGCCCAGGTTGCGGAAGCTGGCCCGGACGATGGCCCGCCGGCACCGCTCCTCCAGCTCGGGGAAGGCGAGCCTCACGCCGTCCAGGGCGACCCGCCGGTGCTGGCGGTCCAGCAGCCCGGCGAGGTCGCCGAGGAGGGCACCGACCGCCGGCACCGCCGCGAGAGGGAGGACGCGCACCAGCCCGCGGGTGAGGGTGAAGAGGGCGTGCTCCGCCGCGTGACGCGCCCTCTTCGCCGGCGGTGCGGCGGGTCTCTCTCCGAGCGCCGGCGTCGTCACCCGGCCAGTCTACCGTCGGCGGCTGGGCAAGCCCGACCCGGAGTCACTACACTCCAGCCCGAGGTCCTCGAGGCACCATGTGCGGCATCGTCGGCATCGTCGGGGCCCCGGAGCCGGCGCCGCTGGAGCAGATGACCGACGACCTCGCCCACCGCGGCCCCGACGACCGCGGGGTCTGGCGCGGCGACGGCGCCGAGATCGGCCACACCCGGCTGTCGATCCTCGATCTCTCGACGGCGGGCCGCCAGCCGATGGAGCTCGGGCCCCACGTCCTCACCTACAACGGCGAGATCTACAACTTCCGCGAGCTGCGCCGCTCTCTGCCGGGCCCCTTCCTCTCCGACAGCGACACCGAGGTGCTGCTCCACCTTCTCGCCCACGAGGGGCCGGGGTGTCTCCACCGGCTGCGCGGGATGTTCGCCTTGGCGATCTGGGACCGGCGGGAGCGACGGCTCTTCGCCGCCCGCGACCGGCTGGGCATCAAGCCGCTGCTCTACCGGGAGCTCCCCGGAGGAGGGCTCGCCTTCGCCTCCGAGATCCGACCGCTGCTGGAGCTGGGGCGTCCCCCCGTCGACCGCACCGCCCTGCGCGACTACTTCACCTACAAGTACGTCCCCGAGCCCAAGACGATCTACCAGGGCATCCGCAAGCTGCCTCCGGCCCACTGCCTGACCTGGCAGAGCGGCCGCCTGGAGGTCCGGCGGTGGTGGGAGCCGGCGAGCCGGCCGCCTGTCGTCGACCCGGACGCGGCGATCGAGGAGCTGGGAGAGCTGCTGGCGCAGGCGGTCCCCGAGCACACCGTCTCCGACGTGCCGGTGGCGGTCTTCCTCTCCGGAGGCATCGACTCCACCACCATCGTCGCCCACCTGGACCGGCCGCGCACCTTCACCCTGGGGACCGACGTGAAGCGACGCGACGAGTCCGTCCACGCCCGCCGCATCGCCGAGCACTTCGGCACCCGGCATCAGGAGGCCACCGCCGGCGCGGTGGACCTGGACGAGGCCCTCGACACCATCCCGCGGATCTTCGGCGAGCCCTTCGGCGACACGGGGGCCTGGGCCACCTACCTGGTCTCGCGGCTCGCCCGCCGTCATGTCACGGTGGCTCTCTCCGGCGAGGGGGGCGACGAGATCTTCTGCGGCTACCAGTGGTACTCCAAGTGGATCACCGACCGCTCCACCCTCCTGTTGCGGTGGATGGCGGCCCTGGCGCCGCCCTTCGCCAGCGGCGCCCGCTCGGCCCAGAGGCGCACCTCGCGAGGCCTGGAGCGCTACGGCGCCTTCCTGGGACCCTTCACCGGCGTGCAGCGGCGCGCCCTCCTGGGTCCGGCCCTCGAGCTCGACGGCTACGACGACCTCTGGCACTTCCGACGCCACTGGCGCGAGGAGCTGCCGCCCGTCAAGCGGATGCAGTGGGCCGATCTCCACACCTATCTGCCCGGCCAGCTCCTCACCAAGGTGGACCGGGCCAGCATGGCCCACTCGCTCGAAGTGCGCCCGCCACTTCTCGACCACCGGCTGGTGGAGCTCACCCTCGCCCTCGACCCCTCCCTGCTCCACGACGTCGAGCGGGGCCGCGGCAAGGTCATCGTGCGCCGGCTCATGGAGCCGCGCATCCCGGAGGGCTTCTTCGACCGCCCCAAGAGGGGCTTCAACCTGCCCTTCAAGACCTGGGTGAGAAAGCGGCGCGGCCTGCTCGACGGCGCCCTGGACCGGTTGGCCGACGCGCGGGTGATCCGCCGGCCGCGGCGGCCCGCGCTGACCAACGAGCAGACCTGGACCCTGCTCTCTCTGGACCGGTGGCTGACCGCCAGCGGCGCCGGCTGGTGAGGCCGGCGGTTGCTAACATGAAGCGGTGATCTTCACCGCCCCGACGAGCCGCCGGCGGGCCGGCGCGTGAGCGGGCCCGCGCCCCCCGACGGCGCCGTTCTCTGGCGCCCGCCCCGCGAGCTCGTGGACGGCTGCCGGATGACCGACTACCTCGCGTGGCTGGCGCGCCGGGGGCGGGAATTCGAGGGCTACCCCGACCTCTGGCGGTGGTCGGTGACCGAGATCGAGCCCTTCTGGGAGTCGCTGGCCGGGTACTTCGGGGTCGGCTTCCACGCCCCGCCGGCGCGGATCCTCGACGCCCGCCGGATGCCCGGCGCGCGCTGGTTCGAGGGGGCGCGGCTCAACTACGCCGAGGAGGTGCTGCGCCCCGAGACCGAGGGCCCGGCGTTGATCTCCCGCCGCGAAGGCGACGAGCGAGTGGAGCTCTCCCGCGACGAGCTCCGCCGCCGGGTGGCCGCCGCTCGCGGCGGTCTCGCCCGTCTGGGGGTGGGCCCCGGCGACCGCGTCGCCGCCTTCGCCAGCAACACCCCCGAGGCGGTGGTGGGTCTCCTGGCGACGGCGAGCCTGGGGGCGACCTGGTCGAGCTGCCCGCCCGAGTTCGGCGTCGAGGCGGTGCTGGACCGCTTCCGCCAGATCGAGCCCAAGGTGCTGCTCGGGGTGGACGGCTACCGCTACGGCGGCCGCGACTACGACCGCCGCGACGCCCTGGCGCGGATCGCCGCCGAGCTGCCGACCCTCGAGCGCACCGTGGTCCTGCCCTGGGTGGCCGAGGAGCCCTCGCTGCCCGGCGCGCTGTCGTGGGCGGAGCTGGGCTCCCGGCCGGGAGAGCTCCTCTTCGAGCCGGTGCCCTTCGACCATCCGCTGTGGATCCTCTACTCCTCCGGCACCACCGGCCTGCCCAAGGCGATCGTCCACGGCCACGGGGGCATCGTGCTCGAGCACCTCAAGCAGATCGGCCTCCATACGGACCTGGGGCCGGGCGATCGGTTCTTCTGGTTCTCCACCACCGGCTGGATGATGTGGAACTACCTCGTGGGCGGCCTCCTGGTGGGCGCCACGGCGGTCCTCTACGACGGCTCGCCGGGCCACCCCGACCTCTCGGCGCTCTGGCGGATGGCCGCACAGGAGGGGGTGACCTACTTCGGCGCCAGCGCCCCCTTTCTGATGGCCTGCCGACGGGCGGGGCTCGCCCCGGGTCGCGATCTCGACCTCGGAGGGCTGCGCGGCGTGGGCTCCACGGGCGCGCCGCTGCCCGCCGAGGGCTTCGTCTGGGTGTCCGAGGCGGTGGGCGAGGAGGTCTGGGTGGGGTCGCTCTCCGGGGGCACCGACCTGTGCACGGGCTTCGTCGGCCCCTGCCCGTTGCTGCCGGTGCGCGCCGGAGAGATCCAGTGCGCCTCCCTGGGGGCCCGGGTCGAGGCCTACGACGCGACCGGCCGGCCGGTGGTGGACGAGGTGGGGGAGCTGGTGCTCACCGAGCCGATGCCCTCCATGCCGCTCTTCTTCTGGGGGGACCCCTCCGGCGAGCGGTACCGGGAGAGCTACTTCGACACCTTCCCCGGGGTGTGGCGGCACGGCGATTGGATCGAGATGCGCAGGCACGGCGGCGCCGTCATCTACGGCCGCTCCGACTCCACCCTCAACCGCGGCGGGGTGCGGATGGGGACCAGCGAGTTCTACCGCGTCCTGCACGAGCTGGACGGGGTCGGCGACAGCGTGGTGGTGGACACCGGCGGCCTGGGCGAGGAGGGAAAGCTGTGGCTCTTCGTGGTGCCCGCCGCGGGCGCCACCCTGGACGACAGGCTGGTCGCGGAGATCCGCCGCACTCTGCGGGCGAGCCTCTCGCCCCGGCACGTGCCCGACGAGATCCGCGCCATCCCGGAAGTGCCCGTCACCCTCTCCGGCAAGAAGCTGGAGGTGCCGGTCAAGAAGATCCTGAACGGCGTGCCGGCCCAGGAGGCGGTCAACCCGGGGACCCTCAAGAACCCCGACGCGCTGGCGGCGCTGCTGGCGGCGGCCGGCGCGACGGCGGGCTGATCCACCAGCCGCGCTTGACAGGGGGTCGCGCAGGCGGTAATTTAAACGCGTTCATTTTGAACAAGTTCAAATGAAGCCCAAGACCGCCAAGGCCGAGCGCACCCGGGGGCGGATCCTCGACGCCGCGCTGGAGCTGCTGCGCGAGCGCGGCTACGAGGGGACCACCATGCGGAGGATCGCCCGCCGGGCCGGCACCTCTGTGGGGAGCGCCTACTACTACTTCCCTTCGAAGGGGCACCTGGTGCAGGCCTTCTACGCCCGCACCCACCAGGAGCACCTGGCCGCCTGCGAGGACGTGCTCGCCAGCGAGACCCGCTTCGAGCGCCGTCTGGCCGGGGTGCTCGAGGCCAAGCTGGACACCATCGCGCCCTACCACCGCTTCTCCGGCGTGCTCTTCAAGACCGCCGCCGATCCGGAGAGCCCCCTCAACCCCTTCAGCGACGACTCGCAACCGACCCGGCGCCAGGCGACCGAGCTGTTCCGAAGGGTGGTGGAGGGATCCGACCTCGATCTCCGCGGGCCCCTGGCGCGGAAGCTCCCCGACCTGCTGTGGAGCTACCACATGGGCGTCATCCTCTTCTGGATCCACGACCGCTCGCCGGGCATGCGCCGCAGCTACCGGCTCGCGCAGCGCACGGTGGAGATCGTCGCGCGGCTCGTGCGGATCGCCAACCTGCCTCCGATGCGTCCTCTCACCCGGGCGGCGCTCGAGCTTCTCCGCGAGCTCGAGGAGCTGGAGCCCGAAACCGAAGCTCTCTCGAAGGAGACCGCCGATGTCCGCACCTCCGGCTGAGTACCCTCCCCCGCCCCGTCTTCGCAGCGGCCGGGCGCCGCTGCGGTTCTTTCTGGTCACCGCCACCGTGACCCTGCTGCTCGCCATCGCCGGTGAGTGGAACCTCTTCGGCTACTTCCTGGTGTTCGGGCTTCCGTTCACCGGCGGCTTCGCTCTGGGCTGGTCGCTCGACTGCGACCGGCGCCTCCTCCTGGTCCTGGTCGGCGTCGTGATCGTCGTGGTCGGCGCGAGTGCCCTGATCTTCGGCTGGGCCGGAATCGTCTGCACGGCGATCCTGGCTACGGTCTTGATCCTGCCGATGGCGATCGGGGCCATCCTCGGCCGCTCGATGGAGCGCCGTCTGCAGCGCCGCTACGGTGCGGCCCCGTCGGCGGTGCCGGTGATCCTCTTCGCGGTGGTCGCGGCCGGCATGACGGCGGAAGCCGCCCTCACCCCGCCCTTCGAGCCGGAGAGCGTCTCCACCCGGCGCGTCCTCCCCGTGACGCCGTCGGAGGCCTGGGACCGGATTCTCTTCTACGAGGAGGTGCCGTTCGACCCGCCGCTCCTGGCCCGGATCGGTGTGCCCCACCCGGTGCGCACCGAGGGGCGCGTCACGGGCGTGGGCGACGTCAAGCGGTGCATCTACACCACCGGGCACCTGCGCAAGCGGATCACCCGCTACCGGCGCGACGAAGAGCTCGTCTTCGACGTCATCGAGCAGCGCGGCATCGAGGACCGCTCGGCCGAGCTCCTCGCGGGGAGCTTCCGCTTCGAGGAGCTTCCGGACGGCTCGACCGCGGTGATCCTCACCACGACCTACCGGCCGCTTCTCCAGGCGCGCCCGGTCTGGCGCCCCTTCGAGCGGGCCGTCGCCCACGCCCTCCACGGCCACGTCCTCGACGGAATGGAGCGGCGGGAGCCGGCGCCCCCCCACCTCCTGACCGCAGTGACCGCGGCGCCGTGACCCGTCTCGGGGTACGTCTCGATTCCCGAGGCCGGGTGCGCGCCAACTGGCGCGCGCACCTGCCCCTGCCCCGGAGCGCGGCGTGGAGGACCCTCTGCCACTTCGAGCGGATCGTCTGTCTGGACCACTTCCACCGCTCCGCCGACCTCGATGGTCGGCCTCCCGCCGCCGGTCTCGAGTTCGACCTGCCCCACCGGATCGGTCCCTGGACCATCGCCCGACGCGGGCGGATCCTGCTCTGGAGGGAGGGGCGGAGCTACGTCTTCAGCGATCTGGCCCGCGGCCGGCGCCGGCGCGCCTTTCCGCACGTCTTCGTGGTAGCGCTGGACGACGCGTCCCGGCCGGCGGGCGGCTGCCGGCTGCGGCTCGAGGTGCGGGGACGCTGGACCACCAACTGGCTTCCGGGCGAGCTGACCCGCGCCTGGATCGGCTGGAACCTGGCGGCGATGGGACAGAGGATCCGCAACGCGATCCTGGCCGACGCGCTGCGAGCGGGCGTGCGCCTCAGTCGAGGGGAAGCCGGATGTAGTGCGGATCGCTCAGCTGCTCCAGCGCCGGCACCTCCACCATGCTGAGCACGCCGAGCACCGCCGCCAGGGCGATCACCAGCGCCAGCAGGCGGCGCTCGCCGAAGAGCCGCTCCGGCTCCTGGGCCGCCGGGCGCTCCTCGAGGCCCAGCACCAGGTAGGCGGCGAAGAGGGAGATCGACAGCAGATACTCGATCCGGCACCTGACCTGGAAGACCGGCCAGGGCGACGTAGTCGCGCCACTCGGCGGGAGGACGGAGGGCGGGGCCGGCTGGATCGGCGGCGGGCATGGCGCGGAGACCGGCTGGGATTGTGGCCGGGTCGAGCGGCCGGTAGCCTTCCGGCTCCACCCGCGCCGCCGCCCCGGCCTCATGTCTCGACCCGCTACGCCACCTCCCGTCCACCGTCGGCTCGCCGCCCTCGCGGCCCGGCCGCTGCCCTGGCTGCTGCTCCTGCTCGCCATCTCCAGCGTGCAGGTGGCGCGCGACGGCCTGCTCACGCCGCGACGGGTACCCGACACGGTGAGCTACATCCAGGCCTCGCGAGCGACCTCGACGACCGACGCGCTGTCGCGGGTGCGGACCGTGGGCTACCCCCTCCTGCTCCGCCTGGCGGCCCAGCCCGACAACAACTTCCCCGGCCGCTGGCGTTGGGTGCCGCGCGTCCACCTCACCGCCTGGCTCGCGGCCATCCTCCTCTGGTGGCACGGGGTGAGCCGCTTCACCGGCTCGTCCTGGGCCGGCTTCGCCGCCGCGGCGCCCCTGCCCTGGGCGCAGATCACCGGCTACCTGGACATCATCCAACCCGACTTCCTGGCCAGCGCCCTGGGTCTCGCCAGCCTGGCGCTGCTGCTGCTGCTGGTCCGGCGGCCGGGAGCGGCGTGGGTGTGGCCGGCGCTCGGGCTCGCCGTGGCCGCCGGCTACCATCTCCGGCCGGCGGCGGTCTTTCTGGCGGGGCTGGTGCCGGTCCTGGCGGGGCTTCTGGCCCTCTGGGCCCTCCGCCGCCGCCCTGGCCGGGCGCTGGGCCTGGCGGCGGGGACGGCGGCGCTGACCCTGCTCCCCCTCCTCGCCTTCGCCGGGCTGCGCTGGGGCGTCGTGGGCCACTTCGGGCTCGTCTCCTTCGGCGGCTACAACCTGGCCGGGATGGCCGCCTGCTTCACCGATCCCGGCCTCGCAGCCGAGCTAGAGCCGCCCATCGGCGAGACCGCCCGTCGCACCTACGGCGCCCGGCTGCGGCGCGGCTGGCAGCCGATGACCGGCGACGACGACCCGGCCGACTTCTTCCCCCAGTACAGCGACAGCATCTGGGACGTCGCCGTGCAGGTGATGAAGGCGCAGCTCTCCGACGAGGGGGCCCCGCAGATCGACGTGGTGGCGATCAACCAGCGGCTCACCGAGTTCGGCCGCGCCGTGGTGGCCGCGCGGCCGCGTCTCTACCTCCGCTGGATCGGCGCGGCGATGCTCTACGGGCTCGCCCAGCTCGACGACGATCCGTGGGTCCTCTGGCCCGCGGCTCTGGTGGCCCTGTCGCTGCCGTTCACCTGGCGCCGCCGGTCCGGAGAAAGCTCGCGGCCCTTCGTGGCGGTGATGGCCCTGGGACCGGTCTACTTCGCCGCCTACCTGGTCCTGGTGTCGCTGGTGTCGTTCCCCTTCGCGCGCTACCACGCCTCGACCACCCTTCTCCTCCCCTCCTCGCTGACCCTGGCGCTCTACTGGCTCTGGTCCCGGCGCGCCCGACGGGCGCGGTAGAGTTCTCCGCGTCATGCCCCACGCCGCGAACCGCTCGCTCCTCCTTCTCGCGCTCCTGCTCACCGCTCTGCCGCCGCGTCTCGCGGCGGCGGACGAGTGGCCCTCCTTCCGCGGCCGCTTCGCCCACGGGGTGGCCGACGGCCAGCGACTGCCCACGGAATGGGACGCCGCCACAGGCCGCAACGTCCGTTGGAAGACGCCCATCCCGGGGCTCGGGCACTCGAGCCCGGTGGTGTGGGGAGACCGCGTCTTCGTCACCACCGCGGTGGCCGACCAGGTCGCCGAGCCGGTGCTCGGCGACGAAGGCGGCATCGGCCTCGAGGACGACCGCGAGCGGGAGATCGCGTGGCGGATCTACGCTCTCGATCTGGCCAGCGGCGAGGTGGTCTGGCAGGCCGAGCCGTACCGCGGCGCGCCGCGGGCGCAGCGCCACGTCAAGGCCTCCCACGCCAACTCGACGCCGGCGACGGACGGCAAGACGGTGGTGGCGATCTTCGGCTCGCAGGGCCTGGTCGCCTTCGACGTCGGCGGCCGGGAGCTCTGGCGCCGCGACCTGGGCGTTCTGGACCCCGGCCTCTACGGAGACCCCGCCTCGCAGTGGGGACACTCGAGCTCGCCCGTGCTCTGGAACGGCAGGGTCTTCGTCCAGGTGGACCGGCACGCCGACTCCTATCTCGCGGCCTACGACCTGACCGACGGGCGCGAGATCTGGCGGGTCGCGCGGGACGAGAAGCCGATCTGGGCCACGCCGACGATCCGGCCCACGCCGGGGGGAGCCGAGCTCATCGTGGTGGGGGGCGACTTCGACCGCGGCTACGACCCCGAGACGGGACGCGAGCTGTGGCGCTTCGCCCGCGATCTCGAAGTGAAGACGACCACGCCGCTGGTGGCCGGCGACACGATCGTCCTCTCCGGCGGCTACCGGGGCCGGCCCCTCTACGCCCTGGCCGCCGGACGGCGGGGCGACCTGGGATCGACCGAGGGCGGTGAGGGGCTGCTCTGGGCCAGCGAGCCCGGCGGACCCTACACCTCCACCCCGGTGGTGGTGGACGGCTGGGTGCACTTCGTCCGCAACACCGGCATCCTCACGGTGCTGTCGCTGGCGACCGGCGAGACCGCCTACCGCGAGCGGCTCGAGGGCAACTTCAGCGCCTCGCCCGTGGCCAGCGACGGCAAGATCTACCTGGCCGCGGAGGAGGGCACCGTCTGGACCGTGGCCGCCGGGCCGGAGTTCGAGCTGCTCGGTCGGAGCGACATGGGAGAGCCCTGCCTGGCCAGCCCGGCGATCGCCGGCGGCACCCTCCTGCTGCGCTGCCGCTCCCATCTGTGGGCGATCGGCGCGACCGACGGCGCCGACTGAGCCCGCCCTCTCCGAGCCGTCCGCGATGAGCAGCCCGCCACCCCCCGAGCCGGATCCAGCGCGGCCCCTGGAGTCATCCCCGGCCGAGCTGCGCGAGCTGATCGACCGCGCCGCGGAGCGGGTGGTGGAGCATGTCGCCACCCTGGCCGACCAGCCGGCTTCGTACCGGGGAGGCGCCGAGGAGGCCGCGGCGGCGGTCACCGAGCCGCTGCCGCAGTCGGGGGCTCCCTACGCCGAGGTGCTCGACCTCGTCTTCGACCGCGCCCTGCCGACGAGCTTCAACAACGCCGGCCCCGGCTTCCTGGCGTTCATCCCCGGGGGAGGCCTCGTGGAGTCTGCGGTCGCCGACCTGATCGGCGACGCCATCAACCGCTACCCCACCGTCTTCGTGGCCGCCCCCGGCCTCTACCAGCTCGAGGCCAACGTGGTGCGCTGGTTCTGCGACCTGGTGGGCTACCCGGAGAGCGCCGGCGGGTTCCTGTCCAGCGGCGGATCGCAGGCCAACTTCAGCGCCGTGGTGGCGGCGCGGCACGACCGTCTTCCACCCGACTTCCTGCGCGGCACCCTCTACGCCTCGGACCAGGTCCACCACTCCATCACCAAGGCGGCCTCCCTGGCCGGCTTTCCGGTGGAGAACGTGCGCAAGGTGGCGAGCGACGACGGCTTCCGGCTCGACCCCGACGCCCTCCGGGAGGCGATCGCCGCCGACCGCAGGGCCGGTCTCCAGCCCTTCCTCCTGGTCGCCAGCGCCGGCACCACCAACACCGGGGCCATCGACCCGCTGCCGGAGCTGGCCGAGATCGCCCGCCGGGAGGAGCTCTGGCTGCACGTGGACGCCGCCTACGGCGGCTTCTTCCTCCTCACCGAGCGCGGGCGCCGCCGGCTGGCCGGGATCGACGTAGCCGACTCGGTGACCCTCGACCCGCACAAGGGGCTCTTCCTGCCCTACGGCACCGGCTGTCTGCTGGCGCGCGACGTGGCCACCCTCTCCCGCTCCCACGGCCTGCGGGCGGAGTACATGCCCCCGCCCCCCGACGACCCGAGGCGGGTCGATTTCTGCGACGTCTCGCCCGAGCTGTCCCGCGGCTTTCGCGGTCTCCGGGTGTGGCTGCCTTTCAAGCTCCGCGGCGCCCGGGCCTTCACCGACCAGCTCGACGAGAAGCTGGACCTGGCGCTCTGGGCGGCCGAGGAGCTGGCCCGGGTCGAGGGCATCGAGGTTCTGGCGGAGCCGGAGCTGTCGCTGGTGGTCTTCCGCCGACGGGTGGAGGGCGGGCTCGAAGAGCGCAACCGCGCCAACCGCGCCCTCCTCGACGCGGTGAACGCGCGTCAGAACGTCTTCATCACCGGCACTCTCACGCCGGCTGGCGAGTTCGTGCTGCGGATCTGCGTGCTCAACTTCCGCACCCATCTCGACCGCGTGGAGCGAGCTCTCTCCGACATCCGCGAGTGCCTGGACGAGCTCGCGGGGCAGCGCCCTTCCGCCTGAAGATCGCCTGCCGCATCGACCAGGTCCTGCCGCCCGTCGCCCTAGCGGGCCGGCCCGCCGGCTCCGCCCTCCGGCAGCGCCGCCGCGGCCTCGCGGTCGAGGAGCCAGAGGAGCGAGCCGTGGTCGGGGCGGACCGCCGCCGCGGGCAGGTCGTCCGGGGCCGCGGGGGGAGCCAGGATCCGCGCCACCACCTCGGCCTTTTCCGCCCCGGTGACCAGAAAGAGGATGCGCCGGGCGCGCGCGAAGACGGGAAGCGTCAGGCTCACCCGGGACACGGGCGCCATCGGAGCCCGGGTGGCCACCACCCACCGCCCGCCGGCCGCCCGACCTCCGGGGAAGAGCGAGGCCGTGTGACCGTCGGCGCCGACCCCCAGCAGCGCCAGGTCCAGCCGGGGAGGACGGCCCGGCTCCGCCGTCCAGCGTCGCAGCTCCGCCTCGTACTTCCGCGCCGCCTCGGGCGCCGGCAGCTCGCCCCGGATCCGGTGGACACCGCCGGGGGCCGCCGGCAGCCGGTCCAGCAGCCGCCGCCGAAGACGGCCGTAGTTGCTCTCCGGGTGGTCGGGCGGCACGACCCGCTCGTCGCCCCAGAAGAGGTGAACCCGCGGCCAGTCGACCTCCCGGGGAGAGGCGGCCAGCAGATCGTAGGCGCGCTCCGGCGTGGAGCCGCCGGCCAGCGACCAGAGCGCCACCCCGCGCTCTCCGATGGCCGAGGAGAGCGCCCGCCGGATCTCGTCAGCCGCCGCCCGGGCCGCCTCGGCGGCGTCTCCGAGGACCCGCACTTCGAGGGGTCCGGCGCCCCGCCCCGTCACGAGCCGGCGATCCGCCGCCGGAGCTCGGGCAGCGTCGCCGCCGGGTCTTCGCCGAGATCGACCCGCAGCAGCCGCCGTCCCCGCTCGGCGAGCACCTGGTGGTCCCCCCGCGCCTGGGAGGCCAGCACCGTGGCGAGATCGTAGCCGCGGCCCGGGATCGGCAGCTCGGGACCCCTGGCGCCGGTGACCTGCAGGAAGACGCCGCGATCGGGTCCGCCCTTGTGGGCCTGGCCCGTCGAGTGCAGAAAGCGCGGCCCGTAGCCGAGACAGGTCGCGGCGCCGCCGCGACGCAGCACAGCGGCGCGGATGGCCTGCAGCTCGACGTGGTGCTCCTCGGTCATCGCCAGCCAGGCGAGCAGCGCGAAGTAGTCGCCCGGCCCCAGACGGTCCAGGTGGGTGTCGAGGACGGCGCCGAGATCGGCCCCTGGACCCGCCGCCGCGAGCAGCTCGCCGGCGTTGCGCTCGTCGGCGTACAGTGCCAGCCCCCCCTCCTCGAGGAAGGGACGCTCCGCCGGCAGCGATCCGGTGCGCTGGTAGACCTCCATCAGCGCCCGCGTGGCGACCTTGGCCGCCTCGACGTCGGGCTGGTCGAAGGGGTTGATCCCCAGCACCGCCCCGGCCACCGCCGTGGCCACCTCCCAGCGGAAGAACTCGGCCGCCAGATCGTACGGATCGCGCAGCTCGATCGAGACCACCGGATGCCCGGCCCGGCGGAGCTCCTCCACCCGATCGTCCAGCTCCGGCTCGGGCCTCTCGCCGAGCCGCAGGCGGACGAAGAGCCGGTCGGAGCCGTAGCGGTCCACCGGCGCCGGCGGCTCGCCGTCCACCGGGATGAGGGCGACTCCCCGCTTGCCCGTGGACTCGGCGACGAGCTGCTCCAGCCAGGCCCCCAGGGTGGCGATGCCGGGCGAGGGCACGAGGGTCACCTTGTCCACCCCCCGCCGACCCAGGGTTCCCAGGACCACTCCGAGATGCACCCCCGGGTTGGCCGCCGCTCCTCGTCCGGGGCCGCAGGCCGCGGCCATCTCGGCCCCGCGGGCGAGCAGCCGCGCAACGTCGAGGCCCTGGATCGCCGCCGGCACGAGCCCGAAGGGCGACAGCGCCGAGAAGCGGCCGCCGATCTCCGGCTCGCCGTGGAAGAGGGCGCGGAAGCCCTCCCCGGCGATCTCCTCCAGCCGCGACCCCGGATCGGTGACCGCCACGAAGCGGCGGGCCGCCTCCTCCGGCCCCAGGCGCCGCTCGAGCCGGCCCCGGAAGTGCTCCATCAGAAGGGCCGTCTCCAGGGTGGTGCCCGACTTGCTGGAGACCACGAAGAGCGTGCGATCCGGGTCGATCCGGCGCTCCGCCTCGGCCACCTGCGCCGGCGCGGTGGAGTCGAGGACGTGCGGGCGCGGGTGGCCGGGCAGGGAGCCGAAGGTGCGGCCCAGAACCTCGGGGCAGAGGCTCGAGCCGCCCATCCCCAGGACCACGAAGTCGGTGAAACCGGACGCGGCCACCTCCCGCGCCAGCCGCTCTGCCGCCGTCAGGAAGTCGGCGTCGGCCTCCGTCGCCCGCAGCCAGGCGAGCCACCTCTCCTCGCCGTCGTCGGTCCACAGGGTGGCGTCGCCGCGCCATAGCCGCTCGGTCCCCGACTCCCGGTCCCAGGCCTCCAGCCCGGCGGCCACCGCCGCTCTCTGCTCCTCGCCGAGAAGGACCTCCTGCCGCATCCCGTCCCCTGCCGGCCGCGGGGGCGGCTACTCGCCGTCTCCGGCCTCGGCGCGCTGCACCACCATGACGTGGGCCCAGGGCTTGCCCGGCGCCATGATCCACGGCGCCCCGTCCGTGATCGGGCCCGGGGGCAGCCCCGTCGAGGCCTCGGTGGCGTAGGGAATGTAGATCACGAAGACGCGGCTCGCCCCCGGCGCCTCCCCCGTGGCGGGATCGAAGACCCCCGTCTCCCCGGTCAGCGAGTACAGGGCTCGCGGCCCGTCGGGCATCGCCAGATCGCCGGCGGCGATCTCGGCCTCCCGGGTGGCCACGACCTCGTCGCGCTGCATCCCCTGCGCCCGCAGCTCCCGGCCCCGGGCCATGAACGGCTCGAGATCGCGGTGGTAGCAGGCGGCGTGATAGCGGTCGTCGGAGGGGTCGTCGGCCAGACAGACCAGCTCGCCGTCGCCGCGGCGCAGGGTGACCAGGGTGCCGGTGGCGTCGTAGCCCAGCACCGTGGCCC
>JAWWBN010000069.1:0-15754 GCA_033720955.1 Thermoanaerobaculia bacterium | reverse complement strand
TCCGCGCCGAGCGCTCGGCGTCGGAGTGGCGGGCGGCGCGGGACGGGCTGGGCCGGGCGGCCGCGAGCGGCGCCAACTTGATGCCGGCCATCATCGAGGCGGTGCGCGGCCGGATGACCCTGGGCGAGATCGCCGACCTGCTGCGCCGGAGCTTCGGCGAGCACCGGCCCGGCGACACCCCCTGACGGGGGCTAGCCCGGCGTCTCCGTGGGGAGCTCGTCGGCCGTCTCCGGCTCGGCCGCCCGCACCTCGGACAGCTTGAGCCGGAGGTCGTCCACCGTGCCGGCGGAGAGCAGCGCCACCCAGGCCCGTCCCTCGGCGGCGGCCGGGGCGCCGTCGGCCGTGGCCGGATAGAGCCGCAGGCTCTCGCTGCGACCGTCGCCCTCCAGCACGATCTCCAGCTCGGGCTCCGACAGCTCCAGGTCGGCCGCCGGCACCAGACGCTCGGCCATCGCGCTGTCGAGGGCGTAGAGGAGGTCGCTCACCGGGCCGTAGGGGACGGGCTCGCCGGAGCGGCGCCACTCCCCCGCCTCGCGGTCGAGGGCCAGCTCGCCCTCGGCGTCCCGCAGGGTGGCCCTCTCCACCTCCCAGCTCTCGAAGATGCTCCACCCCTTCGACTGCCACTCTGCCACGCTCCTGGCGAGCGCCTCGTCCAGGTCGCCCGGGACCACCACCACCTGGCCGTCCACACGGGCGTAGCGCGGGCCCGGCTCGTCCGGCCCCTCCCCGGTGCGCTCCGACTCCTCCGCCACCGGGCCGCCCAGCTCCAGACGGAAGGTCTCGCCGGCGTCGCCGTGCGCCACCTCCACCACCGCCGCCGGCGCCGCCAGTCCCAGCGTCTCCGGGTCCGCCGGGTCGTCCACGAACTCGTCCACCTCCAGGGCGACCAGGGCGGCCAGGAGATCGGACACCGCGTCCTCGTCGGCGCGGTCCTCGAGCGGCGTCTCGAGCCAGAACCCCTCGTCGCGACGCGCCAGCCGCAACGACTCGCCGCCGCGCTCGAGCGTCACCCGCCGGACCGCCTCGCGGCTGCCGGGGAAGAGGTCGCGGCTGCGCCACTCGCCGGCCGGCCTGACGAGCTGCTCGTAGACGAAGTCGGAGACCACCAGCGCCTCGGCAGCGCCCTCGCGCTGGAGGATCATGTTGCTCGAGGCCGGGATCTCGCTGCCCACCCGGAAGACCCGCTCGCCCTTCTCCGTGACCACCGTGACGCGAGCGCGCGGCGGCTCGAGGCCCAGCGCCTCGGGGTCGAACTCCTCGAGGGTGCGCTCCTTCTCCAGGGTGGCCAGAGAGCTGGCCAGCGAGCTCGCCGCGTCGGCGTCGGCGGGGCCGTCGAAGGGGTGGCGGAGGACCCATCTCTCCTGCGCCAGGGCGAAGGGTCCCTCCTCCTCCCCCCCGTCGGCCGGCGGAGGCACCCGCTCCAGGCGGACCGACTCCCCGTCGGCCGGCTCCAGCACCAGGGCCGTGATCTCGTCCTCGTCGATCCCCAGGGCCAGCTTGGCCCGCTCCCGCCGCTCCTCGGTGGAGGGCAGGTCCCGCTCCAAGAACCAGATGAAGGCGGCGAGAGCCGCCACCACGATCGCCAGGATCAGGAGGTTGCGCGGCCGCATCGCCTACCTGCGCCGCCGGAGGTAGATCGCCACGCCCGAGGCGATGGCGAGACCGGGGAGCAGCACCAGCACGAAGAGCACCAGGTTGCGCAGCTCGCTCCCCGACAGGGTGAGCTGGGTCTGCTCCGGCTCCTTGGGCGGGATGCCCACCAGGGTCTCGCGCTCCACCAGCCAGTTGAGGGCGTTGGCCAGGAGGGGCGCGTTGCCGACGTTCATGAGCTGGCCGTTGGTGGCGAAGTCGGAGTCGCCGAAGACCACCAGGCGGAACTCGCCTGCCGGCGGCTCCTCGCCCGCCGGCGGCTCCTCGCCCGCCGGCGGCTCCTCGCCCTCCGGACCGCCCTCGGAGGTCTCGGTCTCGCCGCCGTCGTCGCCGGCGAGGGTCTCCTCGGCCGCCTCGCCCGCCTCGCCCGCCGCCTCCGGCCGCGAGGCCCCGGTCACCGCGACGCCCAGCGGCACCGGCCCCGGCAGGTCGGCGTCGTCCAGGTCCACGGCGCCCAGGTCGGCCAGGCTGGTCTCTCCCCACCCCTCGTCGGTGGTCTCCAGCAGCACCACCGCCTCGACCCCCTCGGAGCCCGACAGCCCCACCGAGCGCGCCACCGGCAGGATGACGGGGATCTGCGCCTGGTCCAGCGAGCGGGTGATGGGGTGGTCGCCGAAGGCGTCCACGAAGATCGTCTCGGCGCCGTAGAAGGGCAGCGGATTGGCCGGGTCGATCACCAGGTTGGCCCCCAGGTCGACGCCGTACTCCTCCAGCAGCCCCTCGAGCCCCGAGGGCGGGATCTCGCCGCTCCGGGTGAGCGGCGGATCGATCAGCAGCAGCAGCCTCCCGCCCGCCGCCAGGTAGTCGCGCAGGATCTCCGCCTCGGGGGCGACGAACGGCACCCGCGGGCCGGCGATGACCACCAGGTCGGTGCCCTCGGGGACCCGGTCCTGGCCCAGCGAGGCCCAGCTCGACAGCTCGAAGTTGTCCTGGCCCAAAAGCTCCCTGGCCTGGCTCATGCCCCGCTCGGAGAAGTCGTCGATGGGGGTCTCGCCGTGCCCGGTGGTGAAGCGCACCGCGGGCTTGCGGCTCTCCGCCAGCTCCAAAATGGCGCCGGTGAAGGCCTGCTCGCCCTTGAACCCGGTCATCCTCGGCGCCTGGCCGAACTGCATGCCCGAGTAGTCGTAGTCCGCCAGATCGGCCGTCTCGACCAACCGGCGGTCGCCGCCGGCGTCGAAGACCACCACGTTGAGCGAGGAGACCTGGTACTCGTCCACCAGGCTCGGGGCCGCGGCCGGATTGCGGTCCGGGTCCACGGTGCGGACGGAGATCCTCGACGAAGCCGCCTCGTACCGGGTCAGAAGCTCCCGCACCGGCTCGTAGAGCTCGTCGGCCGGGGTCATGAAGACCACGACCTCGATCTCCTGGTCGAGGCTGTCGAGCACCTGCTCGCTCTTCTCGGACAGGGTGTAGATCCGCGACGGGGTCCAGTCGAAGCGGGCGAAGTACTTCCAGCCGAAGTAGTTGACGATCACCAGCAGGGCCAGACCCAGAACGGCCGCGGCCCCCAGGGTGGACGACTGGATCCAGCTCCGCCGCGCGGAGGCGTCTCGTGCGCTCATCTGCCTACCTCCACTTGTTGACGGCCAGGGCCCGGGTGGCCAGGAAGAGGAAGAAGACCGCCCCCGACAGGTAGTAGACGAGATGCCGGGTGTCCACGATCCCCTTCCCGAAGTCGTCCATGTGGCGCCAGAGGTTCAGGTAGTCCAGGGTCTCCCGCGCCGCCTCGCCGCTGGCCAGGCTCTCCAGCAGGCCCACCGAGAAGAGCAGGGTCAGCAGGACGAAGGCCAGGATGGCGGCCACGAGCTGGTTGCGGGTCAGCACCGACGCGAAGGTGCCTACGGCCAGGAAGAGGGCGCCCACCCCCATCACCCCGAGGAAGCCGGAGAGAACGGGGCCCCAGGCCACGTCGCCGTAGTAGTCGAGGATGCCGGCGTAGAGGAAGGTGGGCGACCACAGGAAGAGATAGAAGCAGAAGGCGGCGAGGTACTTGCCCACCACCACCTGCGCCTCGCTGACCGGCGCGGTCATCAGCACCTCGATGGTGCCGCTGCGCCTCTCCTCGCTGACCAGCCGCATGGTGAGGGCCGGGGCGAAGAGCAGCACCACGGCCCAGAAGAAGATCGTCTGGCCGAAGAAGAGCTCGAGCGGCGCTCCCACCTGGACCCTCGGGTCGTTGAGGAAGCTCACGATGAGCACGAAGACGTAGCCGTTGACCAGCAGCATCAGGGTCATCACGACATAGGCCAGCGGCGAGAAGAAGTAGGCGCGCAGCTCGCGCAGCAGGTTGGCCAGGATCCCGTTCACGACGCCACCTCCTCGCGCGGCGCGGCCTCGGGGGGCGCCCCCGGCTCGCGGGTGGTCAGCCGCACGAAGACGTCCTCGAGGGAGGCGCGCGCCTGCACCATCTCCAGCAGCACCCAGCCGCGGTCGCGCACGGCGAGGAAGATCTCCTCCCGCGGATCGGCGCCCGGCGCGGCCTCCACGTGGTAGCGCCCCGCCTCCACGGAGTCGGGGCGCACCGCCGCCACCCCCGGCACCGACGACAGCAGCGGCGCCGCCTCCTCGGGCGCGTCCTTCACCACCAGCTCGATCCCGGCGCTGCCCAGCCAGCCCTCGCGCAGGCTCTCGGGGGTGCCCTCGGCCACGATGCGGCCGCGGTCGATGATCATCACCCGGCCGCAGAGCAGCTCCACCTCGGGCAGGATGTGGGTGGACAGCAGCAGGGTGCTCTCGCTGGAGAGCTCCCGGATCAGCTCGCGGATCTTGATGATCTGGGCGGGGTCCAGCCCCACGGTCGGCTCGTCCAGCACGAGCGCCTTGGGGCGGTGGAGGATCGCCGCCGCCAGACCCACCCGCTGCCGGTACCCCTTCGACAGGGTGCCGATGATCTGGGTGGCGACCTCGGTCAGCAGGCAGCGCTCCACCGCGCGGCCGATCCGGCGCTTGGCGTCTCCCGACGGGATCCCCTCCAGCCGCGCGCGATAGGCCAGGTACTCGGAGACCCGCATCTCCGGGTAGAGGGCGACGTTCTCCGGCAGATAGCCGACGTGCCGCCGCACCTTGACCGGGTCGGAGAAGAGGTCGCTGCCGCCGATCCGCACCCGCCCGCCGCTGGGCGGCAGGAAGCCGGTCACCATCCGGATCGTCGTCGTCTTGCCGGCGCCGTTGGGCCCCAGCATGCCGACGATCTCCCCCTCGCCGACCGAGAAAGAGACCCCGTCCACGGCGACCAGGTCGCCGAAGCTGCGGGTCAGTCGTTCCGCCTCGATCATCTCGTACAAGCTCCTTCCCGGCGTGGCCGCCACCCGTCGGCCCGTTGGGGCCTACGCCGAACGACTCTCGATCGGAGGGCCGTTTTAGCAAAAGGGATGCCGACCTTCGAGGCCCTCTGGGCTCGCGCCGGCGGGCCGGCGACCGGGGAGTGGCGCGTCGCGCCCCCGGCCGGCGCGTCAAGATGGCGCGTTCGAGGCCTCCAGGATGCGCGGCGTGACGGCGAGGATCGACGAGAGCCGGGAGAAGTCGCGGGCGCGGGGGCCCACCGCCAGCAGCGGCACCGGGTTCAGGGTGTGCAGCCGGCTCCTGGCGTCCTCCAGGTTGCCGTGGTCGCTGGTCAGGAGGACCGTCAGCCGCCGCCCCGCCGGCGCCGCGGCACGCGCCTCGAGCACCCCGCCCAGGAGGCCGTCGACGGCGGCGACCGCCTCCTCCGCCGAGACCCCCCGCCCGTGGCCGGCCAGGTCGGTCAGAAAGGTCTCGAAGACGGTGAGCCGGTGATCCAGGGCGAGGCGTCCGAGGTGCCGCCCCGCCTCGACGGGCTCGACCGGGGAGAGGTCGAGCCCGGTCGCGCGGGCGAAGCGCCGGCGGGAGACGTCCCAGGTCACCGCGCGGCCCGCCGCCAGGTCGTCCACCGAGAGCCGTTCCAGGCCGGCGGCGGCGGTCGCCACCGTGGTCACCGACGGAGGCCGGCGGCGGCCGGGCGGCAGCGGCGCGTAGGCGTTGGCGAAGCAGGTCGGCAGCCCCCTCCGCCGGGCGCGCGAGAAGAGGTTGCCCGCCGTGAGGAGCCGGCGCACCGCGGCGCCGACAAAGCCGGTGACGTGCCGGCCGGCGATGGCGGCGGCGTTGACGCCGGTCAGCAGCGAGGCCTGCCCCGTCACGCTCTGCGGCCGCCCCGGTACCCCCAGCCTGGCGTCGAGCGCCGCGAGAGCCACCCCGTCGGCCCACCCCACCCGCTCGCGGGTCAGGGCGCCCCCCAGCAGCCGATGGAGGGCCGGGGTCGCCACCGTGGCCAGCGGGTTGTGGTCCGACGCCGGCGCCAGTCCGACGCCGTCTACGAAGATCAGCAGCAGCCGACTCATGACTCTTCCGGCCGACGGGCCCGTCGCCCGGAGGGCTATCGTACGCCTCGCGCGCCCAGGACTCGGAGGCGCCCTCGGGTGGTACTCTCCGGGGCATGCCGGAGGATCGGAACGAGGGCCTCAAGAGCGCCTACGAGCTCGCCCTGGAGCGTCTGGCGAGCGAGGGCATCGCCGCGCCCGACCGGGCGGCGCTGAGCGACGACACGCGGGCGCGGATCGCCGAGGCCCGCCGCAAGGCGGAGGCGCGGCTCGCCGAGCTCGAGATCCAGTTCGCCCGGAAGCGGCGCGAGCTCGACGACCCGGCCGCCCTGGCCCAGGCGGAAGAGGAGTACCGGATCGACTGCCGGCGGATCGAGGAGCGGCGCGAAGCCGAGATCCGCAAGCTGCGCTCGGACGGCTAGGCCGGAGGGGAGCGATGCCCGGAGCCGTGCCCCGCCTGTCGGAAGAGCAGGTGCGGTGGTTCCGCGCCCGGCGCTCCGGCCTGGCGGGCGCGGGCGCGGAGAGCCCGAGGGCGGCGGCGCGGGCGATCCTGGGCGCCCAGGCGCAGCAGGAGGTCCCCGCCCTCTTCGCCCTCTCCCAGCGCACCCGCGGCCGGCCGACCGCCGCCGCGCTGCGCCGGTCTCTCTACGACGACCGGGAGCTGGTGCGCACCTGGGGGCAGAGGGACACCCTGCACGTCTACGATTCCGCCGACTGGCCGGTGGTGGTCGCGGCGCGCCGGCTCTGGCCCCAGAGCGGCCGCCGCGGCGTCATGCCCTCCGACGAGCTCCTGGCGGAGGCTCGCCAGCGCTTCGAGGGGGCGCGCGAGCCGCTCCTGAAGAGCGACCTCTTCGAGATCGTTCCCAAGGCCTATCTCGACAGGGTCGCCGCTCATCCCGGCGCCGGCGCCTCGCCGCTGCGCATGGCCACCTCGAGGCTGGTCTGGTGCCTGGCGATGGAGGGCGCTCTCTGTCTGGGCCCGAAGGTCGGGGCGGAGCAGCTCTACGTGCCCCGAAAGCTGTGGTTCCCCGACCTCGACTGGCCCGCCCGAGCGGAGCCGGAGGAGGCGGCCCGCCGCCTCGCGCGCCGCTATCTCGCCGTCCACGGGCCCGCCGCCCCTGCCGACGCCGCCCACCACTTCGGCGCCAAGGTGGCGGACGCCCGTCTCTGGCTCGACCAGCCGGGGGTGGTGCCGGTGGCATGCGGCGAGAGGAGGGGCCTGCTGGCCCTCGAGGAGGACCTGGACGAGCTGGCCCTTGACCCCCCCGGCGACGGGTGGCCCGTCCGCCTGCTGCCGCAGTGGGACACCCACCTCATGCGGCACAAGGACAAGAGCTGGCTGCTGGAGCGCCCCGACGAGGCCCCAGAGGTGTGGCGCAAGGCGGCCAACGTCCTGCCCGCGGTGCTGGCGCGCGGCCGCATCGTGGCCACCTGGGCGTACCGGAGCACCACCCGGAAGGTCGTCCTGTCGGTGAGCCCCCTCTCCGGCTGGCGCGCCGCCCATCGACAGGCGGTCGAAAGCGAGGCGCGGGCGCTGGCCGCCCACCTGGAGCTGGACCAGGCCGAGGTGGACGTCGCCGCCTAGCGGGCGCGCGCCCGCCGCCGCACCGCCCACCCGATCAGCGCCACCAGAAAGCCCAGCCCGGCGACGGCCGGGCCGGCCACCAGCGCCAGCAGGCCGCCCGCAGCGCGGGCCTCGGGCGGGTCGCCGAGCTGATCGTAGAGCTCGGCCGAGGCGGAGCGCACCGGGTTGCCGTACTCGTCGGCCGGCGGCACCCGGGCCACCACCTGGAGCTCGCCGCCCGGCGGCACCTCGAAGCGCTCGCTCTTGAGAGAGCACCTCACCCGCGGGTCGAAACGGTCGTGAGCGGGAGCCTCCGTGGGCGGCACCCGAGTCGAGCAGCGGGCCCGGCCGGCGCCCAGGTGGACTTCCCGGCCCGCGCCATCCAGCACTCGGTAGTTGACGGGCAGGTCCGACGAGAAGCTCTCCCAGCGGTCGCGCTGCCGCTCGACGAACGGCTCCGCCAGCACCAGCTCGAGCTGGAGCTCCAGCCGCGCGGACGTGCCGGGCTCGGCCCGGGCGCGCGCCGCGGTCTCCCCCTCCCCCGGCGTCAGCTCGAGCACCGCCACCCGCCGCTTCTGGGCCACCTCGTGGAAGGCGCTGCCCAGCAGGTAGCAGCTCCCCGCGGACAGCAGCAGGCCGAAGAGGAGGATGCCGAGACCGATGCGTACGACCATGGTTCCGCCGCGCCGTGCGAACGGGCCGGCGCAGGCCCGAGTCTAAGGGGGAAACGGGCTTCGCCCCCAGCCCCCCCGGACGGGAGGGCCGGCCGGCCAGCGGTTGGACCACGGCCGCCGTGGACCGCGGCCCTTGATCCCGCTACCCTGCTCTCCCATGGCGGGACGGACCTTGCGCGGCCTGGGCACCGGCGTCGTCATGCTGCTGGCTCTCCAGGTCGGCCTGGGGCTCATCGTCGCCCGGACCTACCTGTCGGCCCGCAACACGCTCTTCAACAACGGCAACTGGGTGGCCACCAAGACCACCCTCGAGGAGGGCGTGATGGGCGCGCACTCCTACGTCTTCACCCCCCAGGCGCTGGCCGGGGGCCGTCTCCAGCTCGCCGCCTGGCACGGCTACCAGGAGGTGCTGCTGCGGGAGGAGGTCGATCCGGCCGCCGTCGAGCTCGACTTTCTCCTCAAGCCCGACGCCTGGCTCGCCGTCGAGCTGCAGCGCACCGCGGCCGGCTACCGCGGCCTGCGCTTCAGCCGCCACCCCGACTTCCCCCCCATGGTCTTCGAGGCCTCCCCCGAGGGGGAGTTCCTGTCGAAGCGGGAGGTGCGGAAGCTCGGCCGGGCGCGGGCCGGCCGCCGGACGCTGCGCGTCGAGGTGGGGCCGAAGAGGGCCGACGCGCTCCTCGACGGCCAGCGCGTGGCGCGTCTCGACGGAGAGCTGGCGGGCCCGCAGCGGATCGGCTTCCGCGCCGGCAGCCAGCGCGCCTGGGTGGACGACGTCGTGGTGGTCGAGCGCGACGGCGGCCGCTTCCACGACGGATTCGACCGCCCGCGCCAGTGGCTTCCCGCGCACGTTCTGGGCATCGTCGCGCCGCCCCTGGCGGCCGCCCTGCTGCTGCTGCTGCTCGCCCGGCGGCCGGGGGCCGACCCGCGGCGGCTCCTGTTCGTCTTCCTCACGGCCAGCGGGGTCCTGGTGGTGGTGGCGGCGATCGGCTGGGGCTTCCTCTCCTGGCGCAAGGGCTTCTATCCCGACCAGGGCGAGCGTCTCCGCCGCGAGGAGACCTACTGGCGCGGCGAGCTCGAGGAGTCGATCTTCCGGCGCATCGACGAGGAGCACCCGCCGCGGCCCGAGCCGGGAGTGCACCGGATCATCTTCGTCGGCTCCTCGCAGACCCGCGGCGCTGGCGCGAGAACCCGCGAGGAGACCTGGGTGCGCCGTACCGAGGGTCTCCTGGAGCGGGCTACGGGGGGCCGCTTCGAGTGCATCAACACCGGGGTCAGCGCCTACCGCCTGGCCGACATGGCGCGCGTCTTCGACGAGCGGTGGGCGGCGCTCGCGCCCCACACCGTGGTCCTCGACGCCGGCAACAACGACCAGGGGGGCAGCCCGCGCCAGTTCGAGAGCACCCTGGTCGAGATGGTGCGCCGGGCCCACGGCATCGGCGCGCGCGTGGTCCTGGTCCTGGAGCCCAACTCGACCGAGCACGAGCGGCCGGCGCTCGCCCGCCTCCACCGTGTCATGCGGGAGGTGGCCCGCCGGGAGGGCGCGCTGGCCATCGACATGCACGCGAAGCTGGCGGGGCGGCGCGACGAGGGCTTTCTCTGGTGGGACTGGGTCCACCTGACCTCCTTCGGCCAGAGGCTCTTCGCGGAGGAGCTGGTCGAGGAGCTGCTGGAGCAGGGGGTGGTGCCGCGGGGGGGCGCCGGCGGGTAGACCCGGCCGCGCCCTGCGGCGGTCACTCCTGCGGGAAGAGCTGCAGGTACCGGCTGGTGGCGTCCGCGCTGCCGCAGATGTAGACGTCGTCGCCGGCGCGGAAGCGGAAGTCGGCGTCGAACTCCACCAGCAGCTCGTCGCCGCGCTCTACCGCCACCACTGAGGCGCCGGTGCGCTCGCGGATGGCCAGGTCGGAGGGGTGCCCCTCCTCCAGGCCGCGGGCGCTCACCCGCTGCAGCTTGAGCTGCGGGTCCACCGAGATCGACTCCTGGCCCAGCAGCCGCCCGGCCAGCATCTGCCCCGAGACCTGGCTGATGGAGAGCGCGAAGTCGGCCCCGGCGCGGTGGATCCGCTCGACGTTCTCGGCCTGGTTGACGCGGGCGATCACCGGCACCGACGGCGCGTACTCCTTGAAGATCACCGTGGCGAACATGGTGGCCGCGTCGCTGTCCACCGCCACGATCGCCGCCTTGGCGCTGCGCAGCCGGCACTCCTCGAGCACCTGGTGGTCGAGGATGTCGCCCACCAGGTCCACCCCCTCGTCCCTCCGCCGGTCGATCACCAGCAACTCCTCGCCGGCGTCGCGCAGGAGCTGGGCCACCTTCCGCCCCACCTCGCCGTACCCGGCCAGGACGAAGGCGCCGCCGCGCTCCACCCCGCGGGCAGGGTCGCACAGCCTGCCGAAGCCCTCGACGTTCTCGGCGCTGCCGGCCAGCACCAGGATGCCCCCCGGCATGAGCCGCATGTCGGCGGTCGGGGTGGCCATCAGGTTGCCCTCGACCCACTGGCCGATGATCGACACCCCGGTGCGCGCCCCGACGCGCGCGTCCGCCAGGGTCTTGCCCGCCAGGGGGCTGTCGGCGGCGATCCGCACCTCGCGCACCACCAGCTTCCTGCCCAGCGCCTGCACCCCCTGGACGCGGGGGCTGATCCTCTCGCTGGCGCGGGCGGCGAGCGCCGCCCCCAGCAGGTGGCGCGGGGTGTAGGCGGCGGTGGCCCCGGCCAGCATCATGGGCCGTCGGTGATAGGGCTCCTCCACCAGGGCCAGGATGTCGCCCTCGAAGCCGAGCTGCCGGGCGGCCAGGATGATGGCGGCGTTCTCGTCGTCGCTGCCGTTGGTGACCAGCGCCCGGGCCTTTCCGAGCTCCTCGGACGGCAGCGAGCCCTCGTCCATCGACCCGAAGAGCACCTTCATCCCGAGATCCATCACCTTGCGGGCCAGGTCGGGCTCGTCCTCGATCACCAGGGCCGGCACCCCGGTGCGGGCCAGCTCGCGGATGAGGGTGGTCACCGGCGGCCCGTAGTGGAAGATCAGGACGCTGCCGTCGGCCACCTTGGCGGTCTTGGGCAGCCGCGCCTCGAACCGCTCCTCGAGAAAGGGGATCAGGTAGATCGGAAAGACCAGAAAGACCAGGAAGACCCCGACGAACTGCAGCACCACCACGAAGATCACCATGGCCGGGTGCTCCCAGCGGCTGTCGCCCCCGTAGCCGGTGGTGGAGAGGGTCTCGGCCGCCCACCCCAGGCTCAGCCAGAAGCCGCGCTCCTCCCCCTCCAGGGTGGGCATGAGCACCATGTAGGCGAGCGCCGCCAGCACCACAAGGACCGGCAGGGCGGCCAGGAGATAGGTCAGCCGTCGCTGGGAGCGGAGCACGCGGCGATTCTAGCGGCGGCGCGATCGCTCCCGCTCGAAGCCGAGGCGAGGGATCGACCCTCACCACGATCGCGCCGACGTGGCCGCCCATCGCACGCTCGTCCGGCAGATTCGGGGCCCGCTTGACGACCTCGACGACGATCCCGCAGGGGGCGTTGAGCGGGTTGGGCACGATCGGAGCGCCGGCGACGGCCAGTACGCCCGTGGGCCGGGCGACGCGGTACCATGACCGACCGATGACCGTCCGCGTGGACAAGTGGCTGCAGGTGGCGCGGATCTACAGGACCCGGAGCCAGGCCACCAAGGCCTGCCAGCAGGGCAAGGTGAAGATCGACGGCCAGAAGGTGAAGCCGCACCGGGCGATCGCGGTGGGCGACCGGGTGGAGGTCGAGAAGGGCGAGTGGGTCCGGGTGCTGGTGGTGCGGGCGCTCGCCGACCGCCCCGTGGCCAAGGCGGAGGCGCGGGAGCTGTACGAGGACCTGAGCCCGCCGCCGCCCCCGCCCGACCCCATCCGCCGGCTGCTGCGCATCCCCGCGGTGAAGCGCGAGCGCGGCGCCGGCCGGCCCACCAAGCGGGAGCGCCGGCGGCTGGAGCGGCTGCGGGGGGAGTAGCTAGAAGAGCCGGAGCTGCTCGACGCCCCCCGGCACCAGCCCGGACGCCCCCACCCCCAGGAGCCGCACCCCCCGCCGCTCGGCCTCGGTGTCGGCCAGCAGCCGCCGCGCGACCCGGGCGATCCGGTCGCCGTCTCGGGTCGGCGCCGAGACGGTCTGGGACCGCGTCAGGGTGGTGAAGTCGGGGTAGCGCACCTTCAGCACGAAGGTCACCGCCGAGAAGCCGCGCTTCGCCAGACCCGCGGCCACCCGCTCGGCCAGACGGTCGATCGCCTCCGCCATCTCCTCCGGGCGGGTGAGGTCGTCGCCGAAGGTGCGCTCGCTCGACAGGCTCTTGCGCTCGCGGTGGGTGCGCACCGGCCGGGTGTCGATGCCGTGGGCGCGGGCGTGGAGGCCGCGCCCCCAGGAGCCCAGCAGCTCCTCGAGCTCCTCGGCCGAGCGCCGCCTGAGGTCCACGACGCGCTCGATCCCCAGCCGCGCCAGCCGGCGCTCGGTGGCCGGCCCCACTCCCGGCAGGCGGCGCACCGGCAGCGGGTCCAGGAAGGCGCGCACCCTGCTCGGCGGCACCACGGTCAGGCCGTCGGGCTTGCCGGAGTCGGAGGCGATCTTGGCCACCAGCCGGTTGGGTCCGACGCCGATGGAGACGGTCAGCCCGCGCTCCTCGCGCACCCGTCGGCGGATCTCCTCGGCCAGGGCGGTGGCGCTGCCGAACCCCTCCAGATGGTCGGTGACGTCCAGGAAGGCCTCGTCGATCGACACCGGCTGGACGACCGGGGTGAAGCGCCGGAAGATCGCGAAGATCTCGCGCGACTCCCGACGATAGCGGTCGAAGTCGGGCCGGAGGAAGATCGCCCCCGGGCAGAGCCGCGCCGCCCGCGCCGCCGGCATGGCCGAGCGCACCCCGAAGGCCCGCGCCTCGTAGCTGGCCGAGGTCACCACCCCGCGGCTCTCGGGGCGGCCGCCGATCACCACCGGCTGGCCCGCCAGCGTGGGGTCGTCCCGCATGTGGACCGCGGCGTAGAAGCAGTCCATGTCGCAGTGCAGGACCCGCCGGTCGTCCCGGGGCTCGGTGGCCGGCTCCGCGGTCTCCAGGGGCTCGGTCATGGTCGGCGGCGGGCGGCGCCCGCCGCGAGGATCCTACGACGACCGCGCGCGGCTCAGCGGACCCGGAGGACCACGAAGGTCATGTCGTCGTTGGGCGGCCCCCCTCCCGACCAGCCGCGGGCGGCCGCGACGAGGGCGGCGACGATCTCGCGCGGCGAGCCCGCGGCCGCGGCCGCGAACGCCTCCCGCACCCGACGGTAGCCGAACGGCTCGCCCTCGGGGTCGGGCAGCTCGGGCAGGCCGTCGGAGAGCAGCAACAGGGTGTCGCCCGGGGCGACGGTGGTCTCGATCTGGCGGTAGTCGGTGGCGATTCCGCCCAGCGGCATCCCCTCGACCAGCAGCTCCTCCAGCCCGCCGGTGGCGCCCCGGTGGAGCAGCGCTGGGGGCATCCCCGCCGCGGCCAGCCGCAGCCGGTCCCCGTCCAGCTCCGCCAGGGTCAGGGCCATGGCCATCCGCCCCAGCTCCATCCGGCGCACCGCCAGACCCGCCTCGCGCAGGAAGCCGGCCAGCTCGCCCGCCGGCGGGTAGGCCGAGAAGAGGCTCTTGATGACGGTGACCATGGTGCCGGCGCGGGCGCCGTGTCCGGTGGCGTCGCCCACGGCGCAGATCAGCTCGCCGTCGGGCCCGCGGCGGAAGTCGTAGTAGTCGCCGCCCACCTCGGTCGCCGTCTCCATCTCGACGGCCAGCTCGAAGCCCTCCCCCTCCGGCAGCCGCTCGGGCAGAAGGGAGAGCTGGAAGCGCCGGGCCTCCTCCAGCTCCTCCGACTTGCGCCGGTACTCGGCCTCCAGCAGCCGCCTCTCCACCTCGTCGCTGCGACGCCGGCTCTCCTCGGCCAGCAGGCGCTCGCGGTTCTCGGCCAGCTCCACCACCATCTCGTTGAAGGCCGTGGCGAGCTGGCCGATCTCGTTGCGCGAGCGGACCTCGACGCGGGCGGAGAGGTCGCCCCGGGCCAGCCGCTCCACCCCTTCGTTGAGCTGCGCCAGGCTGGAGGTCATGCGCCGCGACAGCGGCCGGGTCACCGCCACCGCGGCCAGCAGGAGGGCGAGCCCCAGACCGAAGTTGCGCGCCGCCGCGGTGCGGATCCGGGTCAGCGAGTCGCCGATCGGCCGGGCGATGCCGTAGGTCAGCCCCGATACCGGGTCCTCGGAGGTGGTCACCACCCAGTTCTCGCTCGCCTGGATCGCCTCGGAGGCGGCGCCGGGGCCCAGGGGCAGTCCGGCGAGCCGCGCCCGGTCCTCGTCGTCGGCGGTGACCAGGTTGCCCTCCGGGTCCACCGCGAAGGGCACCTCGCCCTGGTCGCGCCGGGTGCGCCCGATCACTCCGCGCAGGAGCTGCTCGCTCGAGATGCGCGCCCGCACCGCGCCCACCACCTCCCCCCGCTGGAGCACCGGCACGTAGTAGTCGCCGGTGTCGCTTCGCCAGGCGGGCGCCTCCTCGCCGTCCTCCCCTCCCGACGCTCGCATCTCCCACTGCTGGAAGCGGCTGCGCCAGCGCTCCTGCTGCTCCCGCCACCGCTTCTCCCACTCGGCGAAGGACTCCTCGCGGGCGGCGAGCGCCGTGCTCTCGGGGTCCGCCGGCAGGGGGACGGCCGGCGACGGCTCGGCGGCCGGGGCCGGGGGCGCCGGAACGCCCTCCTCCGGCGTGGGCGTGCCGGCCTCCTCTCCCACGGAGAAGAGGCTGGCGAGATCGCCGATCCCCTCCACGATGGAGACGGCGGCGGCCACCCCGGAGCGCGCCTTGCGCAGCGCCTCGAGGTCCTCCTCGCTGAGCTCGACCCCCTCGAGCTCTTTGGCGAGCTCGGACTCGAGCTCGCTGACGATCCTCTCGACCTGGATCACGAAGGCTCCCCGCGGCGGCTCGGGGGCGGACGGCGCCTCGGGGGGCCGGGTGACCACCACCTGGGGCGACCTCTCGACCGGCCGGGGGGTGAACTCGAACGACTCCACCAGCGGCGCCGCCTCCCCCAGCTCCTCGAGGATCCGCCCCATCACCTCGCGGCGGCCGCCGGCCGCGGTCTGATCCGCGGCCAGCTCCGCCAGGGGCAGCTCGCCGACCCGGGTGACCCGGCGCGCGAGGTCCTGACGGACCGCCGCCATCCGCTCCTCCATCTCGCGCGTGGCCTGGGCGGCCTCGGCCCGCGCGGCCTCGCGCAGGGCCCTCTGCGAGTTCAGATAGGAGAAGAGGACGATGACCGCCAGCGGGACCACCGCGAGCAGCAGGAAGGCCAGGGTGAACTGGGTGCGGATCCTCATGCGCGGGCTCTTCTCCAGGGGTCGGAAGGCGGCAGGCGAGCCGCCGCCATGAGAGATACGCCGGAGACGGCGGGAAGTTCCGGCCGGAAGGCTCCGCTCAGCGCCCTCCCAGCCAGTCGGCGTAGAGCTCCGGCCGGCGGTCGCGCAGGAAGAGACGCCGGGCGTGGGAGCGCGCCACCTCGGCCAGGTCCAGGTCGGCGTAG